>NZ_JAKEVM010000046.1 GCF_022398475.1 Pseudoalteromonas shioyasakiensis | reverse complement strand
ATATTGTTGAGATGCAAAGGGATATCTCAGTTTACGGAGCATCAGGTAGTGCCCCCGTTTTTAAAAAAATCATGGTAAATTTTGGAAGTATTGAAAGTCGATTAGCTGAAATTACTTTAAAAAATACTGTAGGAAGAACGAAAGCTCACATAAATGGGATGACGCAGCTAGTAAGTCGTTATGGTGATAATTTAAAAGTATTGAAACTTCGCTTTACACAACGAAATAACTTAATTGAAAAAGAGTTACCCCAAATTTATCTGAATGCAGTTTTACTTCTTGACGATTTGAAAACAAAGACGATTAATACAAATGATAAGTTGCTAATTGCCGAATACCTTAATCTTTGGCATGTGCTGCATCATGATGCAATTCAATTTTTAACAAAAAAAGATTATGCCAAAAGAGCTGCCGTTGAAAAAATACTGAATTCGCTATCTAAAAATGGAGCTGATGATACTAAATTTGAAAAAATGCTCAATTTCGTAAGCCATTATCGGGAGGTTTTTTCAAAAAGTGTTCAGGCTAATCGAAACTATTTAAGCTTAGTAAATGTAGTAATGGCTGGAGATGCAATTGAATTTAGTACGCTTGCAAATAGTTTAAGGGAAGATTCGTTAACGCAACTAAAACAAATAAAACGGGATGCTCATAAAACGGTTTCAATGACAGAAAGCATTTTAAATGTACTTGCTTTGATGGTTGTTATTTACATAGTCGCTCTATCAGCATTCTTTCACTTGCAAATTACACGTGCGATTAAACGCTTAACAAATAGCTTTACATATTTCTTAAACGGAGATTTGGAAGCTCCGATTTATGATTTAAAACGAAAAGACGAAATTGGTATTTTAGCCAAGGCCGCTAATAAGTTTAGAGAACTAAGCAAAGACCTTTCTGAAGCGAAGCAAAGCGCGGAGCATACAACAAAAGTTAAATCAGAGTTTCTAGCCAACATGAGCCATGAAATTAGAACACCGATGAATGGCATTTTAGGTATGGCACGCCAGCTAAGCCGCACGACGCTCACACCAGAACAAAGCAAGATGCTACATCTGATACAGTCTTCAGGTGCAAGCTTATTAGTTATTATCAACGACATTCTTGATTTGAGTAAAATTGAGGCTTCTAAAATTGAGCTTGAGTCTGAACCTGTAGATTTAAGCTACCTTTTAGAAGAGCTTAAACATTTATTTCAGGAACAAGCAAACAGTAAGAATATTCAGCTTTATATCTCTACGTCTCCGGAAGTTGAAAAATTGGCTTTTTTGGCAGATGAAACACGATTAAAGCAGATATTAATTAATCTACTGGGTAATGCTGTAAAGTTCACTGAGCGAGGCAGTGTTTCTTTAACAGTTAACATACAAGAGATTGGACTTGATGAAGTAAAGCTGACATTTAATGTCTCAGACACAGGGATCGGGATTGCAAGTGAGCACTTGAGTACACTTTTTGAAGCATTTTCTCAGGCAGATACGTCTATTACAAGACGTTTTGGTGGTACAGGGTTGGGCCTCACTATATCAAATAAATTATTAGATTTGATGGAAGCACCTCTACAAGTCGAAAGTGCACTAGGAGAAGGATCTCATTTTTATTTTTCTCTGTTAGCAAAGCGCACACTATCTTCAATGGACTTAGATCATAAAGATGCTTCATTAACTACACCTAAAGAAGATATAGATTTATCGAATATTAATGCGCTTGTTGTTGAAGATAATGACATTAATCAGATAGTGATTGAAGCGATGCTCAATGAATTTAATATTACCTCTATAAATATGGCAAACAATGGTCAGGAAGCTGTTGAACAATGTGAACTAGGTGTATTTGATATTATCTTTATGGATATGCAAATGCCAGTATTAGATGGTCCGCAAGCCACTATAAAAATTAGAGAGTTTTCTGCTTTCAAACATACACCAATTATTGCTTTAACTGCTAATGTATTAAGTGCAGATAAGCAGCGCTGTTTTGATGCCGGAATGGATGATTATATCGCAAAGCCACTCGAGTATGACGCTTTGAGGTCTATCTTGCTAAAGTGGTGTAGAACAAATATTAAGCGGACATAGTATGGATATTTATAATAAAGGTGGTGCAAGTTTAGTTGGTTCGAAGGTATATTTAACAATTGTTTCCTTTGTGTTTTGCATTTTTGGCTTATTCGCAGTTTATTTTTTTGAAGGGCACGTTAAAAATGATGTTTTAGGGTCAATTGACCAAGAGTTTACTGAGACTCAAGAGCGCTTAAAAGAAATAGTAACTAGTTCAATTGCTGAGTCAAAATCAGATCTCCGCTTTTTATACTCAACCCCCCCTATATCGGGATTACCAAGAGCTGAATTTAATGATGGAATTGATCCATACGATGGTACTACATACAACCAGTGGAAAGAGCGTCTAGAAACTATATTTATTGGTTTTATGGAGAATAATCTAGCTGTTGAGCAACTTCGTGTTATTGCTATTACAGCCGAGGGTAAAGAGTTAATACGTGTGCAACGGGTAGGCGCATCTGTAGAGGCTGTGCCTGACTACTCATTGCAGGCTAAAAGTGGTGAGCCATATTTTTTACCAAGCTCTCAACTTGAAACGAATCAAATTTACATGTCACCACTCACTTTAAATAAAGAATTTGGTGAAGTGGTTTTTCCCTACCAGCCAATGCTACGTTTTTCTATTCCCATCTTTAGTGATAAAGGAAAGCGGTATGCATTTTTAATTATGAATGTAAATGCTAATGCACTCATTGATAATCTTAAACGAACCGTTTTTAACTACTCTGATTTAATTATTAGTAGCTCTGAAGGTGACTTTGTCTACCATCCTATTGAAGAATATCAATTTTCAAGAGACTTAAACCCTGAAATAACGTGGGATAAAGTTTATAGTCAGAAAGTTCAATATCAGGGACTCTATACGATAACTTCAAAACTTAACCCTGACCTGCAGTTTTATGTACATTCTACAAAAGTGAAGACAAAGCCTAGAAATAAGTATGGTTACATCAACTTTAATCTTTTAGTGCCTGAAAAGTACGTAGAAACGTTAATTAATGAGAAGCGAGAAATTACTTATAGCTTCTTAGCTGCAATAGGTGTTTTCACATTTATATTACTTATAATGTTTTATCGAAATGCAACAAGAAGTCAGTTCTTAGCAGAAGCTCGCAGAGAAGCCTCTGCAATAGTTGATGGGTCAATCGATGCAATCGTTGGGTTAAATTTAGAAGGTGAGTTAACAAGTGTAAATAATACGGCGGAGCGTTTGTTGTCAATTTCTAAAGTGACAGCATTAGGGAAGCCAGCAAAAGACATTGAGTTTCTTTCAAAATTACCCATCCACACCTACGTAACTGATATTCAAAGCTCTAAATCACAAATTAAAGATGAATTATCTGAACAATTTGACGAAACAACGCTTCATTACGCTATATCTGTTAGCCCCGTTTTTTCTGAACACAATACCTTAATAGGGCTTGCTTTAATTATTAGAGATATAACAAAAGAAAAAGATGCAGAGATAAAAGTAAAACGATTAAATACAGAACTAGAAGCAAAAGTTCGAAAGCGTACTCAAGCGCTTGCAGAGGCCAAAGATAATGCTATTAAGCATAGCGATATAAAAAGTGCTTTCATATCGAATATAAGCCATGAGCTCCGTACTCCGCTTAATGGAGTAATTGGTACTTTAAATATTTTAAAACGAGAAGAGTTGTCTGGTAAATCACGAAACCTTGTTGAAATGATGGAGCTAAGTGCGTCAAATTTAAATCTATTAATTAATGACATACTTGATTTATCAAAGATCGAAGCAGGTAAATTGGATCTAAATCTTAAAACAATCAATCTACAACTGCTAATTGAAAGGCTAGTTGAATCGAGTGCTATTCGAGCCTTTGATAAAGGGTTAAATGTATATTTAGATACCAGTGACTTAAACTGTGAGAATGTTAAAACAGATCCGCTCAGACTCACTCAAATTTTAAATAACTTAATCAGTAATGCGATAAAATTTACTGACAAAGGCTATATCAAAGTCATTGTTAGTTCTGAGCGCATATCAGAAGATACACATAATTTAAAAGTGAACGTCCAAGATACGGGAATAGGGATCGCGCCTAGTACACAAGGACAATTATTTGATGCATTTCAGCAGGCAAGTACTGCAATATCAGAAAAGTTTGGGGGGACCGGACTTGGCTTGTCTATTTGTAAACAATTATGCCAATTAATGGATGGAGACATCTCTGTCAGTTCAACTTTAAATCAGGGCAGTGTTTTCACCTTCAATATTAAAGTTCGCTGCAATGGAGAAAACTCTCAGGTTACTGAAAAATGCTACGAGAATAAAGCCATTTTGGTGGCGAGCAGTAATCCAAATATTTGGGAGGTTTTAGATAAGACAATCAGTTTGCTAGGCGGTATTGTCAGCACATGCTCTATGGCAGAGCTTGGCGCACATAAAAGCAAAGTTTTTGACTACGTGTTCTTAGACTATGAAGATGATACAACGAATAACATAGGTTCTATTATTGAAGTTTTAAGCGAAAATAACCAAAGCGCTCAGTTTATAACACTTCATCAGCCAGGAAACCCACTTCCTAAAGGTATTGCGTCAAAAGTTTCTCAAATTACAAAGCCTGTAACCCAAACAGAGCTGGTGCAAGTAGCTGGCTACGAAGTGCCAAAAAGTGAGCCATTATATCTACTTTCTGAAACCAGCGGCTTTGAACTTTCAGATGATGTCATTGAGCAATTAAAAGGTTGTACGGTATTGATTGTCGACGATAACGAAATCAACATTGAAGTTGCTAAAGGCGCATTAGATGAGCTGCCTATAAATATTTTAACAGCAAGTAATGGACGAGATGCAATTGAACTTTTAAATCACTTCAACACAAGTGAGAAGCAAATAAACTGCATACTGATGGACTGCCAAATGCCAATTTTAGATGGTTATCAAGTATGTGAAAAAATACGCACAGGAAAAGCAGGAGAGTCGTTTATTGATATTCCTATTATTGCAATGACCGCAAGCGCTATGGCTGGTGAAAAGGAAAAATGCTTAGCTGTGGGGATGAGTGATTATGTGAGTAAGCCAATTGAGGCAGTTAAAGTATTAGAAAAGGTCGTCAAATGGTCGTTATCAAGCTACGAGGGGCAATCTAAAGCAATTCCTCTTGCCGGAAATGAACTCAAAGAAGAAAAGCTCTGGGACCGCGAACAAGCCCTTGCACGATTATTAAATAAAGAAGTCTTACTAAACAAAATTTGTGAAGTTTTTGTTGTAAAAGTACCTATTAAGGTGCAGGAACTAATAGAGCAACACAAAAAAGGGAATAGTGAAGAAGTCCGTCAAATAGCGCATGCGTTAAAAGGGATGTGTGGTGAAATAAGCGCTAACAAATTAAGAGAGTTATTCTCTGATATTGAGGTGATAGCTGAGAAAGGTAATTTGGATATAGGCGCTCAACTAGTCACGATCGAACAAATGATACCTAGGTTAGTAGAGGATATCGCAAGGCAGCTGGGTAAATTATGAACAAGGATGAATTGCTGCTATACAGGTGAGTTTACAAACTCACCTGTACATGAATTTTCTATTGTAAACTTTCATTAAGTATGTTTGAAATTGCCTCATCTAACTTATCTTGAATATCCTTCGGAACTCGACCAAATTCATAAGAAAAGTTTCTTCCTTTCACTTTTTTGCGAGCAAACTGATCTTTATTGTCAAACTTGAATAATGTCGTCACAACTGGTTTATCTGTAGCTGGCTTGAAGGACTTAGACTCATCAGCTATTAGTTTGCTGAGTTTGTCTTTAAGGTCTTCTTTGATAAAGCCACCGCTAACTTTTAGCTCATTAACTTTACTTTTTAGCTCTTCAGTGAAATCACTTAGTTGATCACCTAATAAAGCCTGTGTTGCCAATAGCGCTTTATAGTCACTGTGGTTGAGCAATGAAATATCTGGAAAAACAGAAATTAAATCACTATCGATTGTTGCTGCTTGTAGTGCTTTACTTACCTTTGATTGACTTAAGCCATGACGTTCCGCTAACTCAGCCTGGTTCAACTTTTTGCCATGTTCAGCTAAGTACGCCTCTTTGTCTCGCTCTAGGCGTAATCCAATTTCACGTAAGCTGTGCTCTTTAACTGACTGTAGTGATGTAGCGAGAGCCTTTGCATCGCTTAGACTGATTTCGTCATCAGTAACTAGCATTGAGAAAGTTTCTATAGCACCGTTTTTCTCAAGTACATAGGCGCGACGGCGTGAACCATCAAGAACGTCAATCTTGTTATCTGACAGACGTCGACCAATTGCTGGGTAGAACTGTTGATTATCTAATGTTGATAAGTCTTGAAGCGACTCTTCTGTTAATAGTGATTGCTCGCGCCCGTTGATTTCAAAAGTGACGACTGTATTTGATTTAAGCTGCTCATATGACAACGTAACCGGTGTGAATGTGGCTTCTTGGCCTGACTTTAATGTCCAGACTTTACTTTGACCTACGCTGACTACTCCCAGATGCTTAGAGAGCACTTCATCAAGTGGTGTTTCACTCTTTTCAGCTTCAATTCTCAAGCGCTTGGCCAAACTCTCAAGTTGGTTCTTATTGCTATCTGCAATAGCTTCTTCTGAGCCTGCTGTGTTGCCGAGTGGAGAGACTATACCTCTTTTTTTAGCCATTTTTATTGCTCCTTCTCTTGTTCGCGCCACACTTTTTGAATATCGCGGTGTAGTTGGCTGGTAACTTCATATCCATTTTGTTGTGCATTCTGGAAAGTCATCTTGGTTTTAGGGTATTCACTTTTAGACATATCAAATACGGTTGATAGTAATGATGAAGCTTGTCTCACAGCTTCACTATTGTTGAACTCTGTTGAGTAAAGGTAAGTTGAAAAACTATCATAAAGGTTGTTCTGTAAATCAGTAGTGGTTGAACTCTCTTTATGATTTGTAAGCAGTATTTTCATAAAGTCATAACCCGGGTGTTTTGCATTTTTTAGTAGCGTCCATACTTGCGGGATATAACTAAAATATGAGCACGTAGCATCAATATCATTTTCAGTAACAGATAATGGGAAAATAACACTCGTACCAGCGTAGTAAGCGTTGTATGTCGCGTAGCCTAATGATGGAGGCGTATCTATGATAATGATATCGAATTCATCTTTAACTTGTTCAATGATGTCGTGCAGTATTGAGTAAGGAGAGCTTAGTTGCTGGTTGAATACTGCTTCATGAAACCAGCCCTCAATTGCTCGATCTGATTGTGAAGCTGGTAAAATACGCAAGTTAGGAATAGTGGTCGGCAAGAACGCTTCACTGATAGCTTCTTTTAGCGTTTCGTTTTCATCAAGCTCATAGTTCCCCATGATTAAGTCACCAACAGATAAGCAGCCTTCTTGTGCTGATTCAGGGGCATAATACATTGATAAAGTGCCTTGGCCATCCATATCAATTAAGCCAACACGATAGTTTTGATGAAACTCAGTTGCCAAACCAGATGCAGCTGTCGCTGCAGTAACAGTCTTACCTACACCGCCTTTTTGATTTTGAACAACTATAACTTGTAGGTCTTGGCTTTCACTGCGAACAAATGGTAATTGTTTTTTAAGTTCATCAGGAAGTGAATCTCGTACTTTGTAGACCTCTTCGATATCCAATAACCACTGACTCTCTTCATGTCTTCTTGGGTTAATTTTTAGAGCTTTGCAGTACTTATCTAATGTTCTTGCATCAATATCTAAGTACGCCACTGCTTCAGCTTTAGTAAACACTCTAAGCTCTTTGCGGTGGTTATTTAGAAGGCGTCTATTACGGCGTTGAATGTACAGTTCTGAACCTTCTTTTAGCTCGTCAAACGAGATATCGGTAGCTTCTACTTTAGAGATAGTCATTGTGAACCTTACTGAATGTGTTTTTTTATAGTCTATGCTTTAATTTTTAGATGGTAAAGTAAAAATTAAAGCATGAGCTAATTTTTAATGCTTAAAATAATATCTCAAATTCTTCTTAAAAAAGCCTGTTTTTCTTATAAATTTTGATTTTTTTCACGCTGTTAAGCGCGATTTACTGGATAGCATAGGATGGTCGTCAGTTATTAATTATCTGGTGTTTTCTATGGATAGTCAGCAATACTCAATGGCCGAGCGATGGCTTAATTTATTTGAGCTGTGTTTGGGTTTGATGTTTTTTAGTGCAGGAGCTTTCTATGCTTATCTGTTTTGTATGACAGGCAAAACTGATTTCATACTGCTATTTGTGACGTTCATAGGCTTTGTAGCTGGTATAACAATGATAGGGAGAGCCATCGTTTGTATGTCTGCTTGGCACTCACATCACAATCAAAGGAGTTGTAATCGAATGTTTACTTTAAAACGAATTGGGCATGATGACGTCAAATTAAGTGATGTTAAGACGCTTGAAGATACAGTTAAAAAACTAGTTTCGTCATATGCGTCTATCCGTATTACTAAGAAGAGTGGGTTGAATAATGTTATTTTCGTTACCGTTGAAAATGGGGTTGTAAAGGATACGTATACGGGAGAATTGATAGACTTTGAAGCATTGGGCAATTAACACCATGAAAGTGTTTATATACTGGCTAATTCAAAACCCTGACATCTTAGCTATGATTTTATTAGCTTTCCTCTTACTCACCGCGATTATATTCATAATTTTATGCTTTAACTTTAGCCTGGCTTTAGGGCTGCTTTATTTAGTGTGTGAATACGCGGCTATACGCTTCCTACTAATGCCTTTCATTAGTGAAGCGCTGCGCCCATAGCTAGCGCATTAATAGAATATCTTGGTACGCTCCATGAGCACGCTAATAGCATTAGACTCCCTGTTTTTAACTTTAGGTGATAGTAAATCTTTGAATTGCGCTGTTTCAAATACATGGAGATGGTTATCACCTTGTATTGATTTACAGTTAGGGCAAGTGTTTGCCCAGTATTTATCGCCGTATTGCTTGGAAAATCTTAGCTCAATTGTATAAGGGCGCGGAAATGGTGGTGCATCTTCGCAAAATGGCGTCCCTAACCACCAAAATACGGGGATTACTTCTGAACATCTATAGCAAGTTTCAATGTCGGCTATGAACGGCTTATCTGGGGATTTGCGAGCAGTTGTGTACAGCTCTCTAGGAATTGAGTACTTATCTGCAACAGCAATTATTTTAGAGCCTTTCTTGCTGGTATTGCTGCATGATTGGCAAAGCCTTGGTGATAACTTTGAGTTTAGAGGTCGCCAATTGTATGGATCTTTAAGAACGTCAGAGGCTTTTAGTTTGATCCAGCTTCTTAATGCCGAACCATTTGAAATGCTTTATGGTCTCCAGTCTTGCTCTTGTTCAGATACAATTTCGATGCCCAAATAGATTGACTGTCCTTTATAGCTAAATTGCCCAATCACATCACATACTGAGTCATGGTAGTAATAATCAGTTTGAATCCCTTCAAATGTACAATATTTTATATCTCTTTGTATTTCTTTGAGGCATTGATAGCAATTTTGATGGATCTGTATTGTTGTCTCAGCTTTTTTGTTTTCTAAGATGACATCTTTAATTAGTTTTTTGGCTTTCTTATAGCTATCACTTAGGCTGATGCAGTTATTAGTTTCTGGGTGGATGAGCATCTTATTTTGCATAGAAGATTAATCACATTTAAGCGCTTCACCACAATATGGACAAGTATAGGTTCCGCCCACTTGAATCGATTGAGCTGCAATTAAATGGCCTGAGTTATTAATACCAAAGGGGACCGGTATTTTGTGCATGTTTGTACCTTAATTTAAGGAATTATTTATGATAGTCTGCTATACATAATTTAATAACATTAAAAAACACTGTAGGTGCATCATGGAAGTGCCCGATTTATCGCATAATTTTAAGCTATTCATGTTGGTTTTTAACATTACCATTCTTTCAATTGGGTTGGGTTATTTTATTTACTCTGGGGTTTATACCTTGGTAGGGTTCTTCTAAATAATCTTTATGCTTTCGCAATAGGTAAATCTGAAAGTTTTGTTGTATAACTCAAAGGTGCTAAATCATCTTTAGGCCGCCAAGACTGAGAGAACCCTTCACTTGCGAGCTTTATTGCACTACGTCCAAATTTTCTATTTATCTCATCAATGACCAACGTTTTTGAGCTAATATTCAGTGGTAAAGTCTCAGATAACAGTTCAAGTTGTTGCGTATCATCGTGTAATGAAAGTTCTTCAAAAATAACGCCAGCTTTTTTGTATTTAAACCCCTTCTTATAAATAGCTTTTAATGCAAAGCTTGCATAAGACACCAGTGTTGATGTATCCGCGGTGGGGTAGGGTAGTTTAATTGATTGTGACTTATGATACTGCGGCTCTGCCTGTCTAAATGAATCTGTGTGGATGAATATTGTTATTGCTGATGTGTAAGATTTAAATCGACGAAGTTTAAACGCAGCCTTTGTTGCATGTGCTGTAACAGCTTCAGAAAGCTCCGTAAGCTCTATCACCGGTTTTCCCATACTCTGAGATACGCAAATTCTATCGCGAGAGTCGTTTACATCTTTCAATTCAACCGCAGATTTTCCTCGTAACTCTTCCACAGTACGGGCAAGAACAACTGTGAACGTTTTTTTGATCCAACTAATGTCGGCATTTTTAAGGTCATATCCCGTATAGATTCCAAATTTATTTAGCTTTTTAGTAGTTCTATTTCCAACCCCCCAAATATCCTCTACAGGAGTATGTTTGAGAGCCCAATCAATTTTGTATTGTGAATCTAATACAACCACACCATTGGTGTGTTCTTTCCACTCTTTCTTTTTGGCGCAGTGACTTCCAAGTTTCGCTAGTGTCATTGTCTGAGATATACCCAAGCCACAACTAATACCTAAGTTCCTCTTAAGTGTCCTCTGTATGGTGTGTGCGTAGTCTTTTATATCTTTTGTAAAGTTTATATCGATGCGCCCAAAGCATTCATCAACAGAGTATCGTATTGTATCGAATAGGAAGTACTCTAACTCGGTATGAAAACGGTTACTCAAATCACCAAACAGCGTGAAATTACTCCCCCACAAGTGACCACCATGCGCAGCCACCAGTTGTTTAACTTTAAATGCTGGCTCTCCCATTTTGATACCTAAATCTTTGATAGCTTGATTTCGAGCTACAACATTGCCCTGGTTAGAACTAAGAACGCCAAGAGGGGTTTTATCAAAGTCGTATTGGGGGTTAAAGAGTTGGCAAAACGAAACGTAAGCAGCATTGATGTCGCAAAGAACCCACATAATTAAAATATCTTGATTAAACCAGTGACAACGCCCCAGACTACATGAGTATCCCAGTCATTGTTTTCATCGATATCAATTTCAATTGGCTCGAAGTCGGGGTTTTTACTAATAAAAACGGCTTTGTTGTTTTTTAATTGTAGTTCTTTCACAACAAATTCGTTGTCTAATGTAGCTAATACGATTCGTCCAGTTTTAATTGTTACTGACCTATCTACAACTATTATCGAGCCGTCAGTAATGTCTGGGGACATGCTGTTGCCTGACACCCTGAATAGGAATGTACTACTAGGGCGCTTAATTAGGAGCTCATCTAAACTGATTGAGTCGGATAGGTGATCTTCGCATGGATTGGGGAAACCTGCAGCAACTGAAAAGTCTGCAATAGGTAATTCTGTGGTTGAAGGGGTAAGTTTGCTAAGCATAATCACAAAATACTGTACAAATAAGGCTCTGATCCATTTCTGTGTTGGTTTGTTATACTAAGAAGATCAAATCATGTTAGGAGCGTCTATGAATAACACTCAGTTTGCCAATCTTCAAACTACATTAGAAGAGCTAACTTTTGTTCAGTTGAAACGCCTCCGACAACACATCGAAGACATGATTTCTTCGAATCATGTAGGTAAAGCTATTGCTGTGCATGAGGAAGGCGTAGCCGAATGTGCCCATTGTGGTAGCCAAGAGTTTACAAAATACGGAACAACAGCACGAGGACAGCAGAGATATAAATGCAAAGCTTGTGGTCGAACTTTTAATTCACTTACTGGTACGCCATTATCTGGTATGAAAAAACAAGATAAATGGCACCAGTATTCAGAAGGCATGTGGTTTACAGCCAAGATCAGAGAAGCAGCAAGTGAACTAGGGATTAATGTTAAAACCGCTTGGCGTTGGCGACATCAGTTATTATCTAAACCAAGACAAAGAAAGCCTTCAGAGCTTCATGGGATCATTGAAGCCGATGAAACCTTTATCAACGAGTCGTTTAAGGGTAAACGCCAGTTGGAAAGACCTTCACGTAAGCGTGGTGTTAAGAGCCATGACATACCTAAAGTACCAGTTATGCTTGCATTAGATCGCAACGGAGCTGTAACTCACTGCGTCTTGCAAAGAAACACAAGAGAAGAGCTAGAGAAATCACTAGCACCAGTATTAACGCCTGAGAGTGTATTGTGTACCGATGGCAATTTGTCATATCAAACCATCGTTAAAAACCTTCCTTTTGAGCTTGATCATAAACGCCTTATAGCTATTGATAATCAACGAGTTATAGATGGCATCTATCACATACAAACACTAAACAATTGGATGATGCGCTGGAAACAGTGGCTAAGGCAATTTAATGGGGTTGGCACAGATTACCTTGACAACTACATCGCTTGGTTTAGGCAAATGGAGCAATCACAAGAAGATGATAGCTGGGTTGTTTTAGCACTATAAATATTTGGAATTTTAATGAAGATACTTAAGATATTGACCGTTGTTTTTATTACGTTTTTTATAGCTTCATTTGGTTACTTTAAAAAAGATGCCATTGCTTGCGAACTGATAGAGGTATCACACTTCAATGAAGTGTCACCTAATTTATATGTTGACCAAAGTATCGACAGCCTAAAGCTAGTAGAACTATCAAATGCTGTACAAGCGGCTGCTAAAAGGGTTTCGGATATCTATGGCACTCCAACTTCCAACCCTAGAATCATTGCTACAGCCGAGACAAACTATGCAAAGTTCGGATTTAACCCCACAGGTATGCAAAATTCTGGTTTATTTAGAGAATGTATATTCCTCGGTCCCAAAGGACTAAACATTGATGTTATAGCCCATGAACTTGTTCATGCAGAAGTCAGACACAGAACAAACCTGTTTGTTGAACTAACTCAATTACCTGCTTGGTTCATTGAAGGTACAGGGATCAAAGCAGATTACCGAAAGCCATTTTTATTAGAAAACATTGATGTGACAAGTGATGACGTAGCTAAGATTAAGTCGGTGTTTTACCTTAGTGACTTCCCAAACACCAATGTAAAGTATTATCAAGCATCACTAATTGCTGTGGAGCCGATGAACCCAAAGGACATGTACAGAGCCTTAGAAAGATTGAACAATGGCGAACAGTTTGAGGACGTTTTTAACGAATTCTTTTAAGTGTTGATTAATATTGAAATTTTATTATATCAACACAGAAATGGATCAGAGCCACAAATAAACAGTAATTTTAGATGTGAATATTCCACATTACAACCAAGAAGTTTCTTTTAGGCTCGCGGTCTATGTGATTTCATCAATTATTAGTTAAATTTAAACCTTTTTCCCAGAATCAGGCGCGATTTAATGCATATGATAGCTTTGGCAAAAATATATGAGCTGGAGTAACTATGGATTTATGTTCAATTTCTGCGGAAGACGGTGATAAAGCTGTTTTCTTCAATGGGGTTTTGATTGCATACTATAATGCAGCAACTGATGAGCCAAACGTGTTATCTTTTGTTGAAAGTGTTGCTGATAATTTGAGTAGCGCTTCTGGTGCCAATATTAAAAAGGCGAAAATAGACAAAGCTCCTGACTTTGTTCATTGGGAGCAGAGCAAACAAGTAGAGAATATACTTTGGCCCAATGAAACAGCTAAACCTCCTATTTCTGATTTTTTCTCTCCAATTGAGCTGAATTCTCAACCATAAACATTCATAACAGTTTATCGCTTGACCGCTAAATTTTGCCTTCGCAGGTGCGGTCAAGCGCTCCTCTTAAAAAATCATGTAGTAAATTTTTATTACTGTATTTGAGAGAGATTTCACGTCTACTCGCTAACGATTAGGAAGCAAGATCAGACTAATCATATTTTGCACTTTTAACGATTCGCCTGTAGTTGAACCCAACTATAAAAGTGCTTTTACTCCAGTGTTAATTCCGAAACCGCCTAACGTTAAAAATATAAACAAACAACTTCCCAAAAGTAGGGGTCTTATTCCAGCTTGACGAATTGCCCCAATGTGAGTTCGTAGTCCCAATGCCACCATGGCGATAGTGAGTAATATATTATCAAACCACACAATATTGTTTGTTGTACTCTGAGATAGGTTAATTAGTGAATTACATCCACTTACTAAAATGAAGTAAACCGCAAACCAAGGAATTGATAGGCCTGAAGATTTTTCTAAGTTATAGTTTTTCTTTGTATCCTTTCGTTTTTGCCAATATGATAAACCAAACAAAAATGGGGCAAGCATCATTACCCTTAACATTTTTTCAATTACTGCCGTGTCGGCTGCATTTGCACTAATAGCGGTACCCGCAGCAACTACCTGAGCTACTTCATGAATGGTTGAACCAACAAAAATACCGTATTCGTATTCACTCAACCCTATATATTCAAACATTAAGGGGTAAGTAAACATACTTAGGGTTCCAAATACAACGACTGTTGCGACCGCAATAGATACTTTATGTGCTTGTGCTTTAATAACTGGTTCTGTTGCCATTATTGCTGCAGCACCACAAATAGAGCTCCCAGCACCAATAAGAATAGTTGTTTGCTCATCAAGTTTAAATAAACGTTTACCTAACTGAATTGCTAGGATAAATGTACCTAGTAATATGGCTAAATCAATAACTAGCCCTAACCAACCAATTTCTGTTATTTGTGAGAATGTAATTTTAAAGCCAAATAAAATGATGCCAGCTTTAAGTAAGAAGCTTTTTGCGTAGTCTACTCCAATATCAGTATGAGTTGCGATACGGGAAAACAAACTGTTTCCTACTATGATGCCGAGGATAATTCCAATAGTAAGTGAGCTAACTTGTGCATTTTGCAAAACGGAAAGTTTACTTAGGGCTATTGATATACTTGCTAATGTAATTACCAACATTAGGCCCAACCACCATCGACTATCTGTGAGTTTTTTTGTTTGGGATTTAAATAGACACCGCGTATAGAACAACATAAACGTCCTTCAATAAATTGCTTTATTTACTTGACTGCATTTTAGAAAGACCCAAAATATAACTCCAATACATTAATTTTATGATTTAATAACTTAAGGTTATCTTATGAACTTGAACGCATTGAGAGTCTTTTATACTGTAGCGAAATTGCAAAGCTTCTCGGGTGCGGCAGAAACTCTTTTCATTAGTCAGCCAGCGGTATCTAAAGCGTTAAAAGAGCTAGAGCATCAATTAAGTCTTAAACTTATCGAACGTGCCACCAAAGGGAGAAAACTCGCATTAACTGAGGGCGGAGTTGCTTTATATGAACATGCTCGTAATATTTTTGCTATTGAAAAGACGGCAATAGACGATATAAAGTCACGTACCGGACTAAAGCGTGGCACAATTGTCATTGGTACTAGCACTACAATTGCAAGTTATTGGTTACCACCTTACTTAGCCAGGTTCTGTAGTGCTTACCCAAATATAAAAGTTGAAGTGAAGGTCGAAAATACGGAAAAAATTGAACATGCGTTGCTTGAGTGCTCTATTGACTTGGCTCTAGTTGAAGGGACACCAACAGAAAAAAAGATAGTACCTAGACACTGGCAAGATGATTTGATGAGTGTCGTTACCCCACCTCATTTTAAGCCTAGCCCTAATTTAAATGAATGGCTTAACCAACAGTTTTGGTTACTCCGTGAGCCAGGCTCTGGAACACGTGAAATGTCAGTTAAAATGTTAGAAAAACAAGGTATAAAAGTTAGTAATAGTATGCAACTAGGGAGTAATGAAGCTATAGCTCGCTCAGTCGCACAAGGAATGGGAATAGCCATATTGCCAAATGTGGTCACAGAAGATTTAGTGCAACTAAAAAAGTTAAAGCGCTTGAGTCAAGTTAAAGGTGAAATGCTATCTAGGCCTCTATATCAGTTACAATGCCGAGGTAGATCTTCTTCACATTCTGCCGAGGCATTAAAAAGAATTTTATTTTCAGAAGTTTAGCTTCAAGTGCATCCGCAAGTTTAGTTTCTTCACTACTTTTAGTTCACTCAAACCATTTTCGTAGGTTAGGTATCTTTCAAAAGAATGGTTGAATAGTTAGTCTATCCTCAAGTTCTTCCCAAAGGAATCTAAAGCACGGAGCTGACGCATTAATTTTCTATGAGAAATTCAATCGTCAAATTTTAAAAAGCTTATTGATTAATGTATGAAATTTCAGGGCAAAGATCAGCCCAGAACGAGAATGGTCGCTGTGCATGGGGATTATAATTGGAATTATCTTCACTCATTGCTGAGTTATACATTGCGAGCCAGTCTAGGGCTTTCTTAGCATTTATACTTACATAAGCCTTAATTTCAAAAAAGTTAAAGTGGCGTTCAACAATCATTATAATACTCCAGTCGATTTAAACCTTAAAATATCAATTAACGACTCATAATCGTTAGGTCCCCACATAACAGTTTAAGTCTGGGAGGGGCCACCATTTTTAAAAGCTACCTAAGTAAACACCTACTAACAGAAATTACCCTGTGCTACCTTGAACGTAAAATTTAACGTTCTGAAATGTATAATGATTCATGCATCAGAGGTATGGGGGATTCAATAACCCTATGATATAGCGATGAAAATTAGTAAATAGTTATATCAAAAAGTAACTCGTAGTAAGTCCTTGTTTTGCATCTCATTGTCGTTAGTTTTCTTAAACCTTTTCATAATATTTCATACGGTGAGAGTCCAGGTCTTTGTCGACTTCTTTTAGTTCGAACAAACCGATTTCTGGGTGGCCTCAACGGACAGATCATGGGCTGGGATTTTTTCATTAAAATTAGCAAGCTCGTTTTTGCCATAACTTCTGCATCACTGATGCTCAAACCGTTAGTTATAAAATCCTCAATAATTGACTGTCACCGCTAATACTACAGCTTGTTTATTTTAATGTTCTATTTATTAAATATCTTAAATTTCACCTTTAATGGCTTTCTGTTAAAAGATAAAAGAGGGTGCAAAGACAGTTGGAAATTAAGCCAAACTTACACAGTATGTTTTATCAAGTTAAACTTATGCTCAGATAAGGTGACATAGATTGTAATCAAAAATCTGCAAATTTCTTTTCAGTAATGCAGTACGTTATAAAATTTTTGTCACAAGACTTGAGCTGTTCTTTTTCTTTGTTCCACTTCTCTCTAAATGTCGATAAACATCGGCTTCCAACCCACTGTTCAACAGTAATAATTGAACGATTAATTGGAGACTCCATTAGTGCGTCCAGTGGGTGTACGGGAATGTTACTTAGATTTTGTTCTGCTTTTTTTCTAATTAAGACTTGATTTATTGCCATTGTTTTCTCCAATCTGTTATTAATCCTTACTAGACAATTTAAGGCTTCTTTTTGTTTTTTAGCAAGATTAACGTTTGGTAATTTGTGTTAAAGCAGTGATTTGCTCTCTATCTCACCGACGCTCTTACGCTTAACTTTGACTACTTTGCTGGTTGATAAATAGGCCTTTATTGAAAGAGCAATACAATCAGCATCATAATTTTTATAATGCTGATCGTTAATTAAGCAATAGATAACAAAGACTTAAATCTAGCTACAAAACATAATAGAGAAGCCTTTTTTATTAGTTAAGGGCTCGTGTTGTCCTTCTGTTTGCTTATATAAGCGAGTGGTAATATAGCTAATGCAACCATAACAACTCCTGCAATAGGCGTGTCTGACAGTTTACCTATAGCAACAAGGCTTCCTCCAGAATATTCACCCAAGGCAATACCAAAATTAAATGAAGCAATATTGAGTGCAGAAGTAAAGTTCACAGCTTTTGGTGTATGTGTCGAAGCTATTTTTAACATTCCGGTTTGTAGTGAAGGAGAAAGTGAAAAAGCTAACAGTCCCCATACAAATAATGCGGGGGCCATAGACCACTTTTGTTGCATTGCGAAGAGCAATACTATAAACATCAATGCAAGAGCACCAAAATTTCCCTGCAGTGTTTTATGCCAGCCAAAGCGAACTGATGTATTTTCTCCAGCAAGATTTCCAATAAAGGTAGCTCCCCCGAAAACCAAAAGTAGTATGCTCGCTGTTTGCTCATTAAAGCCAGTTACTTCTACCATTATTGGGGTTATATAAGTAAACGCTGTAAAGGAAGCACCAAACCCTAAAATAGTTACCAGCGTCATGGCTAAAACACGTGAATTTGTTAGTGCACTTAATTGTGTCTGAACTGATGATTTTGGTGATGAGGCTTGTGTAGGTAAAAGCTGGTTTGTGGCAATCTAAGACAAATACGGCTAGAAATGGCCATTGCCATCCAGCCATGTTACCAATAAAGCTACCTTGTGGCACACCTATAACCATAGCAATAGTAAGCCCTGCAAACATTAATGCTATTGCTTTTGACCAAATACAGTTGTTTTGTCAAATGGTGATTGATTAAAATAACCTTTCATGCTGTAAATAAGAGTGAAATCAAAAGCTAGATGACCCTTATTTTTGAAGTCATCTAGCTGTAATTTTTCTAAGTATGCAAAGCATTCAGCGATCAGCTCTAGCAACTGAGATTTCCCTGAACCGTTTAATCCAATAAATGCAATCACATTATCTGTGGTACTTTCAAAGTTAAAGAGGCGATCTATTAGTCCTTTATATTGTCCATCTAATCTCAGTGATAGTAAGCGCATTACACTTTTTTTCTTGTGCGAGTGTTCTTTTTTGGCTTCAGCTTTTTTCGTTCTGCTTTAACCTTTGCTAGCAATGCTTCTGCAGAGTTTTCACCGCTGATAAGCTCAGGGTTTTGCTCTCGCCATTTGGCGGTGAGTTCACCACGGAAGGCTTTGGCGAGGATCGATTGTGTGAGTTTGTTAACCCGCTCCTGGGCGGCGTTTACTTCCGCTTCGACTTTATTGGCATAGGCGAAGAGTTTGTCAACACGGTGGACTATTTCGGCTTGTTCGCTCTGAGGAGGAAGTGCAAAAGGAACGTCATTGAGCATAGTCAAACTCAAGAATGGCTGAGCTCCACCTTTAGCTTGATCTTGAAATATTCGTTGTTTTGCAGATTCAAAATAGTACTGTAAGTAACTAGGTGCTATATAATTAGGTCTCTTTACAATAGCGATGTTTTTGAAACTGAATTCAAAGCCTACATCAATCAAGACATTATTTCCTGTCCCTGCACCAATATTTACAACTAATAAATCACCGACCTCAGGTTTACACTTGTTATATAATTCTCTGTGAACACCTTCGGATACGAAACGGTTTTCCGAGAAATTCAATTGACCACTAGTTAAATCCTTTGCCATTAAATATGGAAAGCCGCTTTCCAATACTTTTGGTGTGTTATGTGCTCCATCTGTTATTTTAAGTGCCAAATGTCCAAGTCGTACCCAGTCCCAACTTTCAGGTATTTCATATGGGACACTTAGCACATTTGCTTCTTTGGCCAGTTTCCCTTCTTTAATTCCTTTATGAAGCCTCTCTTCCTTAGTTTCTTCAGTGAAGTTTATAGATTCAGGAGCGTGATGCTCCAAACGCCACTCTTCAGTCAGCTTACCACTTACAGCTGTGGTGAGGACGGATTGGCGGAAGCGTTTTAGGGTGTCGGGGATGGTGTCGAGGTGGGTTTTAATACTGTCGACTTTCACGAATAATTTATCCAGTTTTTCAGCAATGACCTTCTGCTCGGCGATTGGGGGAAGAACGAAGGGAGCTGCTTTACCATCTTTTGTTCCAAGCCGCGGCATATTCACACCATAACTTACTTCATTCACATAAGATAAAAACTTATCTCCTTTTAACCAATACAAGAGGTATCTATTATCGACATGTGGACTCGCATCCATCGGAATAACTTCTGTAGTTGCAACGCCCTCTTGATCAGCAATAATTACCTTATTTAAGTATGGACGTAGCTTACCGTAGAGCACATCTCCTGATTTAAATTTATTCTTCGTACTTTTAAACTGTCTTTCTGCTGCATCAACCCTTTTTATTAGCTTTGAAGATTCCTTTTGTATATCTTCAAGCTCCAATACCCAAGTTGAAGGGCTCACATCTTCAAGGCGGCATTTTTCGGCTTTACCATAGTCAACAATATCGCCAAGAGTAACAGTGTACCATTCGCCTACAATAGAATTAGTCATCTGCCAGCTCCGCTAATAACTCATCCAACTCCACCAGCGCACTGGTTAACCCTGCTTTGGCTTCTTTAGCCAACACTTCGGGTGCTGGTAGGTCGGCGGCATCGACACTGTCTTTGTCTTTTAGCCAACTGATATCGAGTGAGTCGCCTTTGGTGTCACTAATCCACTGGCGAGTAAAACAGCGCCAGCGGCTATGTGCGAGTTTATTGTCAACGCCTTTATTTTCTGCGGTAGCTTCTTTATCTACGGCGATTTCTTCTGCACCAAAGCTGTATTCGCCTTGGGTTCGGGCCGCAAGTATAGTGGCTATATCTGGTTGTCGCGATAAATCACGACCTACAGGATCAAATGCTTTTTCAAATGCACCTAAGTGAGGGTCTTTACCAAAGTCTTCTGCTGCAAAGCCAATTTCGGAGTTACCAAAAGGTGTACGTTTACCAAAACTTGGCATGTTGGTGCGTAAGTCATACACCCAGACGTTGTCGGTGCAGTTTTCTTCTTGGTGTTTGTCGGTGGCAGAACCTTTGGTAAAAAATAGCACGTTGGTCTTTACGCCTTGGGCATAAAAAATACCTGTAGGTAAACGCAATATGGTGTGCAGGTTACACTTGTTCATTAAATCGCGGCGCACCTCTGTGCCAACACCCGCTTCAAACAATACGTTATCAGGCAGCACTACGGCAGCACGGCCGCCAGGTTTGAGGTTGCGGTAAATATGCTGTAAAAATGCCAGTTGTTTGTTGCCTGTTTTGTGAGTTAAATCGTCACGAGTATTGCTAGCTTCACCGCCTTTACTAGTACCAAATGGCGGGTTGGCTAAAATGATGTCTGCGCTTTTTAGTGCTTTACCTGCATCTCCAAGCGCATTGCCTAAATGCACCACGCCTTCATCGTCGCCTTCCATACCATGGAGTAAGCAATTCATGAGTGCTAAGCGGCGGGTGTTGGGTACGAGCTCAATGCCTACAAAGGCTTTATTCTTTTGGTATTCGGCGTCTTTGGGGCTTAAATCGAAATAGTCGTCAGTTTGCTCGCGCATGTATTGATCTGCTGCGACCAAAAAACCTGCGGTGCCTGCTGCTGGGTCTTGTATTACTTCGCCTGTTTTTGGCTTGATGCAACGTATCATGGAGTTTATGAGCGCACGTGGTGTAAAGTACTGTCCCGCGCCAGATTTAGTCTCGCTGGCGTTTTTCTCTAATAAACCTTCATATAAGTCACCCAGACCGTCTTTTTGCGCGCTAAACCAATCAATTTGATCCAGTGTTTTAATCATTTGCTCTAAATGACGCGGCTCACGTAGGCGGGTTTGTGCATCGGCATAAATAGCGCTGATCAATGGGTCTTCATGTACCTGAACCTCTTTGGTTTGGCCAGGGTTTTCTGGGTCTGCTTCAAGACGTTTACCCGTTGAAAGCGCGAACAAAATGGCTTTGTAGTCATTAAGTAAGTTGATACCTGATTTTTCGTTAATGTCTTGCCAACGGCAGCCCTCTGGCAGCGGGTGTTTTTTTAACACGCCTGCTTCGGTGTTTTCGTGCACCATTTTAATAAAAAGAAGCAGTACGAGTTCTGTTACATAGTCGCTGTAGTTAATGCCGTCGTCACGTAGTACGTCACATAAGTTCCAAAGTTTTTGTACGATGTCGTTATTAGTCATGATGTTCTCAAAATTAGTAATAGGGTGTTAGCCGTGGGCAACCAGTAGGGCGCACAAAGGCTCGTTAATGTAGTAATTAGCACGGCCTACTTTTTGTTTGGTTAAAAAGCCGTGTTCCACCAGCTGCTCCAGGTATTTGGTGGCAGTAATGCGAGTGACACCGAGTTCCTCAACAATAAAGTCTATTTTGGTGTAGGGGTGGTTAAATAGGTTATTGAGTAAATCTTGGCTGTAAATTTTAGGAAGTTGGGCTCTAATGCCGTGTTTTACTTCTGCCATAAGGGTTTTCATGGCGGTGATAAGTGAAATAGTGTTTTGCGCGGTATCAATGACACCATCAAGCATAAACTCTAACCAAGGCTCCCAGTTGCCGGTATCGCGCACTGCTTGTAGGTTAGCGTAGTAATCGGCTTTGTTCTGAATTACAAATCGGCTCAGGTAAAGTACAGGCAAGTTTAGTAAATCTTTGGTGACCAAATATAAAATATTTAAAATACGCCCTGTACGGCCGTTGCCATCGTAAAAGGGATGAATACTTTCAAATTGGTGATGAATAATAGCCATTTTTACCAGAGGGTCGGCATCGCATAGTTCATCGTTGTTGATAAACTGCACAAGGTTATCCATTAGCTTTGTAATTTCATCAGCGTGCTGTGGTGGCGTGTAAACCACTTCACCAGTGCGTGCGTTTTTTAGGTCAGTACCAGGGAGCTTTCGTAAACCTGCATCGTTATGTTCTAGGTTTTTTTGTATTGCGAGTATGTCATCAAGACGAATAAGTTTGCTTTTACGCGCTGTTTCGAACCCTTGCTTTAAAGCAACGGCATAATCTTGTACTTCTTTAGTTGCGGGGTTAGTGACCGCTTCTTCAAACAGGTTCGCTTTATAGAGCTCATCGTGTGTTGTTACGATGTTTTCCACCTCAGAGCTGTCTTTTGCTTCTTGTAGGGCGAGTGTGTTAATTAATATGGCTTCATTAGGTATGCTGGCTGCAACGCCTTTTAACTCAGCTAAATGGCGATGGGCAGTGGCGGTTTTTTTTAAAACAGCGCGGGTTTCCCACTGTTCAATATTCGCAAGCGGTAACGGTTCTATAGTGGTCGACATAGATAGCTTTTATCCTTTTTTATACATGTCAGCGTTGTTATGTATAAATTTTTCATAAAATTATACATAACCTATATAACATGTATAGTAATTCCATTTATTTATATACGTTACTTTATGCGCTCTTAATAGGCCAAATAGCTTCACTTATTTCACCAAGTACAGTATCTAATTGATTATTAAGCACCTTGTCAAATTGCTTCGCGCCACCGTGCTGATCAAAGCGGTTATTAACAAACTCTCTGTCGACGATAACTTCATGCACAAGTTGTTTGGCAAGGCGCTCTAACCATTTGCGCTGATTAGGTGTCCATGAATGTGCTTGGTATATACGTAACATTGCTTGAGCAACACGTTGTTCAAAGGGGATAAGAGGTTCGCCTAAGGCTGCGCGCCGAATGTGACCAACAATACTTGCTGCTATATCTTGATTGGTTTGATTACGTACCGCGCTTTGTAAATTCGCCTCTGAGAAGCCTGCACCATCAAGTAATAGTTTTACTTCAGTTAATTGCTCACGAGAAAGGTCGCGTGGTTTACTTACCACAGTCGCAAGGGCTATGTTTTGGTTTAACTGCTCTTTAACGAATTGATTAAAGCTCTCTAGGTAATCCTCTGGTTTTTTGTGTGTGCCCCAGCTTTGTGTTCTTTCACGTATTTCATCATGATGTTCAGAGATAACGGGCTGGTGTTCACTGCCCAATAAAGTATTGACCTGTGCAAGCTGGTGGATTAAACCACTATGTTCGGTGATAAAGTTTGCAGCTTGTTTTGGCCCTAGTTGGTGTAAATGGGTATGAAGGTTTTTAGGCTCTACTCCCCATAAGCTTTCAAGCTCGTTTAGTTTTTGTTTTAGTTCAGGCTTTGTTTCTGCCTTTTTTTCTGCTTTACGTAAAACCCGCATGACCTTTTGGCTTAACTGACTGAGTACAACATCGGCGTGACTTTCTTGTGGTGAGTCGCCAGGTGTATTCAGAGCTTGTTCTAATAGCTCTGGATTAGTGATTTCATCCACCAACTGTTCTAGGGTTATATTAGGGTCTTTAACCAAAGGCTTCATGGTGTTCACTTCAGCCAAAGCTGAATAAATATCGACAGGGTCGTAGATACGGAATACGGTTTTACCTATTTCATCGCAGCGGCGAGTAGCACGGCCGATCATTTGTTCGTATAAAATGCGTGATTTAACTCGGCGCATGAAAACAAGATTACAGACTTTAGGCACGTCAATACCTGTAGTGAGCAAGTCTACGGTTATGGCAATGTTAGGGTAGCGTTCGTTCTTAAACTGTCTAATTCTCTGGTCGACTTTATCTGAGTCGCCTTTAATAACTTCTACAGCCGCTTGGTTATACTCACCGTTGTATAGATCTTTAAATGCACCATCAAGTAATCGCTTCATCATATCGGCATGAAGGCCGTTTTGTGAGGGGGCACAAAATATAATGGTTTTTTCATCACCAAAGGGATCGAGTTCTTGAATAAGTTGTTCGCAAATAACTTTGTTGAAGTTCTCGTTAATAACCTTGCGGTTGAATGCATTAATCTCGAAATCAAGCTCATCATCCAGGTCTGCAGATTCAATTTCCCCCGTATGAGTATTAATTGATTGGACTTTATCACCTTTATCAAAGTGAATGCCATTTTGGCTTAGTAAGGTTTCATAACGGATAGGTGATTCATGATCGATAAGCCAATCTTCAGCAACAGCCTCACGGTAAGAATAGGTGTACACCGGTTTGCCAAAAATTTCACTGGTGTGCTTGGCTGGGGTTGCTGTGAGCGCTATTTTCACAGCATCGAAGTAATCGAGTACGCGTCGGTAACTAGATAAATATTGGCTAGCGTCCCGTGTAGCAAGTTCGCCCTCTGTCATTTCTTGATCAAGTGTGTAACCTCGGTGTGCTTCGTCGATAATGATACAGTCAAATTGATCGAGCGGAGGAGGGTTATCACTCATAAATATGCGTTTAACCATTGCTTGCACGGTAGCAACTTGTACGCGCGTTTCAGCCTCTGCACCCATATCACCAAGTTCTGCGACATTATAAATTTTTGAAAGAGTATGATTTTGCTCTAGTGGCGCTTCGTTAAAGGCATCGAGTGCTTGCTGGCCCAGTGCGGTTCTATCAACTAAAAATAAAATGCGTTTAAAGCGTTCTGCTTTTAAAAAACGGTACATTAAACCGATGATTGTGCGGGTTTTACCAGTACCCGTAGCCATTGCAAGTAATGCTCGACGTTCGTTATTTGCAAGTGCATGCTCAACGGCACTAATTGCATTTTTTTGGTATTCCCTAAGCTTTAAGTAGCCAAATGGCTCTTTATCTAATTTTTTTTGTGCTTCGCTTTTGCTGCGCTTGAGGGTATCAAGCAAACCTGTTGGCGTGTGGAATTTACTTAAATCTCGTTTTGTATTTGAGCACTCCCGTACATCACGAAACCAAATACCTGATTGTTCAGCGAGTTGTTTTACATGAGGGCGACCGTTACAAGAATACACAAATGGGACTTTATAGTGGCCTTCGGCTTCATCTGGCCATGCTATGGTCAAACCTTGCAATTCCCAAGCGGGTAGTAGCGGTGGATTGACTGTTAGCCCTTTACTGTATCGCTCAGCTTGACGAATTTTACCTGCAACATTGGTGTTTTCTTTTTTGGCTTCAACCACGGCTATGGGTGTTAACCCTGCAAATAATACGTAATCGGCTCGGCCGCGTTCGCCATTGTATTGCGTTGGCCACTCAGCAATTGCGATATTTTTACCTTTTTCAGGACGAATGCCGTTTTTATAAGTAAGCTCTTCACTATCAGCCTGCCAACCTGCTTCTGTTAATTGCTGATCTATTAAAATACGAGTTAACGCTTCGTCGAGTACGATATGTTTAGTTGCTGCTTGAGTGTTATTGTTTAGCTTTTCACGTTGGTTAGCTTTTGACTTTTCATCTTGTGAAGCTAGCTGTATTTGCAGTGCCTTTATTTTGGCTTCGTACTCTTTTTGTTGTTGCTGCAATGCTTGTTCATGAGAGGCCGCTTGTTGCGCTAATAATTTAGACTCTTCGTCCATTTCATACGCTAACTGCTCATATTCATGCTTTTCTTTGGCGATTAACTCATTCAGCTGGTGGCTTGAATTTAAATCAAGATTTGCTTTTTGTAGGTCAGTCTTTAAGTTAGCAATTTCACTTTGAAGTTTACGTAACTGTTCACTCGGATCTGAAGGCGCAATAAATGGCCCAGGCTTAAACTTTGGGCCAGCTTTACCAAATGACTGGTGAAACCAAATTGCTAATTTACGGGCAACTACTAAGCCGTTAATTGCTTCTTTATGCTTTGTTTTAAATTGGTGGGTTGCTTTATTACCTTCAACCCTAAGAGTGCGGAATAACTCTCGTACAACATTTTCTAATTGTAATTCACGATTAATTTTGTATAAAAGGTCAGCTTGTGTTGTTTGTTCATCAAACTCAATACCAGCCAATGCAGCAATATGTTGTGCTAATGCTTCGCCTAGCTGACGTAGTTTTATTAATGTGGTATTTGGATCACTGGCGAAAGAGCGCTCAGCGGATAAAGCAAGCTCAGTGAATAATGGATCATGTTCAGCTAAAAACCCAAAATTTCCATTAGACGCAGACATTCATAAACTCCATTTAAATGATAAACAACAAGCCAAGTATATGAGATATAAAGGTTCACAAGCCCTGTTGCCTGAATATTGAATACATTATCACTAATAGACGGATTTTCAACTTTCTTATGATTAGTGTGTTTTACAAAAATACATAGAGAAAATTAAATTTACACTCTTTCCCCCCCACCACAGCGCCAATTTTGTTTGGCATTATTCTCTCTGTTGTTAGGAGCACCTAACAATAAACCTATTTAGGAGAAATATAATGACGAAGAAAGAAACCCCAATGACTACCGATGCTTTGGCCCGTATTCAAAGAAATGAAGCTAAGCAAAATGGTGGCGGCGTTGATTCTAATGGTTTTGCTGCTCGCGCAGCTAGAGCCGCAAACAAAAACCAACAAGGGAAAAAATAAAATGGCCCAACATGATGATGACAACCGTTCACAGCAGCTAAACCCTGAGCATGACGCTTATTGGCAAAGCCGAGGTGAAGATGAGCGCCCTGAAGACTGGGAAGAGCGCTTAGACGATTAATTGCAAAAGCTAAGGCCGTCTAATTTTGAAGTTAGATGGCCGAATTCTCGCGTTCTGAATAGTACTTAAAGTAAGCAGGGTATTGCCCAATAATCTCATTGAAAATAGGAATAAGTTTTTCGCTTTCAGTTTGTTCAAAACATACTTGTATTTTTGTGTCTATTCCTCGACTAATCCTGAAGTACACAAGTAATGCTGAAGAATCTAAATCACATAATTTCTCGCAAATTGCACTTACAAACCTTTCTAACTTTAGAAAAGAAGGTAAGTTCTTCCCGTTGCGCCAATCTTTTAGTTGTTTGTATTGTCTATCTTTCAGGGGCTCGCAACTTTCAGAGTCATTTAATTGAGAGTTTTCAATAGGTATATAGCTTGCCAGCTGCCTCCAGCTAATTGATTTAATTTTCGATGATATAAATTTTTTTAGCTCTATAAGTGCAGCATCGAAACAGCTGTTAACTTCGTCAGATTTAATCAATGTATTCAGTACTCCAGTAAAGAAACTTGAGTATTGTTTATCTTTACAGGTTTCATCTAATCTCTCGTAGTAGAATTGAAGACCTATTTCATAGTTGGCAATTGCAGATAAGTAGAAATCAAATGTTAAATAGTAAGATGCTCCTGCAATAGCTAATACTTCATCGAATGTATAGTTTTCTCTTCTTTTATCTAACTTAAAAAACTCATCTAGAACTTCGATCTGTCTGGATGGTACTAAACTTTGTGCATGCCAATGTGTTTTTTGTAATAGCCAAATATCCTTAGGATCATTCTTATCAATAATTTCTGATTTTGCCTTTCTATGAATTTCACTCATCAGTAAGTAGTCTGCATTAGAACGTTCTTCAAGCCAGTCCATTAATACGTTTAATTCATTATCGTTTTTATTAGCCCTAAGGCTGAATTTATAACTATCAACACACGAATAGAAATGGCTTGCATTTGAGCCAACTACTACAGCTTTATAATTTTTCTTGAGAAGTTTGGGGTTAAAAATGTGGACAATACTAGGTGACAAGGACAAAAACCAATTTTCAATTTTTTTGAAGGTAGGCTTCCCTATGCCTTTAGTTGATAAAGTCGAAATAGAACTTTTACTTACTGGTAGTTTAGCTTCATAAAATGACTGAGCATAATCAATAATACCTCGAAAGTTATTTGGGAGATGTAATAAATAAGCTACTTCATCATATGATGGGAGGTAAGCACTTTTAAAGTTAATTATTTTAAAAACATATTTGTTACCTTCATTAGGTTTGAGCATATTAGTCCTTTATTTCGCCATGAAAGTTAACTTCAGAGCTTTACTCACTTA
>NZ_JAKEVM010000045.1 GCF_022398475.1 Pseudoalteromonas shioyasakiensis | reverse complement strand
GTATAGTAGAAGAAATAAAAATAAAAAGGACAACTCATGGAAGAAGCAAAACAACAAAATCAAATCGAAACACCAGAAGCTAAAAGCTCCGTAAATAATGACTTAGTTGGTATAAAAGGTTGGCTCATTCTTGTGGCGATAGGTGTAGTGATCAGCCCTTTTAGAGTATTTATCGAATCAATTAATACCTTTAAACCCATTTTCACGACCGAGATGTGGCAACGTTTAACGTCGCAATTTGGTGATATGTATCATCCGCTTTGGGAGCCTTTACTAATCATTGAAATGGCTTTTAATGCGGCATTATTTTTAGCTTCGCTTTATTTGATCGTGTTGTTTTTTAAGCATAAGAAAGCATTTGTAAGTTGGTACTTAGCGATATTATTTGGTGGACTAGCGTTTATTGCTCTCGATGCCTATGCGGTTAGTTTAATTGTGCCCGATGTCGATGTGTTCGACGATGAAGTTAGAACTATGATTATCAGAGGCCTTATTCAAGCTGTGATCTGGGGACCTTACATGCTGTTATCTAAGCGTGTGAAAGCCACATTTGTAAAATAAGTTAGCTGAGCACAGTAATTGTAGCTTGCGTGCCTTGCTGGGGTTTTGAGTTTATTGATAACTCAAAACCTTGGTTGCGCACAAGTTCTCGGGTGATCACAAGTCCTATACCTGTGCCATTTGCTTTGGTTGAGTAAAATGGCACGAACAAGTTATCGGGGTTTTGAATGCCACAACCTTGGTCGCTAATTGTAATATTTAAGCTATCACCTTGCCTTGACCAAGTGAGGGTTGGGGCAGAATTGCTGCCTGCTTCAAAGGCATTTTTTATCAGGTTGATCAACGCTTGTTCTAGCTGACCAAAGTCGGCATTAATATGTAACTCTTCGCTGCTATTTATTACTAGTTCAGGAAAAATAGCACTTAAACGAGTATTTAATTGCTCGCTACTGATTGCCTGCTTTTGTGCGGGTGGTAGCTTGGCAAACGCACTGTAACTGGCTACAAAATCAAGCAAGTGCTGAGCGCGTTTTTCTATTACTTGCAGCATATCTTGGGCGAGATCATCGTGACTGCTAATTTGCCCTTGGTGCTTAAGGGTTTGCAATGATTGACTCATCGAATAAATCGGCGTGAGTGAGTTACGCACTTCATGATTTAACACGCGAATTAACCGTTGCCAAACAAGTTGTTCGTTATCGCGAAGCTGTTGCTCAATTGAAAAGAAGGTTAGTAATTCAAAGTTTCTGCCGGTCCGCCAAAAAGTCTGCGATGAGATTTGAAAGCGTTGTTTAAACAGCGAGTCACTATTTTGTTGCCATTCGCCATCATGCAGAGCAATGCCTAAGTCGCTGGCCGATTTACCTTCAATTTGGCGATGGCTAATACTATTTATAAACGCCTTATTACTAAAGTAAATTAAGCCATGGGGGTCTAGTATAACGATGGGTAAGTCCAGCATGCTGGCAAACTCAAAAACAAACTCTTCTGTTTGCATATAATGGCGTTTGTTCTTGGCTATTTTATTGCTGAGCTTGGCAAAATCTTGCTTAAGCGCTGCGACTCGTCCACTTTGATAAGACGCTAAATGCCAACTATTACTTTCGTCATTTGCCAATGCATCTAGTTGCAGGCCAAAGCGTTCAACCACATCGGTGATCGCACGGTAGCTTTTAATTAAAGCAAAAGCGCTTATCCCGATAAACGGCAATAACAGGCTGATACTGGCAAACCAATCTAGTTTTAAGCTGAGCGAAAGAGCAATGCCAAGCGTTAATAGCACCGCTATAACCATATAAAAATAGCGTCGAATACGCTGCTCTAACGACAACTTGCTACTCATTTAGCGTTCTACTTCTTTTAAATCGAGCTGATGTTTATCAATGCGACGATAAATAGCCGATTTACTTAATCCTAAAAACTCTCCTGCGGCGATAACATTGCCATTAAATTGCAGCAGCGCTTTTTGAATCATTTGTTTTTCAAGCTCTTCAAGGGGCAATAGTGGCAAAGCCTGTTCGGCATTGCTATTTGTTTGCTCGCAACTTGGTTGATCTAAAATAAGGTCATTGGTTTGAATATTGTTGTTATCGCTCATGATCACCGCGCGTTCAATGCAGTGACTTAGCTCACGAATATTACCAGGCAAGCTATAATTTTTTAGCGCCTGTAGAGCATCATCACTGAGCGCCATATTCGCTCGTTGGTATTTTTTACCATGCACTAACAACAAGTGTTCAGCTAAGGGAGCGATGTCGTCTTTTCTGTCGCGAAGCGGTGGAATGTGCAGTTCAATGGTATTGAGTCTAAATAATAAGTCACGGCGGAACTCACCCTGCTCAATAGCCGTAGCTAATTCACTATTGGTGGCAGAAATAATGCGAACATTGGCGGTTTTGGTTTGGCTTGAGCCTAGTACTTCAAATTCTTTGCTTTCTAGTACACGGAGCATTTTACTTTGTAGCTCAAGGCTTAAAGTCGCAATTTCATCTAAAAATAGGGTGCCGCCTTCGGCAATTTCAAAACGGCCTAGGCGGTCTTCTTTGGCATCAGTAAAAGAGCCTTTCTTATGGCCAAATAATTCGCTTTCGAATAGCGTCGGGGCAATGGCGCCAACATTCACGCTTACATAGCGTTTATCAGCTCTGAGCGAGTGCTGGTGGATATAATGTGCCAATAAGCTTTTGCCAGTGCCATTTTCGCCGGTAATTAATATGCTGGCATCGGTTTTAGCTGCGCGCTCAGCTTTGGCAAGCAACAGCTGCATGATTTCTGATTGAGCTATGTAATGTGCTTGTGTGTCACTGGTAAGCGCCTTTAAGCACGCGTTATCGTGATTACTTTGCTTGAGCTTGAGTTGTTGTTGTACAACGGCGGTTAAGCGTAAGTTATTCCATGGCTTTTCAACAAAGTCGACTGCCCCTAATTGCATGGCTTTAACAGCTACGTCAATGCTGGCCCATGCGGTCATCACAATGACAGGTATGGTCGAACCTAATTGATTTAGTTGCTTTAAAAAGCGTAACCCTTCTTCACCTGAGGTCGTGTCGAGCTTGTAGTTCATATCAAGCAAAATCAGGCTAATGTGCTCCGATTTTAATAATTCAAGGGCATGTTCAGGGCCTTCGGCCTCAAGGCAGTGTAAGCCTAATTGTTGTAATGCAACAGTAGCAGCCAGACGTACATCAGCTTGATCGTCTATGACTAAGATTTTGTCCATGATGTTTTCTTATTATCCTGTTGAGGTGGCTTAAATTTAAGCCACCATTTTGTGCTGTTAATCGTTACGTAGTGCGGCCATAGGTTTTGCTTTAAGCAGTAAAACCAAAGGTCTAAAGCAAGCGAATAGCGCAATACATAAGGTAATACTCCAAGCGAGTAATTGCAGTCTTACATCAAGTATCAGCCAAGACATTAGCTGTCCTTGTAACATGTAAAAACCCACTATTACCGCGGCGAGAGCAACCGCAAAACCAATGAGCACAGGGATAATCGCTTCAACACTCATCAGCTTGAATAAGCGTGCTTTTTTCGCACCTAATGCCATACGAATACCAAACTCATAACGGCGCAGACCCAGGTTGTAGCTCAGTACCCCAAAAATACCGATTGCTGCTAATAATAGAGTAAATAGCGCTAAGGTACTACACAGAACCACGGTCAGTCGGCTCATATACAGTAAATTGTCGTACTCTTGTTGCAGGTCATTAAACTGCCACATGGTTAAGTCGCTGTTCTTTTCTTTTAGCGTATTAAGTATTTGTTTGTTAGTCAGCTTAACGCCATCAGAAGCTTGGATAGTAAACATGTAACTATACGGTGTCGCAGGCCACCAAATGTGACGACCAAACGATTCATCGTAGTATTTAGGGTGATTAAAATCTTCGGTTACACCCACCACTTCATACATCTTTTCTTCTAAGCCTTGGTAGCTCTTGCCGATGATATTTCGATAGTCTTGGCCTGGTAATAAGTTCTCTGCCACGCTGACTGATACCAGTATCTCGTTGGTTTCACCACGTATAGCTTGTTCAGTAAAGGTGCGGCCAGCGAGAATTTTGGTGTTAACTAACGCAAAGTAATCAGGCCCTACCCACTGGCTAGGGAAGAAAACGGAGCTTTTACCGTTTACATCAGTCAAGGTGTGGGCGTTTTGTCTTTGCGAAACAGGGCTGTGACCCAGGGCAACATCATCAATACCTTGGCTATCAAGCAAAACCTGCTTGTATTGCAGCATGTGTTCGTAGCGTTCAGCCAATGACATTTGATTATTTGGCTGGAACAGGTTGGCAAAATACAGGTTTTCGGTATCACTGCCGAGTGGGCGGTTAATCGTGCCCATGGCTTTACTGACTACCATCACCGAAAAACTCACAAGCAACGCGGCAACAAACATTTGTGAGCCAATTAAAATACGCACTGTACGGCCAGATACCTGCGAAACTCCGCCTTTACCACTGTTCTGCATTTGCGTATTTAGGGTTTTGTAATTTACCAAACGCGCTGTAATTACAGAGAAAATATAAGCAAGAGCAATACAAAGTATGATGGCAACAATGACCAACGTGCTATCCACGGCCAAGCTATTAACCAGTGGTAATCGGCCTTCTGCTAGTACTTTAAATAAACGTATGCCCCATACCGATAAAAACAGCGCAATGCTTACCGATAAGGTCATTAAAATCAGTGACTGTAAAAAGATACTTTTAAATAATGTGCTGCGTTTTGCACCTAACACCGCCTGCAAAGCGAGGGTTTTATGTTGAGCAAGAGCGCGCGAGAAGAATAAAGTGCTTACATTAAGTACCGCAATAATCAGTAGCCCTACTGCACCGGCTAACATCATTAAGCTTAAGTCATCGTTATTACCCAGCTCAACGTCACGATACGGGGTTACTTCAGGTTTTACATCGGTGATACCACCATTGTTTAGCCACTCTGATTTAACCGTATCAATTTGCTGTTTTAAATCGACTTTAACTTGATCTATGGTGACCCCAGGCTTTAAAACTGCAATCAGTTTTAGGTTTTTAAAAGTGTTTGTCCATGGGCTTTGCCAATCATCATTGTGAAAGAAACGGCGGTCAGCACTTGATGGAAACCATACTTCAACATCGCTAGCTTTAAACATGTAAGGAGGGCTGAATGAGTCATCAACAACACCCACGATACGGTGAACATAATCGGTTTCACCCGCCATGACTGAAAGTGTTTTACCAATAATGTTCGGGTCGCTGTTGTAATGCTTGCGCCAAAAGTTAGCAGATATAACGACCCGATCATCAGGTGTTTCCAGCGTTTCTCCAAGATCAAAACCTTGTCCCATTAAAAATGGCGTGTTTAATAAGTCAAAATAGTTGCCGCCAACATACAGCACAGGCTCTTTCGGCTCGCCATCAAGGTTTGCAAAGATTTGCTCACCCGCATTGATCATCATACTTTGTTCAAAGCTTTGATTATGCTTAAGCCAATGCACCATAGACTGATAGCTTTGAAAGCCGGTGGCATCGTAGTCATCATAGGTAAGTGATTGCTCAACCACTACCATGCGGCTTTCATCGTACACATCAAGGGGCTTTAAAAAGTAGCTGTTAACAAGGCTAAGCACCACAAACAAGGTGGCCAATGTTAAAGCAAGTGTTGCGATAACTGCTGTTACAAAGCCCGGTGCGTTCATTAATGATGCCCACGCTAAGCTTAATTGGGCGCGTGTTTTGGTTAATTTCATTACATCACCTCAGCGCTTTCAAGTGCATGCTCAGTATTGTCGCTGCTAGGTGCTTGGCGAGCTTCAGAGTAGGAAACAATTTCACCATCTAGCAGTTTAAGTTGCGTTTTAGCACGTCCGGCATAACGTAAATCATGGGTTACCATGCAAATCGTGGTGCCTTTTTTATTCAGCTCATCAAGCAAGTCCATGACGGCATCACCATTTTTTGAATCTAAGTTACCAGTTGGCTCATCCACCAATAAAATGCTTGGCTTGCCAGCCAGTGCACGGGCAATGGCAATACGCTGTTGCTGACCACCGGATAATTGGTTTGGTTTGTGCTGAGAGCGGTGGCCCATTTCAACTTCATCAAGGGCCTGTTTTACCGCAAGCTCAATTTCGCTTGGGCTCATGGCTGGCTCTCGGTAAGTGAGCGGCAGTGCCACATTGTCAAAAACCGATAATTCATCAATTAGGTTAAACGACTGAAATATAAAACCAATGTGAAGGTTTCTAAGTTCAGCTTGCTGATCCATGTCGAGGGTTTTTGTATCGACTTCTTTAATGAAATAGTCGCCAGCAGTTGGGCTATCGAGTAAGCCTAATAATGACAGCAGCGTCGATTTACCACAGCCAGATGGGCCGCTAATGCATATATAGTCACCTTGGTTAATATTCAGGCTAATGTCTTTTAATGCATAGGTTTCAACATTTTGGCCGCGATAAACTTTGGCGATTTTGTTTAATGAGATAAGCGTATTGGTTTTCATAAACTGTCCTGTTCGATTTTTATTGTTGCCAAATGCTGCCATTTAGAAAGGTCTGAAATGATCAGCTGTTCGCCCACGGTGGCACCGCTCAAAAGTTGAATTTGATTGTCACTGAGTGTACCAAATTCGATATTGGTTGGCGTTGCTAACTGGGTATTTGGATTAAGTTTAAACAGCGTGGCTTCGCTATTTGCTTGTGCTTTTTGCGGCACGTTAATGGTTAACGCATCGGGAATAATGTTGCTAACCACATAGCCTTCAATGCTTAAATCGGGGCGGGCATTGGCTGGTAGTGTGCCCTGTAAATCAAGTTCGATAATGACTCGACCATCGGTAACGATAGGGTCAATTCGGGTGACTTTGGCATCAACTTCACCGTGATCTGCTTGGCTAAAGGTGTTTACTTTCGCTGCCATATTGAGTGCCACTTTTTCAGCATCTGCTTGCTTAACGCTTAGCTCTGCTTTGAGTGCTTTATTTGAGCCAACCACCGCAAGGCGGGTACCGGGCACGAGATTTTGGCCAAGTTCAACATTCAATTCTTGCAGCATGCCATCGATACCTGCCGTTATTTGCAGCTGATCAAAAGCGTGTTGCTCAACTTGATAATTAAGCTCAAATTGGCTTAATAGTTCTTGCTGTATTTTGCTACGTTGTAAGTGCATTTCTTTAAGCTGTGCAAGGCGTTGCTGCTCGATACTTACGCGCTCTGTAAGCTGTGCAACGTTTAGCATGCTTCGTTTGTAATCGAGGCTTGAAACAATTCCTTGCTCGATCAGTTTGCTTTCAGCATCGACTCTAAGTTCTGCACTTTGCAGCTCACTTTTTAATATGGCGAGATTTGCTTGGCGCTCAAGTAGTTCACTTTGCTGGTTAATTCTTTGCTCATTAACACTGGCTTTTTGGCGAGCAAGTTCTAGCCGAGCGACCGATAAACGCTGCGCTTGCTGTGGGTTGACGAGGCTTAAAATCACTGTGTCTTTTTTAACGATAGTGCCGGGGTAAACATGGATAGCTTCGACCATTGCAGTATCGGTATTGGTTAAATAACGTTGATACTTTGGCTTTAAACGGCCAAAGCCACGTATTTTTACCACAAAATCGGCTTGTTCTACGGTTGCTATTTGCAGTTGGCTTGCAGCAACCACAGTGGGTGTCGCCCATTGATACACCATTAAAGCGCCAAGAGCCGATACGCCAATAGCTGCACTAGCCAGCCATTTTTTAGCTTTTGATTGCTGAGGTTTGCGTTTTAGTGTGCTGTCTAAATCCATGATACTGAGAAATGTAAATAATCATGGAGTAGCTAAGGCGAGTTTTGTGCCAAAAATTAAGGTGTTGAAAAGTAATAACTTTTCGTTTTTTGGAACGTGAGCTTTTCCCACTAATGGGAAAGCGAGTTTTAAAACTGGGAGTGAATGCTTAAATTAGCTTTCTTCGATTTTGCCAACCTGCGAAAGCTGATTAAACAAAATGCCCGCTTGAGTACGGTTATAAACATTGAGTTTGCGTAAAATCGCTGACACATGTTGTTTGATTGTGGTTTCTTGAATCGACATTTCAAAGGCGATTTGTTTATTCAATAAACCGTCGGCAATCATCGCTAGTACGCGGTATTGCTGGGGGGTTAGTTTTTCAAGGTTACGAGCAAATTCGCTTTGTTCGTCGTTGATCACCACATCGGTTAAATCCACTTCAGGTGGTAACCAAGTGTCGCCATTGAGTACATGACTAATTGCTTCACTGATAACATCTAAAGAAGACGACTTTGGAATATAGCCAGCAGCGCCAAGGCTCATAGCTTGTTTGATTATGGCGGGTGTCTCATTGGCTGAGACCATGATCACTAAGATATCAGGGTAGTGGTTACGCAGTTGCGAAAGGGCTTGTAGGCCATTTGCACCAGGGATCGTAAGGTCTAAAAATATTAGTTCAATCTCAGGGTGAGCGCTTAACAGTGTAAACAAACCATCAATGTCACTGGTTTCTTTAATATGTTCTTCAGGCACTGATGTCGCCGCAGCTTGACGCAGCGCACTTCTAAATAACGGGTGATCATCGGCGATTATAGTGTTCACAGCTAAAGACATTCCCTCGATTCTCCAATGCGTTATGTTATAAGTGATTTTGCGCTTTGAAACAAGGTTTGCCTGAAGGGAAGTTTCAGACAAACCTTTCTCACACAAGGATTTAGATTCTATTTTAGAAACGGTAACCAACAGTGAAGGCTACAGTGCGAGGATCGCCGTAGTAACCAATCAGAGTATTATCACCACCTAAACCAGGGGTGTATTTGCTGATATCTGTTGGGTCTGTTGGATCAGGTGCCACGAATTGGTAACCACCAATCATGTACTCTTCATCCGTTAAGTTTTTACCGTAAAGACCTGCAGTCCAGTGACCATCTGTGCTGTACCAAGTGATACCCATATTAAAGATACCGTAAGCATCTTGCGTTAATAGGCTATCTTCTTCGAATAGCGCGTAGTCGCCTCTGTGGTAGTAGTTACCATTGACAACAAAATCACCCATTTCTGTGTACATACGGTACGTTGCACCCAGGTTAAAGGTTAAATCAGGTGTGTTTGATACCGTAAAGCGGTCTGATTTATCGAATGCTTCACCGGTTTCTGGGTCGTAATCAATTACGTTATCAAAGCTACTATCAATGTAACCCACTGACGCATCAAAGCTGAGTGATTCTGTTGCAACATAGTTAAGTTCAAGTTCAATACCATCTGATGTTGACTCACCAATGTTACCTAAGCGTTGATTTAGATCTGCTGCGCTATCACCCGGTAATACCGAAATATATTGACGATCTTTATGGTCAAGGGTGAATAAGGTGACGTTTGCACGTAAGTTGTTGTTCCACTCACTCTTCATACCGATTTCGAATGAATCAACGATTTCTGGTTTTGCTGCTGGCTCTGCAGTCGTTGCACGTGGGTTGAAAGTACCTGACTTAAAGCCTTGCGCGTAACTTGCAAAGAACATGATGTCACGATTGTATTGGTATTCAACACCTGCACGTGGTGTGAAGCGTGACCATTCTTCTTCATCATCGAGTACTGTTGGAACCAGTTGGCCTTCTGGGCGAGTATAACCTGGTACCCAACCTGATTCTGGGTAAACAATGTCAAAGATTAGACCGTTGTTAACCTGTGCTTCTTTTTTGTCTTTGGTGTAACGCGCACCGAGTGTCATTGACCATTTATCGGTTAAATCAATTGAGCTTTGGATATACGCTGCTTTACTGTTTGAGTTACTACAGCCGCTTACTTCACGAGTTAGACCCGGTGCGCCTAGGCTTTGACCTAAAATACCTAAAATTGCCTCAAATTGACCGCAAGATTCACCATCATAGTAGTAAAGGCCCGAAACCAGTTTATAGTTATCGCCTTGATGATTTAGCTGTAACTCATGAGTGGTTTGCTCATCATCGTAAATAGCAGGTACATCGAAAATTTGAATTGACGTGTTATCAAAGTCGATATTCGTTGGTGAGTAGCTCTCACGGCTTGAACCAATATATTTAATGCTAGTGCTGTCAGTCATATCCCAACGAGCAGTTAGGCTATAGCCTTCGAGTTCAACTTTATTCCATGTTGGTAAGCTGGTGTAAGAGTCATACACGCTGTCTGGAACTGGCGCATCAGTAAGAATACTTGGTAGTAAACGGTAACCACCTTTTGCGTTTGATTTGTCTTCTGTTTTATCCCACGCGAAACGGAAGAATAAGTCATCGGTCGGAGTGTATTCGAGTGTAACGCGAGCTGCGGTTACGTCTTTGTTGTAGTTTTCGCGGTCTTGGTTATCAAGAGCCGATGTTAAAAACTCACCAAAGCCGTCACGGTTAAGCGTTGCAAAACCAAAACCCACGTAAAGTTTTTCGTCAACAATCGGTAATTGGCCAGTGATTTTTAAATCTTTCTGGTTATAGCTACCTACAGTGCCTTGAATATTTAAGGTAGCATCACCGCTCATTTCTTTGGTGACGTATTTAATGGCACCACCTATGGTATTTTTACCATAAAGCGTCCCTTGTGGACCACGTAATACTTCGATTTGTTGCACATCAAGCAGATCAAGCACGGCACCTTGAGGGCGAGCAAGGTAGACATCATCAATATAAATACCGACACCTGGCTCATAGCCCCAAAGTGGATCTTGTTGACCTACACCACGAATAAACGCGGTAATTGTAGAGTTAGTACCACGGCTTGCTTGCAAGGTGGTATTTGGCGAGAACTGTTGAACTTCGGTCATAACGACGATGCCATTTTCAGCCAGCTCTTCAGCACCCACTGAGGTTACAGCAACAGGAACTTCTTGCAGGTTTTCAACAGTTTTACGTGCTGTTACCTGAATACGTTCAAGTTCACCTTTTTTTGCTGCAGGTTCGGCTTGTTCTGCCGCTTGAGCACTGACACCTGCCAAAGCAAGTGATACAGCCAGAGTAAGTGGCGCGACTTTTGGGTTAAGCTTTATCATGTTGTATTCCTTGTTATTGTTGTCATTAGTCTTATGGCCACTCACATTGATGTTGCCGAAGACTGAATAAGATTTGCCCGTGTCACCTGTCAGTTAATGTAGAAGATAGTTGCAGAAATTGAATTAGTACCATAGTGCTATACCCGCCACAGCCCTTTATTTATCAAGCAATTAAGCTATTTTTAAAGCAGATAGTACCTTAGTGTTATGTATTTTTTGAACGCTTAGGGTAAGACTGAAAGCATTATTCCGATGTCACCTCATCTGTGTAATAACAATAATTATAGGAATGTCTATGCTGAGCATGATAGGACTGTTAGGCGGTTTAATACTGCTGATCATTTTAACGCTGCGTGGGGTAAATTTATTTATCGCTGCGCCAATCTGTGCACTGTTAGTTGCACTTAGTAGTGGCATGGCCATTTTCCCTGTATCGGCAGATACAAACTTTATTAACGCCTATATGGATGGCTTTGCAGGCTTTTTAAGTGCGTGGTTCTTTATGTTCTTACTGGGTTCTTTATTCGGTAAGTTCATGGAAGACACCGGTGCTGCAGACAGTGTTGCGAGCTACATTGTGGGTAAACTAGGTATGAAGCACGCCGTTCTTGCGGTTGTGATTGCCTGTGCAGTTTTAACCTACGGTGGCGTGAGCGTCTTTATTGTTGCGTTTTCTGTCTATCCAATGGCATTAAGTCTGTTTAAAGATGCAAACTTACCGCGCCGCTTTATTCCAGCAACGCTGGCATTTGGTTCGGTGACCTTTACCATGACTTCGGCAGGCTCGCCAGAAATTCAAAACTGGATCCCGGTTAAGCACCTTGGTACGTCACCCTATGCGGCATGGGAAGTGAGCTTAGTCGTGGCTATTTTTATGGCCACAGCAGGTTACTTTTGGTTAAACAAGATGATCAAAAAGGCCGTTGCTAATGGCGAAACCTTTGAAGCGCGTGATGATGACCCTGTCATTATTGAGCGTCGTCGTCCGCATCCAATTACGGGTGTGATCCCACTGATTGTGGTGCTACTTTTATCATTTACGCTACATGATGTACTGCAGCAAACAGCTCTTATTGTTGCCTTACTTGGTGGTGTACTGAGTATTGTGATTATTAACTTTAAGCATTTTCACGATATGGGTAACGCGATTAATGTTGGTACAACTGGCGCTTTAGTGGCAATCGGTAATACCGCTGCTGTGGTTGGTTTTGGCGCTGTGGCTAAAGTATCACCGGCATTTACCGCCGCTGTCGATGTGATGACCCATATGCCGGGGAATGAGTTGGTTGGTGCTGCTGTGGCTGTGAGTGTAATTGCCGGCTTAACAGGATCTGCTTCTGGCGGGCAAGCCATTGCATTACCTCTTGTCGCACCGGGTTATTTAGACATGGGTGTAAACCCTGAACAACTGCACCGAGTAGTGGCAATTAGCTCTGGAGCCCTAGATACCTTGCCGCATAATGGTTATGTGGTCACAACAATACGCGCTATCTGTAAAGAAACGCATCAACGAGCGTATTGGTCAATGGCAGCACTCACTGCGGTTATTCCGCTTATCGGTGTCGCATTGGCACTTGGACTCTTTATTATCTTTTAAGGAACAGCAATGAAAACCAAATTAATAATTTTGCTATGGCTGGTTGTATTTAGTAGCACTGCGTTTGGCGCTGCAAATAAAGCCGACACCATGCTGGTGGAAAAACAGCATTTTACGACAAAAGATTTTACCACTGTGTCTGGTGTGACTTTAGATCAAGTTGATATTGGCTGGGAAAGTTACGGAAAACTAAACGCCAATAAAGATAACGTGATTTTAATCACTCACTATTTCTCTGGTACTTCTCATGCTGCAGGTAAATATAAAGCGGATGACGCCCTACCGGGTTATTGGGATGCGATTATCGGCCCAGGTAAAGCTATCGATACGAATAAATATTATGTGATTAGCTCAGATACTTTAGTAAATGCCAACTGGCATGATGAAAATGTCATCACCACAGGCCCTGCGTCAACGAATCCAAAAACAGGGAAACCTTATGGTTTAGATTTTCCTGTGGTTACGATTACTGACTTTGTGAATGTGCAAAAGCGCTTACTCGACAGTCTAGGTATCACTAAATTACATGCTGTGATGGGCGCATCAATGGGCTCGTTTCAAGCACTTGAATGGGCAACACGTTACCCAGATAAAGTAGAGCGTTTAATTCATGTGATTGGCGCTGCAACTATGGATGCATGGACAGTCGCGGCACTTGAAAAATGGGCGTTACCAATTCGTTTAGATAAAAACTGGCAGCAAGGTAATTACTACGGTAAAGAGCGCCCGTTAGATGGCTTAGCGGCAACCATGCTTAATATTACGCAAGATGCGATGCATCCAATTATTTATAACGCGAGCTTCCCTGACTTTACTGTATTAGATGAAGGTGCATTAAAAGATATTCGTACCTTGCCTAAGTTAAACCAAGTACTCGCTCAGCGCGCAATGGCACGAGCGAAAACGCAAGATGCCAACCATGTACTTTATTTGGTCCGGGCATCACAACTATTTACCGCTGGCATGCAAAGTGATTTAACAACGGCACTTAAAAATGTCTCTGCCAAAACATTATTACTGCCCGCAACGAACGACTTACTGCTTCGCCCTGAAAACATGCGTACTGTGTTTGACACCATGAAAGCGGCAGGTAAAGACGTTGAGATTTCAGAAATAGAAGGGGGCTGGGGACACCTTGATGGCATTTTCTCAATCGCCCCGAAAGCGCAGCTTATCAGTGAGTTTTTAGAGGAGTAACCCGATGAGCAAAACAGTTTTAATTACCGGTGCAGCCAGTGGTATAGGTCTATTTGTTGCCCAGCAACTGGCGATGCAAGGTCACACTATTATTGTGACTGATTTAAATCAGCAAGCAGCACAACAAGCTGCAGCAGGCATTGTTGAGCAAGGTGGTAGCGCCGAAGGGTATGCACTTAATGTGGCAGATAGTGATGCAATAGAGCAGTTTTTCACTGAGCTTAATCAGCCAATTGATGTACTTATTAATAATGCGGGTATTCAGCACGTGGCAAAGCTTGAAGATTTCCCGGCTGATAAATGGCAGTTCTTACAGCAAGTTATGCTCGTTGGCCCAGCGATGATGACCAAGGCGGTACTCCCTCGTATGCGTGAGCAAGATTTTGGTCGCATCATTAATATTGGCTCAATTCATGCCATGGTGGCGTCTAAATATAAGTCGGCTTATATCGCTGCAAAACATGGCTTAATCGGCTTTGCTAAAACCATGGCACTCGAAACGGGTGATGCCAACATCACGATTAATACTGTGTGCCCAGCCTATGTAAAAACGCCGCTTGTGGAGCAACAAATTGCCTCGCAAGCTAAAGAACATGGCATTTCTGAGCAACAAGTGATCGACACAATTATGCTAGCACCGATGCCGAAAAAAGCATTTATCGGCTTAGATGAGATCCTGCATACCGTTAGCTTTTTAATGGCCGATGCAGCACGCAATATTACCGCCCAAGCAATCGCCATTGATGGCGGTTGGACTGCACAATAGGAGGAGCCAATGGCAGGTTTTGATAAAGTAGTTACAAGTTATAGCGAAGCGATGGCTGGCCTTGAAGATGGCATGACAGTGATAGCCGGTGGTTTTGGTTTATGCGGTATTCCTGAAGGACTAATTGCGCAAATTAAACGTCAAGGCACTCGTGGTTTAACAGTGGTATCGAATAACTGTGGCGTTGATGGTTTTGGTTTAGGAGTGCTACTTGAAGACAAGCAAATCAGTAAGATGGTTGCCTCTTACGTTGGTGAAAACGCGCTATTTGAGCAGCAACTATTAAATGGTGAACTTGAAGTTGAGCTCACACCGCAAGGCACTTTAGCTGAAAAAATGCGTGCTGGTGGTGCGGGTATTCCTGCATTTTATACCGCAACGGGTGTCGGTACACCGGTGGCTGACGGTAAAGAAACCCGCAATATTAATGGTCGCGATTATTTATTAGAGCCAAGCATTACTGGCGACTTTGCGATAGTTAAAGCGTGGAAAGCAGATCGCTACGGTAACTGCATTTATCGTCATACGGCGATGAACTTTAATCCGATAGCAGCAACCGCAGGCAAAATTACGGTTCTTGAAGTTGAAGAAATTGTTGAGCCAGGGGAACTAGAGCCAAGCCAAATTCACACGCCGGGTATCTATATTGACCGAGTGATTAAAGGTGAATTTGAAAAGCGCATCGAGAAAGTTACCACTAAGCAAGAGAATCAATAAGGAGCACGCTGATGGCATTATCACGAGAACAAATCGCTAAACGCGTGGCGATGGAACTACAGGATGGTTACTACGTTAACTTAGGTATAGGTATTCCAACCTTGGTTGCTAATTACGTCCCTGATGGCATCGAAGTGATGCTGCAATCTGAAAATGGTTTACTCGGTATGGGGCCATACCCAAGTGCAGACCAAGTTGATGCCGATATGATCAACGCAGGTAAAGAAACGGTCACCGCTGCAACGGGGGCGGCTATATTTAGCTCCGCAGAAAGCTTTGCCATGATCCGCGGCGGCCACGTTGATTTAACCGTGCTGGGCGCGTTTGAAGTGGACCAAAACGGCAACATAGCTAGTTGGATGATCCCGAAAAAGCTGGTTAAAGGAATGGGCGGTGCGATGGACTTGGTGGCTGGTGCTAAAAACATTATTTGTACTATGACCCATGCCAACAAGCATGGCGAATCAAAACTGCTGACCGAATGTAGTTTGCCGTTAACGGGCGTTGGTTGTATCAATAAAGTGATCACCGATTTGGCACTTTTAGAAATTAAAGACGGTGCATTTCATTTATTAGAGCGTGCGCCAGGTGTCTCGGTTGATGAGATTATTGCTAAGACACAGGGCAAACTTATTGTCTCTGGTGACGTTCCTGAGATGACTTTTAGCTAGTTTTGCGACTTTTAAGCAGCTAATTTGCCTAGATTTTATACTAACCCCCAGTAATGTGCTTTTTGTTCATGGGTTTTATGAACAAAAAGCCATTTATCATCATCAATGCAACTTACCCCCTAAACATTTCGTTAATCTATCGTTAACACTATGCTCCAAACCAGATCGCCATTTGCAGTCGGCCGATCAACGACAACAAATAACTATAATCTGGTGTGGAGTATTTCATGAAAGCAAGTAACACACAGCTCGCTTTAGCCGTTGCAGCGGCGTTAGCAAGTACATCAGCATTCGCACAAAGCGACGCTGAACAACTACAGCAACAACTCGATGCACTTCAAAAAGAAGTGGATTCATTAAAAACATCTAGCGGCTTCAACCTAGAATTTGGTGGTCGCGTGCAACTTGATTACAACTATTTCGACGGTGCTTACAATGCCGACAATGATGGCGCTGGAGGCAGCGACTTCTTCCCACGTCGTATCCGTACTTATGTTGAAAGTGAACATGGTAACTGGGATCACAAATTACTACTCGAATTTTCTGAAGGCAAGGCTGAAATCGTGTTAGCGCGGGTACGTTATGCATTCGACAACGGCTTAAAAGTAAAAGCCGGTAAAATCCGTGAAGACATGTCGCTCAATGCGCTAACCAGTTCTAAACACATTAATACCATTGAGCGTAGCACCCTTGCTAATACATTCTCGCCTTTCTTCCGCTGGGGTATCTCGGCTTATCAATACTTTAAAGATTCAGGCTTACGTTACGCCGTGGGTGTTTACAAAAACGATGCGTTTGGTGCATCGGGCCATGACGAAGATGACAAACTGACATTGGCTGTAACAGGTCGCTTAACTTGGTCTAGTGCAGCGCCGGGTGATGTGATTCATTTAGGTGCTTGGCACTCTTATCGTGATATGGGCGACAATGATTTAAGCGCTCGTTTTGCCCGTGGTGAAGTGCGTGAAACCAATGTTCGCTTAGTGGATTACGCAGTCGGTGGTGAAACCGCAGCGCTAAATAGCATGTCGCAAAGCGGTCTTGAATTTGCCTACCAAGCGAATGCATTCACTCTAGAGGCTGAATATGCCAGCCGTTACCTTGATACGGTAGATAGTAGCAATGAACTTGATGGTGAACGTTTTGATGGCTTTCATGTCTCGGCAAGTTACTTCTTAGGCGGTGAGCAGCGCCGTTACAAAGCAGGCTCAGCATTATTTGTACAACCAAAAGGGATTAAAGATGCATGGGAGCTTGTTGCCCGTGTGTCACAAATGAACGCTAGCAGCAAACAGCAAGGTACCGACGTAACCACTTATACATTAGGCACATCATATTACCTAAGCAGCGATATCAAATTTATGGGCAACCTGATTTATAGCGATGTTGATGGTGCCGGTGCTTCTACGCTGGTAGGTGATGAAGATTCAGGTATGGGCATCAGTGCTCGTATGCAGTACTTATTTTAGGAGTCGTGCATTATGACTATGTTTAAATCATTAAAAAGATCTGTTTTAGCAGCTTCATTATTAGTAGCCAGCCCACTGGCATTAGCAAACTTACACTTTTTGGTACCGGGTGGCCCAGGCGGCGGTTGGGATACCACAGCACGTGGTGTTGGTGAAGCAATGGTAAAAGCGGGCATTGAAGATAATGCATCGTTTCAGAATATGTCGGGCGGCGGCGGTGGCCGTGCAATTGCTTACTTGATTGAGTCGGGCACTAAAAAAGGCGATATGTTGATGGTTAACTCAACGCCTATCGTACTGCGCGCATTATCAGGCAAAATTCCTTACAGTTATCGCGATTTAACACCAGTTGCCAGCATGATTGCTGATTATGGTGCATTTGTGGTGCGTAATGACTCGCCATTTAAAACATGGCAAGACGTTATTGATGCAATGAAAAAAGACCCAGGCTCTGTAAAAGTAGCAGGTGGCTCTGCGCGCGGCAGCATGGATCACTTAGTGGCTGCACAAGCGGTTAAAGCGGCGGGTCTTGATGGTCGTCGATTACGTTACATTCCTTACGATGCCGGTGGTAAAGCGAAAGCAGGTTTACTGTCGGGTGAGGTCAACTTACTTTCAACAGGCTTAAGTGAAGCACTCGAAGTCGCTAATGGTGGTCAGGCACGTATTTTAGCGGTGACTTCTGCAGATAAATTGCCAGATTACCCAGCAATTCCAACCTTAAAGTCGCTAGGTTACGACATGGAGTTTGTAAACTGGCGCGGCTTTTTTGCAACCCCAGATTTACCAGCAGACAAACTCGCCGAGTACACAGAAAAGCTACGTAAGCTGCAACAAACCTCTGAATGGGAAGCGGTTCGTGCCCGCAATGGTTGGCTAAATCTATTTCAAGAAAAAGAAGCGTTTATTAAATCGCTTGAGCAGCAAGAAGCGCAATTACGCGTTGTAATGAAAGAACTTGGTTTTATCCGAGGCTAAGGTTAGACGATGTTAAACCGTGAACTAATTGGACCAAGTTTATTCTTGGTCCTCTTTACCCTCTACGCCCTTGTGGCTTGGCAAATTCCACTTATGCCATTTGAAGAGTACGAAAGCGTTACTTCTGCAACCTTACCAAAAGTGTATGCAGTATTTGGTATCGTGGTGTGTGTACTTTCGATTGGTGCCAACTTATTAAAGCAAGCGCCTGCAGAAAAAGCAGAGCTACTCAGTAAGGGCAACTTACTACGTACCTTTGCATTGTTGGTTTTAATGGTTGCTTATAGCGCCATGCTTGAACCGTTCGGTTTTTTAATTGCCACCAGTGCATTTTTAATTACGGGCTTTTTTATCATGGGCGAACGCCGTAAGGCAGTGTTGTTGTTTGCGTCTGTGCCTGTGGCCGTGGTTTTTTGGTTTTTAATGACACAAGTACTGGGCATTTACTTAGTACCTGGCAATCTGTGGAGTTAAGTTATGCTTGATGGAATTATGTTAGGTTTGTCGACCGTACTCGACTGGAACAACTTGTTATATGTGATTGTTGGCTGCTTTGTTGGCACGTTCATCGGTATGCTACCGGGCCTTGGCCCAATTACCGCGATTGCGTTGATGATCCCAATAACTTACAGCATCGGTGCTGATTCGGGCATGATTTTAATGGCCGGTGTTTACTATGGGGCTATATTCGGTGGCTCTACTTCTTCTATTTTGATTAATGCGCCGGGTGTGGCAGGCACGGTAGCGTCATCGTTTGATGGTTACCCACTAGCAAAACAAGGTAAGGCTGGTAAAGCCCTTGCGATTGCAGCTTATTCATCCTTTATAGGCGGGACCATTGGCGCCATTTTATTGATGGTGGCTGCGCCATTATTAGCGAAAGTGTCATTAAGTTTCCAATCGCCTGATTATGTTGTACTGATGTTTTTAGGCTTAACGGCTATCGCTGCGTTCTCTAATAAAGGGCAATTCTTAAAAGCCATGATGATGACGGTATTTGGCTTAATGCTGGCAACGGTAGGTATTGATCCCTCTTCAGGTACCGAGCGCTTTACTTTTGGCCAAGCTGATTTATTAGATGGTATTAGCTTTTTATTAGTAGCGATGGCAACGTTTGCGTTGGCTGAGGCGCTGATTAATGTGGCACGCCCTGAAGCTGAACCAGATAAAAAAATTGATGATCCTGATACGCCAAAAATTGGCTCAACAAAACTGACTAAAGAAGAAGTAAAAGACATGGCTCCTGTGGTTGGTCGCTCATCTTTACTTGGTTTTATAGTCGGTGTGTTACCGGGCGCAGGGGCAACCATTGCCAGCTTTATGGCCTATGCCACTGAGCGTAATCTTGCTCCAAAAGCGCTGAAAGATAAATTTGGTAAGGGTTCGATGCGTGGCTTAGCGGCACCCGAGTCGGCTAATAATGCAGCTTGTACTGGCTCATTTGTACCATTACTGACTTTAGGTATTCCAGGCTCTGGTACAACAGCTATTATGCTAGGTGCATTAATTGCCTACGGTATTCAGCCGGGCCCTATGTTAATGCAAGAAAACCCAAGCGTGTTTTGGGCTGTCATTGTCAGTATGTACTTTGGCAATATTGTACTGCTGATTTTGAATCTGCCGTTGATCCCATATTTCGCTAAAGTGTTGGCAATGCCTAAATCTGTGCTGACAGTGATGATTTTATTCTTCAGCTTAATTGGTGTGTATTTAGTGTCATTTAACACCTTTGATTTATTTATGATGGTGGGCTTTGCGCTGGTGGCCTTGGTGCTTCGCTTGTTAGCTTTCCCGATGGCACCTTTATTACTTGGCTTTATCCTCGGTGATATGATTGAGCGAAACTTCCGTCGTGCCATGATGATTTCAGATGGTTCACTAAGCTTTTTATGGGACCGCCCATTAACACTGAGTATTTTTGTGATTTCGATCTTAGTGTTGTTGTTCCCACTGAAAGACTATATTGTCCAACGTCGTAAAGAAAAAGCAGCTACGCAAGCAGAGCAACATGCGTAGAACAAGGCACTGATATGAGATACACCAATAAGCTAAACCCATTTCAGCATGTGGTTAAAAAACCTAAGCGCTTAGAAACGCGGCTCATCATTTGGGTTACCGGTCTATGTGTTTTACAGGCTGTATTGTTTGGCGCTTTGGTGTATCAGATCACCGCAGAAAGCTTACATAACCACATGGGCGATAAAGCGCTTGCGCTCGCAACCAGTATAGCCTCACGGGATGACGTGCAAAACGCATTGCAAACCAAGCAAGGGCTTGATGAGTTAAATACGCAAATAGAGCATATTCGTGAACTCACCGCAGCCAGCTTTATCGTGATTGGCGATAACAATACCCGCCGCATTGTTCACCCAGACCCCGACAAGCTCGGTAAGCCGATGGTGGGTGGTGACAGTAAAGCGGCACTGCGTGGTGAGCGTTATGTGTCGATTGCAAAAGGAAGTTTGGGCGAGTCTATTCGTGGCAAAGTCCCTGTGCTCTCAGAGCGAGGCGAAGTCATCGGCTTGGTATCGGTTGGCTTTTTAGTGCAATCAATTGAACCGCTTATTCGTGCTCGCAGTGCTGAAATTATGCTTTGGGGTTTGTTGTTAGTCGGTTTAAGTATTTTGGCCGCGGTGTATATTGGTCAACGGGTTCGTAATGCTATTTTTGGTTTACAGCCTGATGAAATAGCACGGTTGTTCTCTGAGCAAGATGCTATTTTGAATACTGTTCGTAGCGGCATTATCGCCCTCGATCCTGAAGGTAATGTACGTAACTTAAATCAACGTGCCTGCGAAATCCTCGGTAAACCGACCAGCTGTATTCATCAACCACTTAAACTTGCAGACTTACTTCCTGAACATAGTGAGTTTTTAATGCATAACCAACAGCGTCCGATTGTTGGTTTTGAATTATTTGCCGCCGATAAACGCATTGTGTTGTCGCGATATGCATTGCAAGTGCAAGGTCAGGCTGATGGTATTTTGTTGAGTATGCGCCCTGCGGATGAGCTTGAATATTTATCGCAGCAATTAACCAAAGTGCAAGCCTTTGCTGAGTTATTACGAGTGCAAACGCATGATTACTCGAACAAGCTAAACTTAATTGGTGCGTTAATTCAGATGGGGCAAACGGATCAGGCGATTGAGTTAATTGGTCAAGAAAGTAAAGGCTCGCAAGCGCAGATCCATCATTTACTCGAAAGGATCCAAGATCCGGTACTAGCAGGTTTATTGGTTGGTAAATACCATAAAGCCCGTGAATTAAACGTGATACTTGAGCTTAATCCAGATAGCTTATTAGGATCGATCACCCGTAAAGATATGCTTGAACGGGTTGTCTCGATACTTGGCAATTTGATTGATAACGCAATTGAAGCTGCTATTCGAGCTAGCGATACACGTACCCCTAAGGTTCGTGTTACGGTTGATGAAACCAGCAAAACATTATTGTTTGATGTTGAAGACAGCGGTTTTGGTTTAGGCGATGACAAGGATGTGATATTTACACCACAATACAGTTCTAAGTCAGGGGCTGAGCATGGTATCGGCCTTTATTTAGTTAAAACCAACTTAGATTCGTGTCGTGGTAGTTTAGAAATAGGTGAGTCTGATCTGATGGGGGCACGCTTAAGTGTCTACATTCCAAAATAATAAAAAATGATCAGCCTATAAATAAAAGGTAAAGAACATGACTTACTCAGTTGTCATTGTTGAAGACGAAGTTGAAGTAGCCCAATTATTGGCGCAATACTTATTACTTCCTCATGGCGTTGCTGGCCAACAAGGGACGCGGCAAACACTGCGTCAGGGGCAATATCAGGTTGTGGGTATTGCAGGCAATCTTGCCACTGCGAAAGCGTTATTATCGGCGATTAACGCCGATTTAATTTTGCTCGATATTCATTTACCCGATGGTAATGGCCTTGATTTACTCAATGAATTACGCCGCGAAGAAATGAAAAGCGAAGTAATGCTGTTAACCGCAGCAAAAGAAGTAGAAACACTGGAAAAAGCCATGCAGCTTGGTGCCTGTGACTTCTTAGTTAAACCATTAATGCTAAATCGCTTAGATCAAGCGCTAGCGCGATTTGAAGCAAGGCAACAATGTTTGTCAGATGCCGATGAAGTAACCCAATCTATGGTCGATACTTTATTTGGATCGCAAGAACAGTTAAAAGCCCCAGTTAGGCTGCCAAAAGGGGTGGATCAGCTTACTTTGCAAAAGATCTTAAAAGCTTTTAGAGCGAATATTGGCACGGCTTTTACTGCTCAGCAAATGGGTGATTTAGTCGGCGTAAGCCGCTCAACAGCCCGTCGTTACCTCGAATACTTGCTTGAAGCTGAGCAAGTCAGTGCTGATCAGAGCTACGGAAGTATCGGGCGACCTGAGCGCTGTTATAAAATGACAAGCAGCTAATCGCATCATTTAATAGCCAAATCAGTGCTAAATTAGCGATTTTAGTAGCATAAATTCACTGTTCGGCACGTTAAAAAGTGCCGCTTATCCTGAGCATAGAAAAATTTTATAAAATTGATTGCATTTTAAGCGACTTCGATGGTGATGTTCGCTTTAAGTAATGCTATACTCCCGCCGAATAATTTTTCGACTTTATTAAGAGTAAAATAATGGCAGATTTATCGAAGTACAGAAATATTGGTATTTTCGCCCACGTTGACGCGGGTAAAACTACCACCACTGAGCGTATCCTTAAGCTTACGGGTAAAATTCATAAGACTGGTGAGGTACACGACGGTGAGTCTACTACTGACTTCATGGAACAAGAAGCTGAGCGCGGTATTACAATCCAATCAGCAGCTGTAACTTGTGAGTGGAAAGGCCACCGCTTAAACGTTATCGATACTCCGGGACACGTTGACTTCACAGTAGAAGTATACCGTTCACTTAAAGTACTAGACGGTGGTATCGGTGTATTCTGTGGTTCTGGTGGTGTTGAGCCGCAGTCAGAAACTAACTGGCGTTATGCGAACGAATCAGAAGTTGCACGTGTAATCTTCGTAAACAAATTAGACCGTATGGGTGCTGATTTCTACCGCGTTGTAGGTCAAGTTGAGAAAGTACTAGGTGCTAACCCACTAGTTATGACTTTACCAATCGGTATCGAAGACCAATTCATTGGTGTTGTAGACGTACTTGAGAAAAAAGCATACGTTTGGGATGACACTGGTCTTCCTGAAAACTACGAAGTACAAGACGTTCCAGCTGACATGGTAGACAAAGTTGATGAATACCATGAGATGCTTGTTGAGTCTGCTGTTGAGCAAGACGAAGACCTAATGATGGCTTACATGGAAGGTGAAGAGCCTTCTCTAGAAGACATCAAACGTTGTATCCGTAAAGGTACTCGTGATCTTGCGTTCTTCCCAACATACTGTGGTTCTGCATTCAAAAACAAAGGTATGCAGTTAGTACTAGACGCGGTTGTAGATTACCTACCTTCGCCTACAGAAGTTGACCCACAACCTCTAACTGATCCTGAAACTGGTGAGCCTACTGGTGAAGTAGCAACTGTTTCTGCAGATGAGCCACTTAAAGCGTTAGCGTTCAAAATCATGGACGACCGTTTCGGTGCACTTACGTTCATCCGTATCTACGCTGGTCGCATGAAGAAAGGTGACACAATCCTTAACTCAGCAACTGGTAAAACAGAGCGTATCGGCCGTATGGTTGAGATGCAAGCTGACGAGCGTAACGAACTTACTGAAGCACAAGCGGGTGACATCATCGCTGTTGTTGGTATGAAGAACGTTCAAACTGGTCACACTCTTTGTGATCCTAAGCACGAATGTACACTTGAAGCGATGATCTTCCCTGATCCAGTAATCTCAATCGCTGTTGCTCCTAAAGACAAAGGCGGTAACGAGAAGATGGGTATCGCGATCGGTAAGATGGTTGCAGAAGATCCTTCATTCCAAGTTGAAACTGACGAAGATTCAGGCGAAACCATCCTTAAAGGTATGGGTGAGCTTCACTTAGATATCAAAGTAGATATCCTTAAGCGTACTTACGGCGTAGACCTAGTTGTTGGTCAACCTCAGGTTGCTTACCGTGAAACTATCACGAAAGAAATCGAAGATAGCTACACGCATAAGAAACAATCTGGTGGTTCTGGTCAATTCGGTAAGATCGATTACCGCATCAAGCCAGGCGAGCAAAACTCAGGCTTCACGTTCTCTTCATCAGTTGTTGGTGGTAACGTACCTAAAGAATTCTGGCCTGCAGTTGAGAAAGGCTTCGCATCAATGATGCAAGAAGGTGTTCTAGCTGGCTTCCCAGTATTAGACGTTGAAGTTGAGCTTTTCGACGGTGCTTTCCACGCAGTTGACTCATCAGCAATCGCGTTCGAAATCGCTGCTAAAGGCGCTTTCCGTCAGTCTATCCCTAAAGCGGGTGCACAACTTCTTGAGCCAATCATGAAAGTTGACGTATTCACTCCGGAAGACAACGTAGGTGACGTAATCGGTGACCTTAACCGTCGTCGTGGTATGATCAAAGACCAAGAAGCTGGCGCAATGGGCGTTCGCATCAAGGGTGATGTACCACTTTCTGAAATGTTCGGTTACATCGGCCACTTACGTACTATCACTTCTGGTCGTGGTCAGTTCTCTATGGAGTTCTCACACTACGCACCATGTCCTGCAAACGTTGCTGAAACAGTAATCGCTGCAGAAAAAGAGAAAAAAGCTGCTAAGTAATTAGCCTCTTAACTTCTTTTAAAAAAACCCGCACTTGTTGCGGGTTTTTTATTGCCTAAAAATCGTAAATGTATTGTCGTAATTTTTTCGATTACAAAGTAATCATTTCTTTCCTTTGTATGTTAATTAACCATTCAGCTTTGAGTTATTAATGTACCGGTACAGATATCGCACTTTTAAAGTATTTTCTAAATAGCTAATACGATTTAAGTGCTGCCGCTCTTAAATTGTACGATTTTAATACAAATTTCATTTTCAAGAAATATATAAGGTTATTAGTAAGTTGTAGGCTAATTACTTTGTTCTAGTAAAAAAGTGCTTTTTTGTACCTTGTGTACCTTTTTTAGTCTATGTAAAATGGCGCCCGAATGATTTTTTAATCATTTTGTATTAAACGTCTGCTTATTAAATATTACAACTATAGAAATATACTCATGAAAACGATTAAGTTAAGTCCTAATTGGACTCTACAGGGAAGCAAGATAGCACTGGCTATTCTTGTTGCATTAAGCGTTACTTTGCTAGGAGCATCAATTTTGATGCTATTGTTGCCTGTTCTGCTATTTATTACTCTATTAAATTTTTTAGAACTGCGCTTCTTACACTGTTACAAGGCGGGGATTTGTTATTCGCGAGGATTAGGTAAGCGTTACATCAACGCTGAAGATATTGTCACTGTTGAATTTAACCCAATGGCATTCATCACAGTATTTAAAATTACCTTAGCGAATGGTAAAACACACCAGTTTATGAACTGGCAGATTGATGAGCAGCAACAGATTGACATTGCTAAGCTCTATAAGTCAAAAGCAGGTTGTGCCATAAAGCCTAATCTGCAATGTAAAGCCTAATACTAGCAAGCCTCAATAATGCTAAATTAAGTGAATTGAAATAGAAAAGGCCGCGAAATGCGGCCTTATTCATATGCAGTGTCGTTTATTTTTTCATACGACGACGAAGTGCAAATGGTAAAGCAAGTAAGCTTAACCAAGCAAATGAACCAGAATCATCGTCTTTTGACTCTTCTTCTGTTTCTTCTTCAACTTCTTCAGCTACATCTTCTACTTCATCATCAGCTTCATCGTTTGTGATGTTGATGTATAGCAGTTGTGCTTCTGATAGGTTACCTGCGCTATCTTCTGCACGGATCATCAGCGTAAGCTTGTCTTCTTCTTCGAAGTCTAGCTCTTTAGCCACTGTAATTTCACCTGCAGCACTAATTGCAATCGCATCAGCATGCTCACCTTCAATGCTAAAGCTTACTACTGGGGTGTAATCAGCATCACCATCAGAGAAAACTAGTTGGCCAATCACAGCGCCAATTTCACTATTTTCTACGATTTCGAATGATTGACTCGCTTCGATTACTGGTGCCTGCTCTGCAGGAATAGGCTCTGCAGATTGAATATCAACAATCACTGGGTCGTGATCAGATGCGCGGTATGCATTGTCAGAGTATAGGCTAGCTTGTTGTGTCGATGACTTATACTCAAGGTTGTAGTCTAGGCTGATTGGCTCATCGGCATTGATATGCCAATCCGTAGCAGCGACAACTTTAGCAAGCATAGATTCAGAGACTAGTGCGTGGTCAAGGCTACCAATGCGGCCAGAGAAGCTATAAGAGTAACCTAATGTGTCGCCGTCTAGTTCAGCAACCGCACTCTTCAGACCTTTATCTGCAAATGCACTGATAGGATCTTCCATCGCATAAGAGTTCATATCACCGACTAGGATGATATCTTCATCTTCAACTTCAGTTGGGTAAGTTGCTAACCAATCAGCATATGCATTTGCACCCGCAACACGGATTTCATTCCAACATGCTTGACCATCGCCTAAGTCAGCATTATTACCTTCAGCGCTACCACAGCCGCCTTTAGATTTTAGATGGGCAACGGCAACAGTGAAGATTTCTTCGCTTTCAAGAGATTGGAAGCTTTGTGCAATTGGCGGGCGATTACTGTAATCGAAAGGTTCTACTGTAGTATGAGCAGCCTTACCAACTTCAGATACTTTATTTGATCGATAAATCAGTGCTGTTGTGATTGCATCAGTACCAATTTGGTCAACACCGAAATCAACAAATGCGTAGGTATTTTCTGCATCTTCATCATTAAGTGCAGATACTAAGCTAGCAATAGCGCTATTTTCACCGAAACCGTCATTTTCGATTTCCATTAAGCCAATAACATCAGCGTTAATAGCTGTAATTGCGCTAACTAATTTAGCTTCTTGGCGAATCAGCTCTTCTTCGCTATCAGCACCACGGCTAGTAGGGAAGCCTGCGCCTTGGCCATCACCATTGAAATAGTTTAATACGTTGAAGCTTGCAACACGTAGGTCTGCATCTTCGTTAAGCTCTGGAGCATCTGTACGAGGGTTAGTTGCAGTGAATTCAGGTTGTACTGTTGGGTGAATACGGTAACGGTCGAAGCTGTAACCCATTACACCCGTAATCGTATTAACAGTATCGCCTAAACGTAACGTGTTATAGGCATCAAGGCCCGTACCTGGGTAGGCAATAGGATCAAGGTTTTGCTTTGTTGAACCATCGTCGATTAAGATTTGTTTTTTCAGGTTTTCAGTTTCAACAGCATTTGCTGCATCACCTGGTAGTGCAACTTGAGTACCTTGGTATAAACGCTCAGTACCTAAGTCAACTTCACCATAGCGACCAAGACCGTAGTTGTTATTAACGACTAAAGGTTGATCTATGGTCACTAACATACCTTCGTAAGCTTCAAGGTCTGCCACGTCAGCAACAGGTAAAGTGATAGCGGTTGCGTCAGTAGATAAACCTGTCGCACAGATCTCAACTTGGCTAACATCGCCTAGTTGTGTTGCGCTGTAGTATTCAGCCACGCTACCTTTAACACGCACATGGTCACCAACAGCAACGTCGGTATCTGCGAAATAAACGAATACACCTTCAGAAGTAAGTGGGTTTTCATCAATATCAGCAGCAAGTGAGCTAATGAAGAAGCCTTTTAGTTGATCATCACCTTGGAAGTCAGCCGTAACAACACCTTCAACTTCTACTTCAGTGTCGATAAGAGGGCTGTCGCCGCCTTCACCTTGAATTGCGCTGATTAAGGTTTTTTCTGCACCACACTCAAGAGGAGTGACTGGCTCTGGTTCAGGCGTTGGCTCTGTGCTCTCACCATATTGACCTATATTGCTGAAATCGTCTTGGTCGAATTGCTCCCACTCATCGCTTGGGTTAAACGCTGAGGTTGCATCAGTACGGCCTGAAGTGATTGTAGCTTTACGGCGAAGTGTTTTATTTTGTGTTGAAACGCCGCCTTCATCCCATGCTGAACCTGGATCTACGCCCAGTTGACCAAAGCTATCAACAATTGCACCGTCTTTAGTTAGCACTAATGCGTCATCACCGTTGAAATAAGTGATTGTTGATTCAGTGTCCGCGTTGGCTTTTAACTCATCTGCAGAGCTTGCATTAACAATAACGTAAGTTGCGTTTGCTGCAAGAGTACCGGTTAAAGCTAAGCTGTTATTAGGGTCTGCTAGATCGCCGTTACCATTTGAGTATAAAGAGATGGTGTAACCGTCAAGCGATAGCTCAGCACCAGAAGTGTTGTAAAGCTCTACCGCTTTATTGTTAGAGCTTCCTTCAACGTATTCAGAGATGATTAGGTTGGCAGAAGCAGGTGCGCTCAGGCTTGCAATCACAAGCGCGAGCGGCGTTAATTTTGTATTTATCATTATTTTTCCCGTGTATGTATTATAAAAGTCCCAATATGGGACACAGTACTTTAAGAAAAATCTATGAC
>NZ_JAKEVM010000044.1 GCF_022398475.1 Pseudoalteromonas shioyasakiensis | reverse complement strand
AGTATATATAGCCAAAGGTCTTTTTACAATTCTTGTTTAGTAAGAGACGTTTGCGAATTAGCCAATAGTATAATATTTAATCCTGGCAGAATATTTATTATCCATCTGTGCATAATGTTTATAAAAATTGACTTTATACCCCTCTTTCACGTTAAAATGAAAAGAATGTGCTTAAACAGATTCAGAACATAACAATCAGAGTTGTTATCTTAATAGGAGATAAATAGATGGCGGATAAGAAAGCCACGGTCCATATTGATGGTCTTGATCCAATCGAACTTCCAATTTACCAAGGCACTGCTGGCCAAGATGTAATCGACGTACGTACGTTAGGCTCACACGGTCACTTCACTTACGACCCAGGTTTCATGTCGACCGGTTCTTGTGAATCTTCAATCACTTACATCGATGGCGGCAAAGGTGTTTTATTACACCGTGGTTACCCAATCGAGCAATTAGCTGATGAATCAAACTACATCGAGCTTTGCTACTTACTATTAAACGGCGAATTACCGACTAAAGAACAATACGAAGCGTTTGCTCAAGAAATCACGCACAACACAATGCTTGATACTAAAATCGCAAACTTCTTCCAAGGTTTCCGCTTTGACGCTCACCCAATGGCAATGCTGTGTGGTGTTGTAGGTGCTCTTTCTTCTTTCTACCACGAAGATTTAGACATCACTGACGCAACACAACGTAAAACAAGCGCAATCAAGCTAGTTGCTAAATTACCAACTATCGCTGCGATGGCTTACAAATACAATGTAGGTCAACCGTTTGTTTACCCGCGTAACGACTTAAGCTTCGCTGAAAACTTCTTACACATGATGTTCTCAGTACCAGCTGAAGAATACAAAGTAAGCCCTGTTCTTGCTAAAGCAATGGACAAAATCTTCATGCTTCACGCTGACCACGAGCAAAACGCATCAACGTCAACTGTTCGTCTAGCTGGTTCTTCAGGTGCTAACCCTTACGCGTGTATCGCGGCTGGTATCGCATCTTTATGGGGCCCTGCGCACGGTGGTGCTAACGAAGCATGTCTTAACATGTTAGAAGAAATCGGCTCTGTTGACCGTATCGACGAGTACGTTGCTAAAGCAAAAGATAAGTCTGATCCTTTCCGTCTTATGGGCTTTGGTCACCGTGTATACAAAAACTTCGACCCACGTGCGACAGTAATGCGTCAAACATGTCACGAAGTACTTGCTGAGCTAAACATTCAAGATCCACTTCTTGATATCGCTATGAAGCTTGAGCAAATTGCACTTGAAGACCCATACTTCGTTGAGAAGAAACTTTACCCTAACGTAGATTTCTACTCAGGTATCATCTTAAAAGCAATCGGTATTCCAACAAGCATGTTCACTGTAATCTTTGCAATGTCACGTACTGTTGGTTGGATCTCTCACTGGGATGAGATGCTTTCTCAACCTGGTCACAAGATCAGCCGTCCTCGTCAGTTATACACTGGTGAAACTTCACGCGATTACGTACCAACAGACAAGCGTTAATACGAATTTGCGTTTAAAAAAGGCCGCTATGCGGCCTTTTTTGTTGCCCTGCACTTGTCTATTTGTGCAAAGTAATTAAAATCGTCGCATTCTTGTAGCTTAAGGCCTTTCATGTTCGATATCACAAAAATACGTGCTGACTTTCCAATACTGAATGAAACAGTCAATGAGCAGCCTTTGGTGTATTTAGACTCTGCGGCTACCTCGCAAAAACCACAGGCAGTTATTAATGCTCTTAGCCGTTTTTATAGCCACGAGAACGCCAATGTGCACCGCGGCCGCCATACACTCAGTGAAAACGCGACACGCCAATATGAGCATACACGAACGCTACTTGCAGATTATTTTTCTGTAAAAAATAATGAGATAGTGTGGACCAAAGGGGCAACCGAATCGATTAATTTAATCGCAAATGGTCTGGCTTCGAGGCTCAATCCTGGCGATAAAATTGCCCTATCTGCTATTGAACATCACGCTAACATCGTCCCTTGGCAACAGCTAGCTCAGCGTACCGGTGCAGAAGTCATTATTTTGCCGATAGAAAATGATTTAACTATTAATAGCGTGCACTGTAGTGAATTTATCAAGCAACAAAAGCCTAAAATAGTCGCTATTACCCATGCATCAAATACCCTTGGTAACATCACTGATTTAGCGCCAATCATTAGCGCATGTAAAGCCATTAATGCTATTTCTGTTGTTGATGGTGCGCAGGCATCGATGCATTTACGCCCTAATTTACAAGAGATTTCCTGTGATTTTTACGTATTTTCTGCCCATAAAATGCTCGGGCCGACAGGTTTAGGAGGCCTTTATGGTCGATTTGAGCTGTTAAATTCGCTGGATGTATATCAAACCGGTGGCGAAATGATCGAAACAGTGAGCCTAACACACAGCACTTTTCGTGATGCACCGGGTAAATTTGAAGCAGGAACACCCAATATTGCAGGTGTCATTGCCTTTAGTGAGGCAATAAATTATTTAACATCGTTAGATTTTCAGCAAATGCGTCAACATGAGCATACAGTTTTTGACTATGCGATAAAACAATTATCAGCTATTGATGGTATTAATATCTATTCAAACCAAACAGATAACATCGGTAACATTAGTTTTAATTATCGCGATGAACATCCGTTTGATTTAGCCACCCTACTTGATGGATTTGGCATTGCCGTGCGAAGTGGTCATCATTGTACGCAACCTATAATGAGCCATTTAGGTATACCAGGAACTGTACGAGCAAGTTTTGCGTTATATAACAATAAAGCTGATGTAGATTCCTTTATCAGTGCTGTTAAAAGTAGTATCGAGTTATTAGATTAATTTTGGATAAGTTATGAATTCAGCGTTTGAATCCGTTAGTAAAAACATTGAAACAGCTGCTGGCTGGCAGCAAAAATATCGCCAAATAATGCTCTTAGGTAAGCAATTACCTGTTATGCCTGAAGTGCTCAAAGTAGATGATGCCCTAGTTAAAGGCTGTGAAAGTAAAGTTTGGCTATATATCGACTTTGATCATACAGAAAACAGCCTGGTATTAGCGGGCGATTCAGATACTCGCATCGTTAAAGGACTATTGGCTTTAATTTTAGCCTTATACAATGGTCTAACACCGGAGCAAGCAGCGCAAATTAATGCCTATGATGAATTTGAACGACTCGGTCTAATTAGCCATTTGAGCCCTTCTCGTGGTAATGGTATTAAAGCCATGGTTGATAAAATTCAAACCATGGCTAAACAAAAACAATAAGTTTTATAAACTACGCTGTTTTTTATCGAGGTATTTTCTAATCGCTTTGGCTGCAACAAAAAAGCCAAAGCTGCCTGTCACCATAGTTGCAGAGCCAAAACCATTATTACAGTCCATATTCATTGAACCATCTGCACCTTGTTTTGCTTGGCAAACCTCACCTTCAGAGGTTGGATATACAAGCTGCTCTGTTGAATAAACACAATCAACGTTAAATTTTCGCTTTGGATTGCTACTAAAGTTGTACTGTTTTCGCAAAATATAACGTACTTTTGCAAGCAATGGATCATGGGTTGTCTTTGCAACGTCACCAAAACTGATTTGACTAGGGTCGGTTTGCCCGCCTGCGCCTCCGGTTGTAATAACCGGTAGTTTTATGCGTTTACAGTGAGCAATAAGCGCAGCTTTTTCTTTTACAGCATCAATACAATCAATCACATAGTCAAAACCTTGAATATGCTCACGAATGTTATCTAGCGTGATGAAATCGTCAATAACATTAATTTTGATATCTGGATTTATAAGCTCACAACGTGTTTTCATCGCTTCTACTTTTGCTTCGCCTACGGTGCCAGTTAAAGCATGAATTTGACGATTAACATTGGTTGCACAAATATCATCTAAATCAATGAGGGTTAGTTGCCCTACACCCGTTCGAGCCAATGCTTCAGCAGCCCAACTACCTACGCCACCAATTCCAATGACACAAAAATGTGCTTGTTGTAACCAATCAAATTGTTGATGACCATATAAACGTTTAATGCCACCAAAACGAATGTCTTGTGTTGTTTCTTTCATTTACCAATCCAACGTCCAAGGAGCTGTCCACTCTTTGAATTCGTCTGAGTTAAAAACTTCATTAAGATGAGTACCTAAAGTGTAATCACATCGATACTCTTTAAGCTGCTCTTTATAGCTAAATTGTAGTGCATAGGCATGCAAGTTTGTGCGCTCGTCTTTACTACCAGCATACGTACTATCACCTAGAATTGGAGCGCCTAAGCTTTTCATCGCGACTCTAAGCTGATGTGTCTTACCAGAGAATGGCTTTAACAAGTATGCACGAAGCCCTGGTCGAATACTTTTTGAGTAAAAGCGTGTGATAGCAGGATTTGTTTGGCTCTTTAACAGCTTAAATGCACCACGACGACTTTTCTGCATATCCCCTTTTATCCAACCTTGCTTTTTCTTAGGCTTAGCATCACTTACGGCTAGGTAAAACTTATTTATTTTTTGATCAGAAAATAGCGAAGTGAATTCGGCTGCTGCTTCTTTGTTACGGGCTAATATAATTAAACCTGATGTTACTTTATCTAGCCTATGAACCGGATAGAGCTTCTCATTAACAAGCTCTTCAGCAAGTACGACAAAACCAGCACATTGTTCACTATGAAAGCTCACACCTGCTGGTTTATAAAAAACAAAGAAGTCATCTTCACTGGCATGAAGATGAACATTGTTTACATCATGCATTTTTAGTTGCCAAGCACTGCAATAACGCGCGCTAAGTCTTCAGGGGTATCTACGCCTGCTTGCGGTGCACACAGAGCTTTTGCGATTTTAATTTTGTGACCATGATAAAGTACGCGAAGCTGCTCTAATGACTCTAAAAGCTCTAATCGAGATTCTGGTAATTCGATGTAGTCCTTAATAAAGCCAGCACGATAAGCATAAATACCAATATGGCGCGCAAAATCAGCAAGATTTAGCTTATCTCGGTCATCATTCATCATCGCATCACGATGATAAGGGATTGGCGAACGCGAAAAATACAGTGCGTTGTTGTCTGCATCGTTAATGACTTTCACGCAATTGGGATTAAATATATCATCAATCTCATCAATGCTGGTGCTCAAAGTCGCCATTGGTGCATCAGAATCAGCAAGTAGCATGGCAACTTGAGATACATTTTCGCTTGCCAATAAAGGCTCATCACCTTGCACGTTGACAACAATAGTGTCACTTTCAAGTTTTAACTGTTCAACAACTTCAGCTAAACGTTCTGTGCCTGATTGGTGATCTTCTCGTGTCATCAATACATTATCAGTAAACTTCTTTACTGCATCAAACACTGTTTGATGATCAGTCGCTACATAAACTTGTGAAGCACCTGAAGCAACCGCTTTTTCATAAACATGTTGGATCATTGGTTTACCACAAATATCAGCAAGTGGTTTACCTGGTAAACGCGTCGATGCGTAGCGAGCTGGGATAACGACTACGAATTCCACTTATCAACCTCTTCTTGGCTTAATTCACGGGCTTCATTTTCTAAAAGCACCGGGATATCGTCTTTGATTGGGTACGCTAGTTTCGCAGCAGTACTGATAAGCTCTTGATTTTCTTTATCAAGACGTAGTTTACCTTTACACACTGGGCAAGCGATAATTTCAAGTAATTTTGTATCAAAGGCCATTGAGGATCCCTTTTTGTTTTAATAATAAATTAAGTTTTTCGATAACTGCTGCTGTTGGCTTTGCATCAACAGGTAAATAATACCAATTTGGTTTAGCAAAACTAAAGCATTTAACTGCATCTTTTTCTGTCATAAATACAGCGTCATCTGCAAAATGGATAAAGTCATTAGCTTGGTAGGCATAATGATCACGAAAATGATGAGTCGATAGTAAGTTAATCCCTTGCTGCTCAAGACTTATTTCAAAGCGTTTGGGGTTACCAATAGCACTGACCGCATGGCCTTTATCTTGAACTGAATTGGCAAGTTCTGAATTACTTACGGTTCGAAATGGGCTTGATGTTAAATCATAGCGGCTTTGAGCGTTGCCACCATTTTCTATGACTAAATCAACCGATTTTAAGCGCGCTTTGGTTTCACGAAGTGGACCTGCAGGCATTAATAAACCGTTACCAAATTGGCGTTCACTATCAACGATACAACATTCGATATCACGCGCCATTTTATAATGCTGCATGCCATCATCAGAAATAATGACATCGATATCATGTTGCTCTAATTTTTTTATACTCGCTTGTCGGTCAGGGCCAACCATTACAACACAACCTAGGCGGCGTTTAATAAGTACAGGTTCGTCACCAGCTTGCGCTGTACTCGTATGTTCAGTCACTAACAAAGGATACGAATCAGACTGACCACCATAGCCACGACTGATCACCGCCACTTTTAAACCTTGCTGCTGTAAGTACTCAGCGAGCCAAATAACAAATGGCGTTTTGCCGTTTCCACCCACACTAATGTTACCAACAACAATGACAGGAAGATGCGCTTTAAATGCTTTTAGAATATTAAGCTTATAAAACAAAGCGCGAAGTGTTGAGATTAGCCAAAAAAGCACACTGAAAGGAAACAGTAAAACACTGATTAATCCTGGCTTTTTATACCAGCTTTTTTCAATAACACTCACTATTGCTCACCAAACTGCATTTTACATAACGCACTATAGGTACCGTCTTTTTCAAGCAGCTCGCTATGTGTGCCCTTTTCGATAACTTGACCATGGTCGATGACATAAATGCAATCACTGTTTTCTATTGTTGATAAACGGTGTGCTATCACAATCGATGTTTTTTCTTTCATTAAGCTATCAAGTGCTTGCTGGATTAGTTTTTCAGATTCAGTATCAAGTGCAGATGTCGCCTCATCTAGAATCAAAATAGGGGCATCTTTTAATATTGCACGTGCAATGGCTATTCGCTGACGCTGGCCGCCTGACAACATAACGCCGTTTTCACCCACCATGGTATCTAAACCTTCTGGTAAGTCTTTAACAAACTCCCAAACATGGGCTTGCTTGGCAACGGCCATTAACTCCTCGTTTGTTAATTCGCGGTCGAGGCCATAGCAAATGTTATTCGTTATGGTGTCATTAAATAAAACCACTTGCTGTGAAACGAGTGCAAATTGCTTACGTAAGTCTGTCAGTTTGTAATCAGCGATGTTGACGCCATCAAGCAAAATTTCACTGTCACCTTCAAGCTCATAATAACGCGGTAATAAATTTGAGATGGTCGATTTACCTGAGCCAGAACGGCCAACCAATGCGATGCTTTCGCCGGCATTAATCGAAAGTGATAAATTCTTTAATACAGGCTCATCTTTCGTTGGGTATTTAAAGGTCACATTGTTCACTTCAATTTTCCCAGTTACTTTGTCAACGCTGTAAGTGCCAGTGTCTTTTTCTACTTCTTCATCAAGTACTAAAAAGATACTTTGCGCTGCCGAAATACCACGTTGTAAATCGCTATTAACGTTAGAAAGTTGCTTCAGTGGGCGTAATAACATCATCATTGATGAAATAAGTAATACGAAGTCACCTGAACTGATGGTATCAATCATCGACGGCATAGACACAACCCATAAAATCACGGCCATCGCGCTTGCTGCCAAAATTTGGATAACAGAAACGCTTAACGCTTTAGTTGCATCCATTTTAATGCGCTGCTGACGATTATGATTATTAATAGCCGAGAATTGTGATATCTCTTGCTGTTGACCACCAAAACCATGAATCACCTTGTGACCAGATAGCATTTGCTCTGAGCTGCGAGTTACTTGTCCCATAGCAGATTGGATTTTTTTCGAAATCATACGAAAACGTTTCGATACAAAGGCAACGATCACGGCCACCAGCGGAATAATGACTAAAAATATCAGTGATAGCTTCCAACTGGTATAAAACATATTAAATAGWAAGAAAACAACAAAGGCCCCTTCTCTAACAACAATTAATAGGGCTTTAGTAATGGCTTGTTGAACCTGCTCAGTATCAAAGGTGATTTTAGAGATTAAATCGCCATTTGAATTTTTATCATGAAAGGACACCGGCAGATGTAAAATATGTTCGAATAATTGTTGGCGCAACGTCCTTACAACTTGCGAGCCAACATAACTTAAACAGTACGACGACATATAGTTAAACATGCCACGACCTAATACCAATGCAATCACAACAAATGGTGCATAAGTTAAAACATCAGTGTTACGATCATTTAAACCTTCATCAATGAACGGCTTCATTAAATTGATAAACAATGCATCCATGGCTGAATAGCCAATCATGCCTACAATGGCGAAAAATGCGATTAACTTATAATCACCCACATAACTGATTAATCGCTTATAGATTTGGGATGTAGTTTGATCCATAACACTCTCTTATTCATAGACTTCGACTATTGTAGCCTTTAGGGGGTAAAAACAAAACGTCAATCTTGTTCGAACCAATAACTTTCCTGCTCTCGCGCAAATTCTAAGCGATATTTATCTTCGTAAAATTTTATGCGTATATGGCCATTCTCTGCCGTCGATAACTGCTTTATATGGTGTTGGTTATAACGATTTACAACCTCAGGATGAGGAAAGTGCCATTGCCCTTGATAAGCAGATGAATGGATGACCACTTCAGGGTTTACTGCACCTATAAATTCATAACTTGAAGAGGTATTACTACCATGATGGGGGCTTATTAAAATAGTCGCTCCTAAATCCATCCCCTCTTCAACAAGCTTAGTTTCTGCCGCTGCAGATATATCCCCAGTCAATAACACTGAATAATTAAAACCCGTTACTTTTAATAAACACGACTGATCATTACGACTTACATTTTCCACCTTTGCTGTAAAACTTCTGATATTAAGCTCATCAGGCTTGAGTGTTGTTGTTTTGCACTTATTTCCCAGCCCCTGAGGATGAAAAGTAGCTAGGGTGTGTTGATAGCCTGCCATTTGCCAACTTGTTAAACCGCCAGAATGGTCGTTATCTAAGTGGCTTATTATTGTTGCGATAATAGATAACTGTTGTTTATTGATGTTGTTGAGTAATACACGGCGTACATAATCATAACGGCCAAAGTACTGTGGCCCTAAATCATAAATTATCGCTTTGTTTTTGTGGCTTACCATCACCATTAATCCATGCCCTACATCAAACACATCTAACTGAAACTTAGCTTCTGGCTGTAATTCACTATCAACTGCATATACACAAACAGGAATTAAGCACACATATTTATTTGGGCTAAAGTACAACAGCAGAAGTGTTATGTAACTTATGATCAATAATGAAAAACTAAACTCATTGAGCGAGAACCAACGCCAGTCATTAGGGATAGAAAGTAGTAATTGATAGCCATAATACAGCGCACTGTCGACGAGTGATAACAAACCAGAAATATCCAGTAGGCTAGAAACCAAACTATAAAAAATTAAGAAAGGCAATAACAGCACACCAACCAAGGGCACAGCAATAAGGTTAATCAATAAACCTATGACACTAGTGCCTGAGAAGTAATATAAGGATAGAGGCAGTAAACCGACAAATAAAGCGCACTGAACTTTCAGTAGCTGTGCAAATCGCTTTAAAAAACCAAGTGACAAATTAACTGTGTTTTTAGTCAGTAGAAATATGATCGTAACGGCCAAAAAACTGAAATAGAGCCCGGGGTTCAAAAGTGCAAATGGGTCTATAAACAACACAACACTCAAGGCGTACAAAATTGAACGCCAACGCACTGGGTTTTTCCCTAGGTTATAAATAACAAGGTAACAGCCTAACATCAGCAGCGCTCGGCTTGCGGAAACTATAAAATCACTTAAGTAGACATAGACGAACGAGCAACAGAACCCTACAAAAACAAATAACTTATTTAATTGAATTGATTGTCTTACGCGTAAATGACTCACTCTTAACAGCCACTTACTACTATAAAAGCCGACTGCAAAGATAAGTCCGATATGAAGACCTGAAATAGCAAGCAGATGCGACAAACCTAATTCACGTAAGTGTTTTCTATCTTCATAGCTTATTTTACTTTTGTCACCGGTTAAAAGCGCATAATAAAGCCATTGTAATTGGGTGCTTGCCGTGACTTTTTCAATATATGTGCGGTAGCTCACTCGAAGGGAGTCATATCGATGATGATTTAAATAGCTTATCTCCCCTACGCTTCGGCCTTTATAAAATACTCGCTCAAGTAATGCTTGCCGTTCTCTATCAAAACTATAGAAATTTTTTACCGATCTGTAAGGTTTAAGTTTGAGTTCTGCGCTTAATTCATCTCCACTAGTAACAGGTTTATCTGAAGTAATGCTTAGCATTGCATTAGGAGCAGGTCGCATGCTTGTAGGGCAAGATTCAATATTTTTTAGACTTGCTTTAATGTAATAAGGGCTTTGTTCACTGTAAGTTTCAACTACCTCAAATCGAACTAATCGGCTTTGTTGATAATCGATTTGACAGTTAGAGATAGAGTAAAAGATGATGTAATGAAAAATCACTACTAAAATAGCGCAAATAAACCCTGACAATAGAGTTAAAAAAGGCTTAAAATAGGCACCTGCTAGCAATACAGCAAAACTCATTATATAAAACGCCGCAGTGCCAAATGTATATAGGGTGAAAAAACAGCCTATGACAAAGCCGCTGCATAACCAAATAGATGTAAATGGTTGCTTTAAATGGCTAAGAAAACGATCCAACGCTTTTTACCTGATCATAATAAGGTAAAAGAACACAAGTATTTAAGAATTTTTGGTCGTTTATTGCATGATGCCAATTTATGGCACTTAAATAGACGCTCAGCACGCGGTGCATTTGCGGTTGGTTTATTTTTTGCGTTCATCCCTGTTCCTTTTCAAATGGTTCTTGCAGCCGCCCTGGCTATTCCATTTCGAGTAAATTTACCGATTTCTGTTGCAACAGTGTGGATCACTAACCCACTAACCATGCCTCCTATTTTCTATTGTTCATATATTGTAGGCACGATTGCCCTTGCTCAACCACAACAGCATTTTCAATTTGAACCAAGCTGGCAATGGTTTATAGATAGCCTTACAACTATCGGCCCTGCGTTTTTAGTTGGCTCATTCATTTGTGCAACAGCTGCGGCAATCATTGGTTATTTTGGTACCGACATGCTTTGGAAACGCTCAGTCCGTAAAGCATGGATACACCGCCATAAAAAATAACTGATTTCAGTATAGACAAAAAACCCAGCTTGAAGCTGGGTTTTTTATTTCTTGCAAGAAAGCTATTTGCTTTGCATAAAGCTCTCTAATTATTACTTCTTACGAAATACACGACGTGCTGCTGCAAATGGTAATAGCAATAATGCATACCAAGGGAAGCTTGCTGATTGACGCTCGTATTGTTCAATCTCTTCTGCAGGACACTCTTCAACAGAACCATCAATTGGTGTTAACTTAACAGCCACTGCGACACTTTCATATTCGATATTGCCATTAACATCGACTACAACATTACCGAATGAATCTGTCTTTTCAACAGTTTTAGTCGCAACACCGAAGATTTCATTATTGTTGTTAATTGATTTCGCTTCAGCAACCGTGTATTTAAAGCGAGTCTCACCATCTTCTTCATAACAAGGTAATAAATCGTTTAAGTTAACAACTGAATCTTCACCGGTGGTGTACATGAAACCTTCACGACGACGGGTAGAAGTATTGTATATATCTGTTTCGCCCTCACCAACAATAATACCATTGTCATTGATATCGTTAGCTAATGAACTTGAGCTTGAGAAGTAATCAGTTGGGAAAACAACGCTATCGCTATTTTTATCGTAGTAGAAAAATTTTGTACGCGTTGTACCGTCGATACGCTTGCTCGCGTAGCCAACAATAACATCATCATTATTTACCGCTAAAGGCTGACCCGAAATCCAATCATCCTCTTGGTCGATAAATTCTTTTACTTCACCATTTTCGAAAATAACAGGCATAGTAATACGTGTGCTATTACTCTTGTAACGCACATCAGACGTACCAACCACTAAACCATTTTCGTTGATTGCAATTGCATTGCTACGGAACGCGAAATCTTCATCATCTTCAGGCGTTAAACCTAAGCCATACATTTCTGTATTGGTGATGTTTAGATTAGTGTCTAATGTCCACTTAACAGCACGTTTATTATAAATACCCGTTGAATAAGTACGGTTGTACGCTTCAACACAGTCTGAAACTGGTTCATCTTCGCCATCACAGTTATCAGTAATATCATCCAGTGGATCAACCGCAATATCCGTTGAAACAGTACCTACAACTTCGTAACCATTAGCTGTTTTGATAATGTCATTTGCCGAGCTAATACCGCCGTAATCATCAAACTCTGGTGCAAGTTCAACTTTCACACCGTCTTCGGTAATAACAATTGCACGGCTAATGAAGTCTCTTAAAAAGTGGGTTTCTTCTTCATCTTCATCTGTTTGAGTGAACGATGTTTTTTCGTAAGGTGCACTGCCCCAACCAACCATTACACCGTCATCTGTTACAGCATTTAGTAAGTTAGAAGTCGAGCGTGTTAAGCCGTCAAAATCAAGAGACTGTTCATCAAATAAAACTTGCTCTGAAGCACCTTCAGATGTGTAAAGCGTTGCAATTGCACTTGATAATTTTTGATATTCAGAGTCAGTTGAACGACCTGTTAAAAAACTTACCATAAATGCATGAGCATCGGCATTTGTATTTACCGCATCGTTATTCTCAATATCATCAAGCGTGAATGTAATTTCTTTATCAATGAGTTCATACTGCTTTTTAGCTGTATCATAAGAATCTTTGATCGACGAATCTGTAAAATCGATATAAGAGACATCAACGGGTAATTTGTAAAGGCCATTTGCTAAGCCTATGATGTGACCGTTTTCACTAACATCTGTTACGTAGTTAAATTTAGCGCCATCAATTCCACCTAATTCTTCTAATTTATAGGTTGCGCTTATCGCTGAGGTACTTAGGGTGGCTAAAATACTGGCAGCGAGTAATTTGTATTTCATTTTAATCCTTACTACTGATTCTTTAAATCTTCGAGTTCTTCCCAGCGCTCAAAAGCGACTTCAAGCTCAGACTCTAACTCGGCTAAATGGTTCAATGCTTCTGTTGTAATTGCAGCATCTTGCTTAAAAAAGTCAGGGTCATTAACCACAACTTGCTGAGCGTCTAACGCTTTTTCAAGTTGTTCCACTTTACTGGGTAATTCTTCTAATTCAAGTTTTAATTTGTAAGAGAGTTTATTACTTTTCTTTGGTGTTTTATCTTGGCTAACAACGGCCGGCTTTTCTTGCTTAATTTGTTGCTGTTGTTGTTTTTCTTGCTCAGCTAAATGAGCTGCATACGCTTCATAGTCGCTATAACCACCAACAATGTCGGTGATCTTGCCGTTACCTTCAAATGCCCATACAGAATTACAGGTATTATCAATAAATTCACGGTCATGGCTTACAATCAGTACAGTGCCCTGATATTGGTTAATGATCTCTTCTAAAAGCTCTAAAGTTTCAATATCGAGGTCATTGGTTGGCTCATCGAGAACAATAATGTTAGATGGCTTTAAAAATAACTTTGCTAATAATAAGCGGTTTTTCTCACCACCTGAAAGCGCTTTTACTGGCGTACGCGCTCTTGCCGGTGGAAATAAGAAGTCTTGTAAGTAACCTAGTACATGACGTGAGCGCCCGCCCATCATCACTTCTTGCTTACCTTCAGCTACGTTATCTTGTACTGTGGCTTCTTCATCAAGCTTTTGACGATACTGGTCAAAATAAGCAAACTCTAAGTTAACACCTTGCTTAACACTGCCGCTATCAGGTGTTAAGTCACCAAATAAAATTTTAAGCAGTGTTGTTTTACCAATACCATTTGGCCCAACAAGGCCAACACGATCGCCACGCATAACAAGGGTTGAAAAGTCTTTTGCGATGACTTTATCTTTAAATGCATGACAGATGTTTTTCGCTTCGAATACTAATTTACCCGAACGATCCGCTGTTTCAATATTGAAATCAGTTTTACCGACTTGATCAACACGCTGCTTACGCTCTTTACGTAACTCTTTTAAAGCACGTACACGGCCTTCATTACGCGTTCTACGTGCTTTAATACCTTGGCGGATCCACGCTTCTTCTTCTGCTAAGCGCTTATCAAATAATGCGTTTTGTGTTTCTTCTACTTTTAGATCATGCGCTTTTTGTTCAAGATATGTCGCATAATCGCCAGGGTATGAAACCAGCTTACCACGGTCTAAATCAAGAATACGGGTTGCAACTGCTCGAATGAATGCACGGTCGTGAGAAATAAAAACGATGCCGCCTTTAAACTCTTTTAAAAATTGCTCAAGCCAAATAACACTACTCATATCTAAGTGGTTGGTAGGCTCATCAAGTAGCAGTAAATCAGGTTCACTAACCAAGGCTCGTGCAAGAGCAACTTTACGTAGCCAACCACCCGATAATGATTCAAGCTTGGCTTCTGGGTCTAGCTCTAAGCGAGATAAAACGAGCTGAATACGGGTATCAAAACGCCAGCCATCAACGGTTTCTAATTGATTAGATAAACGCTCTAATTTGTTAAGCAATTTATCGTTATAGTCTGTTTGCATTTGATTACTAACTTGGTGATATTCTATCAGTAAGTTAGCAATGTCAGGCATGCCCTGCGCGACATAATCAAATACTGAGCCTGCCGCCCCTTTTGGTGGATCTTGCTCTAAACGTGAAATGCGAATACCGCCTAATTGGTTGATTTCACCATCATCCAATGTCACTTGGCCATCAAGCACTTTTAATAGTGTTGATTTACCTGCACCGTTTCGACCAACGATACAAACGCGCTCACCTGACTCAATAACGGCATCGGCATCATCTAGTAGCGGATGCGTACCATAAGCGAGTTGAGCTTTGGCTATTCTGATTAAATCCATCGTGATTACTACTCTTATTCTTTATTATCAGCAATAAATTGCGCTAATTGCTCAGCATCAAAAGGCCAAAATAATTTCTTGCCTTGATGAGATTCCACAACCGGAATACTGGTTTGGTAAAGTTCAATCAGCTGTTCACTGTCCATAATATCTTTTGCTACAAACGAAGCGTTTGTAGCAATTAATAATTCATCGGCCATTTCACACAGATGACAGCCATCAGTGTGGTACAGGGTAAAGTTAGCCATGGGTAATAAGCCAGCTATTATGAATTTGCTTATTACGTTTAAAATCTGGTGATAAAGTCTTGTCAGAAATGTTTTCTGCTTTTAAACCCAGACCCATTAGCCCTACTTCATCCATGCTAAAGCCACGCTTATTATTTGAGAATATAAGCGTACCGTTAGGGCTTAAAATTTTCTTAACCCAGGTAAGTAGTTTGATATGGTCGCGTTGTACATCAAACGCATCTTTCATACGTTTTGAGTTTGAGAACGTCGGTGGATCTAAGAAAATTAAATCATATTGGCCTTGTGCATACTCAAGCCACTTCAAGCAGTCTGCTTGCTCAAAACGATAACGGGTATTACTGATATCATTCAGAGCAAAGTTTTCTTGCGCCCACTTTAAGTAGGTTTTTGACATATCAACCGTGGTAATGGCTTTAGCACCACCCACAGCAGCATGCACAGATGCGCTGCCTGTATAAGCAAACAAGTTTAAGAAACGTTTGCCTTGTGCGTTTTGTTGGATATAACGACGAGCTAATCGGTGATCTAAGAACAAACCAGTATCTAAATAATCAAATAAGTTTACTTTGAATTTAGCGCCAAACTCTTCCACTACTTGAGTACGATTTTGTTTTGCTACCTTGGTATATTGCTCTTCACCTTTTTGCTTTTTACGCACTTTAACTGCAATATTTTCTGGTGCTATATTTAACTGCTCAGCGGTCAAGCTGATCACATCTTGCAAACGTTTTTGAGCCGTATTGTCATCGATTTCTTTCGGTGCAGCATATTCAAAAATAACCGCTGAATCATCGTATACATCTACAGCTACGTTATATTCTGGAATATCCGCATCATAAACACGGTAGCAGCTTACTTCATTTTGCTTTAACCAGTTCTTTAAATTTTGCTTATTTTTCTTTAAACGGTTTGCAAAGGCTGTTGAACCTTCAAAATTAAGAGCCGGCTTATCTTCTTTGCTAAGTTCTACTTGTTTATCGTCAAGTTGGTAAAGATTTAATACAACATCTAACGGGCCATTTTTAAACTTATAGCGTTTTAACTTAACTAACTTTAATAACTTAAATAAGCTTTCGTCAGTGCCAAGTAAAGCAAGTTTCCAATGATTAAAGTGCTTTTTGAAGCCAACACCTAAGCTACGGTGTAAGTTAACCAGCTCAGCCATTGAGCCTAAACGTTCACCATAAGGTAAGTTTGAAATCACCACACCAGGTAGTTTCGCAACTGGGGTTAACTTAGTGGCATCGCTTTGTTTAAACTTAATCACATTACCAAGGTCAGCACGCTCTGCGTTTTCTTGAGCTTTTGAAATCACACTGGCGTCAATATCATGGCCAATAAGCCAAAGTTTAGGATCTGTAATTTGTGCAGTTAGTTCTGCTTTTAATTCTTTGTATTTTTGAATTCGGAAACTAGGCAGGCGCTCAAAGGCAAAACCTTCACGGAATAAGCCCGGCGCTTCATTGCGTGCCATGCTTGCAGCTTCAATTAAAATGGTACCAGAGCCACAACATGGATCGAATAAAGGTTGCTGTACGTTTTCAAGCCAACCACTTCGTTTCACAAGGGCTGCAGCTAAATGCTCTTTAATCGGCGCTTTGCCTTGATCTTGACGATAACCACGCTCAGATAAACGCGGGCCAGAATAATCGATATAAAGCGCAACACCTTGACGGTTCAACCTTGCTACAACACGTACATTGGCATTGTATTTATCAACATCAGGACGTTGCTCGAATAAATCCGCGAAGTAATCAACAATCGCATCTTTTACAACTAGACCTGAAAATTGCGTATTTTTTAAATCGTTATTAGTACCAGTAAAATCAACAGCAAAGGTTTGTTTAGGACCAAACCACTCCTGCCAAGGCTGTAAGCGTGCAAATTGATAAAGGCTGTCTTTGTCTTTTACGCCTTCTTTTTCTTCTATCAGCATCATGATACGAGTCGCAAAACGGCTCGATAAACAAATCTTTTGTGCTAATAAGCTATCTGCTTCAAAACGTACAGAGCCCACGGTTTGTTTTGAGACTTCTGCACCGAGTGCTGTAAGCTCATCAACAAGTAAATTTTCTATTCCGATAGAAGTAAGTGCGATAAATTGCAAAGTAAAAACCCTTAAATGCTAATTGCGCAGGATTATAGCATAGCTTGGCGAACAAAAACGCCAACATTTGCAGGGATAGTAGGGCGGGTTGACTTTTTTTGATTAATTTTGCAGCAGTGTGTTTGGTATTTTGGCAAGGCAGAGCCTATGTAGTGTGATTGTTTCCCATAAATATGCGATAACGCAGCATAAATGCCAAACACGCGCTGCCCTTCGGGTTCTTCCTAGGGGCGATTAACTCTTTGTTGCTCGATTTTTACTTAGCCCACTAGGTTACAAATCTCGCGCCGCGATTAAATCGCCCCTAGAGTGAACAAATTTTAATTCACAAAGGTCAACACGCCCTAGGCAGATTTAAACTGTTTTTGTTGAATATAAACAGGATGGATACGGTTATTTAAAACCTTAATAGCCTCAAACTGTTCAAGAGAAAGGTTTTCGTCTAATTGAAAGTGTTGGCTTAGGTTAATACACACTGAGGCTTCGCTTGAGTGGTCAACAATTAAAAACTCACCTTCTTGTGCCTGTGAGCACAATTTCACTACAGCTTCGACACTCGGCTGACTGCCATTATACTCATCAAAGAACCAACTTTTTGCAAGTACTGGCTTTAAATGAAATTTGACCGCAGTGGCATTTAGCGCGATTTGGCAAAGCTCTGCAGGGTTCCATAGTGAGAAAGTTTCGAGGTATTGATAAACTTGCTGATAAAATGCAGCATCTTCAAGGCTAAAGTTAGGCTCTTGTAAAACAGCATCGGTGAGTTGGCGAAGTTTGTAAGGCGTGCACAGTTGCATATCTTGGTCTAGGTCAACCAAAAGACGATTATTTTTTGCACAAGCAAGCCATTTCCATTGCTTAGATGCTTGTAACATGTCTCCTCCCTAACGAATAAATACTGTGCGCATAATCACAAATTATAACTAAAGCAGACCATTAATAAAATGATTTCTTAGAACATTTTATTAATGATCAATTGCTTAGATAACTGATCCTTATAAGCTATTTAGGATCGTTTTTACCAATTCTGGGCCTTTATAAATGAAACCAGTGTAAACTTGTACAAGGTCTGCACCTGCTGCAAATTTTTCTTTTGCCGAATCAGCATCATCGATGCCACCCACACCAATGATAGGTAGTTTACCTTCGGTTAAACGCTTAAGTTCACTAACCACGTGGGTTGAACGCTGACGCACAGGCTGGCCTGATAAACCACCCGCTTCATTTGCATACTGTTGACCTTGTACCATTGCACGTTCAAGTGTGGTGTTTGTAGCAATAACACCATCGATCTTATTGTTGATCAATGACTCACTAACTTGGCCAATTTGTACTTCATCAAGATCAGGGGCGATCTTAACTAGCATAGGCACTTGCTTGTTATGTTTGGCCACTAGATCAAGTTGTTCATTCTTTAAGCTTTGCAATAAGTCATCAAGCGCTTCGCCGTATTGTAAATCACGAAGACCTGGGGTATTCGGTGAAGAAATATTTACTGTGATATACGATGCATGCTCAAATACTTTACGCATACAGTGAATGTAATCATCTTTACCCTGTTCGTTTGGTGTATCTTTATTTTTACCAATATTAATACCTAGAATACCGTCGTATTTCGCTGCTTTAACATTGTTAACTAGGTTATCAACGCCCTTATTGTTAAAGCCCATGCGGTTAATAATCGCATTTGATTCAGGTAAGCGGAAAATACGCGGCTTGTCATTACCCGCTTGAGGACGTGGTGTAACAGTACCTACTTCAACAAAACCAAAACCCATTTGCGAAAATGCATCAATACACTCGGCATTTTTATCTAAGCCTGCCGCTAAACCTACTGGATTTTTAAACTCTAAACCTAAAAAGTTAACGGGTTTATTAGGGACAGATTGAGACCACGCAGCACTCAATGGCGTATGAGCAAATCGGCGTAAATTATTAAGTGCAAATTCATGAGCCCACTCCGCATCACGGGTAAACATAAAACGGCGAGCTAGATCATAAAACATGGTTTGTTCCTTAGGTAAAAATAAACAAGGTAGCCGTTTGTAAACGGACCATTGCAAATTAAGGGCAAAAAAATACCCCAGCGAGCTGGGGTATGTATTTTAACGACTTTTCACTTATTTGGAAGTGTCACAGTTGTGGCTTAACAACATTAGTTCACGAAGTGCCACTGAGAACTTCGCAAAATCATGGCTTTGCGATGTTTTGAACTCAGATAGCATCTGCTTCCAACGTTGTAATAGTAGATCTTGGTTATCCATCCACTCATCAATTTGTGCATCAATGTCTTTGCTGTCTGCAGCAAAGCTATTAAGTACCACAGCTGATAATGTACGTTGTTGCCAATCTAGCTCTTCACGGTAAGAAGCACGAGCAAGTGCTTGCCAGTGGTTCGCAACTGGTTGGTTGGTGATTTGGTCAAGGAACCAATGTAAGCCCATACGCGCACCTAGCTTGAAGTAGGTGTTAGAAACCATATCAATGCTACGCTCTGAATTGTTAGCGATTTCAGCTAAGTCCATTACAGAGAATAAGCTTGATAGTGACACAATACGTGTTGCAAGTGCTTTTGGTACATTGCTGTCAATTAGCTTATCTGCCGCTTTAACTAGGCGCTCGCTTTCTTTTTCAACCATGTAGCTGTTTAAGTTTTCACTTAAATCAGCAAATGTTGGTGCAAAGAACTCAATTGCTTGCTCAATCGTTTGTGCTTTATTGCGATGACGTAAGAACCAACGTGTTGCACGACGAACCGTACGACGTAATTGATATAGCATTTCTGTTTGTACAGCTGCTGGGATCTTATTATCAAGTGCAACAATTGATGACCATGTTTCTGGCATCTCGAACACTTCTTTTGCGATTGAGTAGCAAAGTGCGATTTCAGCTTCGTTAGCACCTGTTTCTTCGTGCATACGAACCATAAAGTTAAGACCCATATCGTTAACGATGTTGTTTGCAAGTTTCGTTGCGATAATCTCTTTACGAAGTGGGTGGTTATCCATTGCATCGTTGAACTTCTCACGAAGTGGCACTGGGAACGACTTAACTAATAACTGACGGTAGTAAGGGTTTTCAGTGATTTCATCAACCACTAGAGACTCTTTAAGAACCATCTTCGCGTAAGAAACAAGTACAGAAAGCTCTGGACGAGTTAAATCTTTACCCGCTGCTGCTCGCTCTGCAAGCTCTTCATCCGTTGGAATGAACTCGATTGCACGGTTAAGCTTGCCATCTTTTTCAAGGGCATGGATGAAACGTACTTTTTCTTTAAGCGTTGACGTACCTTTTGATTGAGTAATCGATAAGGTATGCGTTTGACGGTAACAATCTTTTAATACTAACTCAGACACTTCATCAGTCATTGAATAAAGTAACTCATCACGCTGTTTACGTGTTAAGTCACCTTCAGCAACTAGGCCATTAAGTAAGATTTTGATGTTTACTTCGTTATCTGAACACGCAACACCACCTACGTTATCGATGAAGTCAGTGTTAACGCGACCGCCTTTAGCCGCAAATTCGATACGACCTAATTGAGTCGCACCTAAGTTACCGCCCTCACCTAGGATCTTCGCACCAAGCTCAGAACCGTTAATACGAAGTGCATCATTCGCGCGGTCACCCACATCAGCATCAGTCTCTTTAGAGTTCTTGATGTAAGTACCGATACCACCATTCCAAAGTAAATCAAACTCCATCATTAGAGCTGCTTTGATTAACTCGTTAGGTGTCATACTCGCTTTCTTAGTGCCAAGCATTTTCTTCATTTCTGGGCTTAAGCTAATTGATTTAGCCGCACGAGAGAAAATACCACCACCTTGAGAAATGAGGTCTTTGTTGTAATCTTCCCAAGAAGAACGCGGTAGATTAAATAAACGCTCACGCTCTGGGTAAGATGTCGCTGCATCTGGGTTTGGATCAACAAAGATGTGCATGTGGTTAAACGCTACTTGTAAGCGAATATGCTTAGAAAGCAACATACCATTACCAAATACGTCACCCGCCATGTCGCCGATTGCCACCACAGTGAAATCAGTTGTTTGACAGTCAATGTCCATTTCACGGAAATGACGCTTAACAGATTCCCACGCACCTTTTGCAGTGATACCCATTTTCTTGTGGTCGTAACCTACTGAGCCACCTGATGCGAATGCATCACCTAGCCAGAAGTTATATTCATTTGCGATGCCGTTAGCGATATCAGAGAAAGTCGCAGTACCCTTATCGGCAGCAACAACTAAATACGGGTCATCTTCATCATGACGAACAACATTAACTGGTGGAACAATCTCACCACGTTCAATGTTATCTGTGATATCTAATAAACCACGGATGAAAATCTTGTAACACTCTTGGCCTTCTTTGAAGAATGCTTCACGGTCTGTCGGTAGCTGTTTACATACGAAACCACCTTTCGAACCTACTGGTACGATAACCGTGTTTTTAACTTGTTGCGCTTTAACAAGACCCAGTACTTCAGTACGGAAGTCTTCACGACGATCAGACCAACGTAAACCACCACGAGCGACTTTACCACCACGTAAATGAACGCCTTCAACGCGCGGCGAGTATACAAAGATCTCAAACGCAGGCAGTGGTAATGGCATTTCAGGGATCATAGAAGGCTGAACTTTGAACGATACGTATGACTTAAATTGGCCGTCCGCTTCTTTTTGGAAGAAGTTCGTTCTAAGTGTTGCATTGATCATATCAACGTATAAACGGATGATACGGTCATCATCTAGGTTTGCTACGTTTTCTAGTTCAAGGTTAACTTGTGCTACTAGCTTCTCAAGTGTCTTTTCACTACCTGGGTTCTTAACTGAGAACTTTTTAGTGAATAAGTTAACGATTTGCGATGCAATGTGTGGGTAATTTGCAAATGTGCTTTCGATGTAAGTTTGCGAAAAAGTTACACCAATTTGACGCATGTATTTAGCGTAGGCACGAAGAATAGACGCTTCACGACCTGTTAAGCCACCCATTAATACTAAACGGTTGAAACCATCATTTTCTAAACGGTTATTCCACACGTTCGTTAATGCAGCACGGAAACGCGCTGACACTTTATCAAAGTCAGCAATGCCCTTGTTGTCAATTAGCATGGTGAAATCCATGATCCAATTAACTTTACCGTCAGTTGTTTTCACTGAGTAAGGTGTTTCACCTACTACGCGTAAACCAAAGTTTTCTAACATCGGCATTACGTCAGATAAGTGAATTGGCACATCTTTATGGAATAAGCTTAAACGAACAACATTTGTGTTTGCTTCTTCTTGTGGACGGTAGAACAACATCTCAAGTTTGTTCTCGTCGTTTAGAAGTTCTAGCTTTTCAATATCAACAACCGCTGCACTTGGTAAAACCTGGTCTTTATACGCACTTGCAAACGCTTGTGCATATTTACGGTTTAGTTCTTTACCGCGTGCTTCACCTGCGCTTTCAAGTAGTGCAGATTGGAGTCTATCTTCCCAAGTACGGGCAGCTTCAATTAGGTTGTTTTCGATGTCTTTCACGTTATATTCAATATTATTGTCAGTCACACGCACCGTGTAATGTGTACGGGCTAATGTTGACTCAGAGAAGAAAGTAGTAAATTCGACTTTGTCGTCAGAATTAAATGCATTGGCTAAGATACGTTGCGTTTCACGACGTAGTGCCGTGTTATAGCGCTCACGCGGAACATATACCATGCAAGAGAAGAAACGGCCATATGCGTCTTTACGCACAAAAATACGGCACATATCACGCTCTTGTACTTGTAATACGCCCATGGCAACTTCAAGTAGTTCAGCTTCACGTGCTTGCACAAGCTCATCACGTGGATACGTTTCTAAAATATTTAATACCGCTTTGTATGCATGGGTGCCTTTAGCAAAGTCACACATTTCCATAATGCGGTTAATCTTACTTTTCAGTACAGGTACATCAGCGGCGCTGTTGTTGTAAAAGCTTGATGAGAATAAACCAAGGAAGCGATCTTCACCAATTACATTGCCCTCATCATCAAAACGCTTAATACCCACGTAGTCGATGTATGCAGGTCGATGTACACGAGACACTGAATTTGTTTTCGTTAAAATTAATAAGTTACTGCTACGCGCTTCTTGGCGCGCTACTTCAGGTAACTCAGAAAGTAAGCGGCTATGCTCTTCGTCTGTGTTTTTCATTAGACCAAGGCTAGTGCCCTTTTTACCTTTTAACTGGTAATCACCTTGCACTGGCGAAAGTTCATATTCACGGTAACCCATTAGCGTAAAGTTATCTTTAGCTAACCAGTCTAAAAACTCTACCGTTTCTGCAACTTCGCTTTCGTTATTATTATGGTGGCGTTTAGGTAAGTCTTTCGTTACCGCAATTAGCTTTTCACGAATTGGCTGCCAATCTTCTACAGCGATAGAGACGTCAACTAACACAGACTCAAGTTCTTTTTTGAAAGACTCAATTACTTTTGCATCTGTTTGACGATCAATTTCGATAAAGAACACAGTTTTTGTCGACGTTGATTCTTGCTCTGCTTTTAAGCTTGAAATACCGGTGATTTTAGCATTTTTATCACGTTGGATTTTCAGCGGAGAGTGAAGTAATAAGTGAGAAGCGATGTTTGCGCGGGTCATGGCCATACGCACAGAATCAACGAGGAAAGGCATGTCTTTCGCGATGATTTCAACAATAGTGTGCGATGACTGCCAGCCATCTTTTGCTACTTCAGGATTGAAAACACGGACAACCGCGTCATCAGAATTATTTTTTTCTAGCGAGTTCCATAGGCTTAGTGCAGCGCCATATAAGTCACTATCGTTGCGATGAGCCAAATCCTCTTTAGACATATTGCTGTACAAGGCTTTGGCGAATTTCTCAACGAGTAACACATTATCAGCGTGAACTTTTTTCTGGATCAGCTTACAGACATTATCTAAGATAACCGAGGCTTGCCCTTCATTTCGTGTCATTGTATGTTCCTTAATCTATACTACTTATCGATTAGTAGAATATTTGTACAGCCATTTATTAGCGTGGAGTCAGGTAAATTCTAACTCTTTTACAGCTAATAAACAGCCTTTTCGATGAAATCATTTTAAGCTTTTCAGCTATTTGGTCATCTATTCACAAAATATAGATATAAATGGCCATTACTGGCCATATTGGAGCACAATTATTCACATTATTTTTTCTGGTCAGTCCAGAGGAAGCTACCAATAGCAGGTAAAAGAAGTACTGCACCCAACATGTTAACCAAAAACATGAAGGTTAGCAGAATACCCATATCCACTTGGAACTTCAGATCAGAGAAAATCCATGTGCTAACACCAATGGCTAAGGTAATACCTGTGAACAGCACTGCACTACCACGCTCTGCTAATGCATTACGATAAGCCACTTCGAGTGCCACACCTTGTTTTAGCTGCCCCATCATTGATGAAAGTATGTAAATCCCGTAATCGACACCAATACCAACACCTAAAGCGATAACTGGTAATGTCGACACTGTTAAACCTATTTCAAGTTGTACCATCAACGCTTGCGCTAAGGTTGATACGATGTACAGAGGTAATACAACCGCGACCGTTGCCTTAACACTTCTAAAGCTAATTAAGCATAGCAGGATTACGGCGCCGTAAACGTAAAGCATCATAGGTAGCTGTGCAGCCGATACCGATTCGTTCGTTGCAGCCATTACACCGACAGGGCCTGACGCCAGCTTAAACTTTAATTCATCGGTTTCTTCAGCCTTAGCAAACTCTTTAACTTTAGCTACCACATGGTCAATTGTTTCTGCTTTGTGGTCATTCAAGAAAATAATCACAGGCATTACAGAGCAGTTTCCATCGAGTAAACCTGAGCTTGTTTCAACCCGTGAAGTAGCTTGCACTAAACTTGCCGTATTGCGCGGCAAGCTTTGCCATTTTAAGTTACCTTCGTTGAAGCCGGCGTTCACAGATTGCGCAACTGAGCTTAAGCTCACAGCCGATTGTACCCCTGCAACGTTTTCCATCTGCCATTGGAAACGACTAATACGCTCCATAACATCATGCTCAGTACACGCAGCAGGATACGCTTCTACAATCACTTTTAGGATATCTGATGAAATGGTGTATTTATCAGAAATCAAAAAGGTGTCTTGGTTATAGCGGGCATCTTGGTGCAAAGATGGCGCACCAGCATGTAAGTCACCAATACGCATTTTGTCAGCTTGCCAGTAACCCACTGCAAATAACACAGCCGTAAAGACGATAATAAAACCTGCTGTTTTACGATCAGTCGCTTTTACTAATAGCTCGCGTAACTTGTCTAGTAGATTTGGTTTGTCTGTGTGAGTACCTGCTTGAATATGCACAGAGCCTTCAAAACGCATGTACGATGCCCATACAGGTAATAAAATTAAGTTGGTRAAAATAATTACCGCCACACCTAAACTTGCTGTGATAGCAAGTTCACGAATAATACCAATATCAATGGTGAGTAAGGTTAAAAAACCAATTGTGTCTGATAGCAGTGCAATACCACCTGGGATCAGAAGTGCTCTAAAGCTTGCCTGACAACAAACCCGAGTTGAACTACCCGTAGACACTTTTTTGCCAATGTCATTGATCATTTGCACGCCATGGCTTACACCAATCGCAAACACTAAAAACGGCACTAAAATTGACATAGGGTCTAAACCAAAGCCTAAGCTTGAAAGCAAGCCTAACTGCCAAACAACAGCAATGATTGAACAGGCAATTGGTAAAATAGTCAGTTTTAAAGAATGGCAGAACAGCCAAACCATTACGAATGTGAAAGCAATGGCAATAGCAAAAAATAACAGTACCCCTTTAGCACCCTCTGCTACATCCCCTGCCATTTTCGCAAAACCGATAATATGAATACTGACCTTGTCAGTACTTAGCGGTTCACGAACTTGTGTTTCTAGCTTTTCTGCAAACGCTAAAGTATCTAGTTTTTCTTGTGTTTGTGGATCAGTTTCAAGTAGCTGGGCGGTTACCATCGCACACGAGTAGTCACTGGCAATCATACGGCCAACGACTTTTGCTTTTTCGATGTTTTCTTTTACAACCGCAAGACCACGTTTATCAGCGGTAAAGTTTGCCGGAATAATTGGACCGCCAGCAAAACCATCTTCAACCACTTCAACAAAGCGCGCACTCGGTGCGAAGATTGAATTAACTAACGGGCGATTTACACCCGGAATAAAGTAAAGCTGATCATGAACTGCTTTAAGTTGGGTGAAAAATTCCTCATTAAAAATATCACCATCTGCATCACAGACAGAAATCAAAATGCTGTTTGCTCCACCAAACTGTTTTTCATGTTTGGTGTAAACTTTCATGTAGTCATGATTAAGCGGAATATTTTTATTAAACGACGCGTCTAATTGTATTTGTGTTGCTTTGAATAATAAGAAACAGGTGATCAAAGCAAAGGAAATAATTGCGAATAAGCGATGACGAAACACCGCTCTTTCTAAAATATCTAAAAAACCACGCATTACGGATTCAACTCCTTCACTTTAATGCCATTTTCTGAAGCCATAACTAGTTTGTCTTGAAACACAACACCATCAAGTAACGATTTACCATCGGCCATTTGTTGTTCTGTTAATTGGCCATTCTCAATTTGGAAAATCACTCCGCTGTTGGCAAATAATAACCACTGGTTGTTGTATTTAATCGCGCTATTCACGGTTGCATAATTGTCGTGTGGTATTTGTTGCCATTGATCACTGCCGGCTTGTCGAGTGAAAATGTTGCCTCGAAGGCCTGCAACTAGATCTTCACCACCTTGATCTGCAGTTGACGCAAACGTAAAGAAAGAGCCCATATAGATCTCTTCAAGACGCTGCCAGGTTTGACCATTGTCGAAACTTTGTGCCATTAAACCCATTTCACCGGCTAGAAATAGACTCTCCTCAGTTTTAACGATGCGATTAAAATGTGGCAGTATTGAAGCTGTTTCAATTTCATAGCCTTCTGGGTCACTGTCTTTTAAATCATTGAGGTATTCACGGTCTTCTTCAAATAACAGGCTATCTAAAAAACGCTTCTGCCAAGTTTGGCCACCATCGTTAGTTTCAAAAAACATTCCATATGCACCGACTGCATAGCCATGTTGTTCAGTAGTAAATAAAATATCTAAACATGGCTTATCCATGTTTGGTAAAGATTGCTGTAACTGCCAGGTTTTTCCTGCATCTACAGTATTAATGATGGTTGCATCATGACCACATGCCCAGCCTAAATCGTTATTATAAAAATCAACCGCTGTTAGCAGCACTTGAGTAGGCACACTGGCTTGTTGCCAAGTTTGAGCGTCTGTACTTGTGATAACCACACCGTGTTTACCAACTGCAATGAGATTTGGGCCAGCTAGTTCAATGTCGGTGAGAAGAGTTTTGTTTGCGTTAACAGCGCTAATCGCTTGTTGCGGCATAGGCATGTCTTGAGCAAAACATGAAGCACTATAAGCAAGACAGGCATAAAGCAAATACTTCATAAAGATAAATCGCCTTCGAAAAAATAAAAAGAGAAGTCAAAAAAGCCACTGAGAAATCTATTGCGTTACTGATGACTTACGCGAATTGCAAAAGGCACCTGGGGTCAGGTGCCTTAATTTGATTAACGACCTTCGCGGCGTAATGCGCTTGAAGTAAACTCGTTATCGTTGAATGATTGTGAGAAATCATACATTTTTTCTTGGTTGTCTAAACCAATTGCTAAATAACGACGAGAGTTAAGGTCATGGTAAACTTCTAACGTACTCCAATGAGTTGGTACTTCATAGTAGTTAAGACCATGCGCCATCGCTACACGATACATTTGATCACGGTTATCATAGATATCCGTTACATGAACTTGCCAGCTATCTTCATCAATATAGAAAACACGTTTTTTATAGATATGACGCGTGCCCTCTTTCAGGTTCGCTTCAACAACCCAAACACGGTGTTTTTCATAACGAACATGTTCAGGATTGATATGACCTGCTTGCAGAATATCGTCGTAGCTTAGTTTGTCACTGTGAAGCTTATAGCTGTTATAAGGAATATAAAGCTCTTGCTTACCTTTTAATGTCCAGTTGTAACGATTTGGAGAACCGTTGAACATATCAAAGTCATCAGTTGTACGTAAGCTATCTGCAGCTGTTCCCGGTGCATCATAGGCAACATTAGGTGCACGACGAACACGACGCTGACCTGAGTTGTATGTCCATGCTTGGCGTGGCGTTAAGATTTGGTCCATTGTTTCATGAACTAGTAACGCAGTACCAGCAAGACGCGCTGGCTCAGTTACTTTTTGCTTAAACTTAAACAAGATATTAGATTCTTGTAGCTTTTCAGGCGTTGCTTCAGGTGATGAATACTCAACTAACAGTTGCTCATCAAAACCTACATAGTTATATGAACCAGATGCTGTCGGTGCAGCTTGGCCACCAGAACGCTCAATTGATAAACCACGGAAACGTAATAAGTGGTTCCAAATCGCTTCTAAGCCATCTTTAGGGATTGGGAACGGAACACCCACAGCGGTATTTTTAATACCGTTACCGCCCTCTACTAACTCAGCTGTCGTTGCATATTTTTTAGTTGCATCATATACAAACTGAGGATACGACGCGCTACGACGTGTTGGATAGATGTTCATCTTAAACGTATCAGGATAAGTATTGAATAATTCAATTTGACCTGGGCTTAAGAAATCTTTGTAGTCAGCTACATTCGATTTATCAATCGTGAATAAGATTTTATCATCAGCATACGGATCAGGATGATGCATTCCCGGTTTATAACCTGCAGGTGGTGTTGTGATACCACCATCCCAAGCTGGGATAGAACCGTCTTTATTCGCAGCTTTTTCTGCGCCAATAGGTGTTAAATCTTTACCTAAACGTGCCGCTTCATCAGCGGTAATTTTTGCAAGTACACTTGAGCTTGCGAAAACGCCACAAAATGCTGCTGCAATGAGGGTAGGTTTTCTAATAATCATAAT
>NZ_JAKEVM010000043.1 GCF_022398475.1 Pseudoalteromonas shioyasakiensis | reverse complement strand
GTATATGATCAATTACTGGCTATATACCCAGACAAGCCATGGGTGAAAATTATTTTAAAAATGTCGGGTAAAAATGGTAAGGCGCTAGCTATAAATAAATTTGGTGAAAGAATGATAGCTTTTGGTCTTTTCCTTTGGGAAACCAAGCCATTTGAAAAATGTGACTCTTATGAGAGAGGAGCAATAGCTGAAGCGCTTTATTATAGTGGGAAATTTCTAGAATACTTAGAAACACTTCCTGATGTAAAACGTAATGGTTTGAAATCTAGGTTTGGATCAGCTCTGAAAGAATCTGATGACATGAGAGCGTTAATGTTTGAAGTTTTTTCTTACTTCTATCTTATTAATAAAGGCTACGTAGTAGAAAGTAAAGATCTGGATGGTTCTAATGAGACATTTGATTATCTAGCAAGTAGTGATGGCGAAGTTCAAGTTGAGTGTAAGTCTTTTGCTTATGATAAAGGGCTGTTTATTACCAGTGATGAAGCGCAAGTTTTACTGGAATTAATCCTAGAAAAAGGGCTCAAAGTTAAACAACCTCCCCAAAGTGCACTAACGTGCGTAGAACTTGAAATGTTAAGTGGTTTCCCTAAATCTAAAAGCGGACAAAAAACACTTTTAGAAGAAGTTGATGCCGTAATCTCAGGCCGCTCAAACGATAGTGAGCTTTTTAAGGTAGGTATAAAAACATTTGCAAATTTAGAGAGCATTGAAAAAGAAGAAGTTTGGAAAAATATAAAATTTGAATCGGGTGGTATTGAACTTGCTTTCGCTGTTTCACAAGTAAATGGGAAAGATAGTAGGCATGCACTCAGCATAAGTACTACGTTTAAGCCAGCTTTGCTTAGAGAGTTCGAAAATATATGTAAGGATGCATCTAGAAGGCAGTTTAAAGAGAGTAAGGCAGGCTCTCTTTTTATTCATATTTACCATATAGAAACTTATAAGGGACTTAACTTAAGTGATAGATTTAGTGGTAAGATCAAGAACATTTTCAGTCGGCCCCATTTATCCAATATTGTCTTGTTCTCAAATTTGGGTGTGGTTGAAACGCAAACTTATCCATATTTTGAAATTCACCCTTTGATTAAAGAATATCAAAATACTGACAGTGAACTCGAAGGTATAAGTATTTAGCTGGTGTCACCGTAATTTAACAAAGCTACGGGGGCAGGCCCTTCTTTATGCCTGACCCCTTTACCAACCTAGAGCCAACACCATATTGTCAGCACCTAGCACCTAGCACCTAGCACCTAGCACCTAGCACCTAGCACCGTAGGCGTGAAATTTATTTCGCGCGATCCCATTAAAAAACAACTTCGAAAGTATTTGTGTATTTATATAGGTACAAATGTCAAATAACCTGTATTATGCATTCTTTGTTGTTGGGTGGTGAAATCTCTTACTTAACCACCTGATTATGTTGTTGAAAATTTAAGGTGAAAGAATGTTTAAAGGGAACTTTGTGCGCATTAAAAGGGCTTTGGCCTGTTTGCTTGTGTTAAATCTTGGGATTGCTAGTGCTTCGGCTAATGACGATACACCAATAGAGAGTGTGGTTGCTGATGCTAATTTCTTAGCGTGTTTACATGAAAGTGGCTATAAAACTGTGGGTGAGGTGACAAAAATACATTGCAGAGATCGCGGTATTACTTCAGCCAAAGGGCTTGAGCATTTTAGTAACTTAACAAAACTCGTCCTCAGTAATGAAGGGGATAGCTTCATAGTTGGTGAAATTGGTGGCATTACAAGTAGACCTGCCGATAAGAAAGTGCCAAACCAGCTGACCGAAATCGACATAAGCCACAACAGCCAGCTTTTCCATGTTAATTTAAGCCAAAATAGCCTTACGAGTATTGATGTAAGTAACAACGAAGAGTTAGAGACTTTAATGCTGAGTGGTAATAAGCTTTCAAAGCTTGATGTAAGCACTAACAGTAAACTTACATGGCTTGATCTTAATGATAATAAGCTGACAGGTGAATTGACGCTTGTTAATTCTGAACTATATCAACTTAACCTGTCGGGCAATAAGCTCACAAAAGTAAATATACCGAGTGGTATTCGTAATCTTGAGCTTGCAAATAATCAGTTAAAAAACCTAGATTTAAGCAAGTTCAAGATGCTCAGCGAACTAAACCTAGATGCCAACCAGCTTAGCGCTTTAGACATAAGCCATAATAAAAAGTTAACTGCACTTTACGCCAGTAATAATCGCTTAAGCACTATCGATTTAACAGCAAACCCCATGCTTCAAGTGCTCTTTTTGTCGAATAACAAATTAAAAAACATTGATTTACGTGGACATGCAAATTTAGTAGATATCAGCCTTTTTAATAATCCACTAAAAAAAGTAGATGTAAGCAAAAGCTATAATTTAGAGCTGTTAGAACTCGACAGTGGTGTTGAGTGCATAGGCATAGGTTGTGCAACAAGGTTTGAAGGGTATTAATAACAGCGTGTTGGGCAGAGCACTGCGAAACTCGATAAGTTAGCGAGGGGAAAGGAGCTATCAGCTTTCAGCTATCAGATTAAAACAAAAGAGCTTTAAGCCATAAGGTTTAGGTTAGATTGTGCCTGTACCTTGCTATGGCTAATCCCGATACCGTAGGTGTGAAATATATTTCGCGCGAAATAAATTTCACGCCTACGGATGAGCATTCCAATTTAAGTATGCGTAGGCACAATCTAATCTGACTTCTAACGACTGATATCTATTATCTCCTTCCTCGTCCCTCGCACCTATTAAATTTTTTTATCCCTCCATAATTCATCCATTATTGTGATTTACCCTTTGAAATATGAACCTTTTGTACCCCAATTTGGGTGGGTTAAAGCTTAACCGTTTCGAAAATAAGTCGGTTGGACTTTGAGTAGAAGTATGAGTTTTATTAATTAATAGTTTGTCGAAATTAAAATCAATAATTAGGAATCGTGATATGAATCAGTCTCAAAGGATTAGTGCTGTGTTGGCTTTATCCCTACTTTCAATAGTTGGGTGTTCTGATGATGACTCTACCGAACAAGAAGCTGTTGCTAATGTCGCTTTGAAATCTATGACCCCAGTCTCTGATGACGTTTATCAACCAGGGCAACAGATCACTGTTGATTTCAGTACCGAAACAACCTTATTAACGAATGAACATGTTGGTGTTTCATTTATTTTAATTGAAAAAAGTAAAGTCGCTGAACTCGAAACTGAAGATGAGCCTGATGGCTACGATTTGGGGGAGTTTTATATCGAGCAGTTACAAGAAGGCGAGCAAAATCATACGGCAACATTAATTTTGCCAAATGAAGATCTCGTATCGGGTGAATTTATTATTGCCGCTTTTGTTGACACAAGCGGTGTGATTTCAAACGAAGTTGATGTTACAGATAATAAATCCCGTGGCATTGAGTCTGGTGACGAAAGCACCTATAGCTCAGTCACCATTAGCGATGGTCATTACCATGATTTTGTTTTAGATAAACTTAAAGTGGGCGACGGCTTTGCTATTTTTCCTGGCCCGGGTAAAAGAGATACCACAGGTACTGGTGAACCAACGCAAAAAGTACCTGATTTAATTGGCTTTATTAATGCCACCAAATTTGGTAATTCAGTCAACGAGGCTGATATCAGTGCAACAATAACGATCGGCGAAACGACTTATCATGCTCACTTATGGAATGAGCAAGCGCAAGCTTATATGGAGACTATGCGTATTAAGTTTCCTGATCATGAGCAATCTCATTACTTTCCTTGGGATGTTGCAGTAAATGGCGTATTGCTAAAAGCGATACACGATGATTTTGATCACGATGGTGGTGAAAACAGTTTTAGCATGACATTTACCTTCCACGACAACTCTGATGAAATTGAAGCTCATAGCGAAAATAATAGTATTACCGTTGAAGTACCTTATGCGCTTTATCATGATGAAGTGAGTACTGCAGAATCGGTAGAGCTAAATAGTAATAAAACAACAATAGCTTCGGTATCAGCGATGCAGACTACTGCTGCTACAGCAACAACGTTAGCCAAAGTTGGCAGTTGGAGTGCTACTTATGGTGACAGCGATGCTGTGGCAATCAGCCCTTCTTTTTATAGCTATATGAATGTTTCTTCTAGTAATGGTGGTTCAGCCGAGGGGCTAGTTGAAGCAGATTTAGATCTTTACCTATTTGATAAATCAGCGAGTTTGGTTAGTGCCAGCGCTGAAGCGAGTGCAAATGTAAGTGATGGTGAGATTTCTTATGCAGCAAACTTTAGTGTGCTGGGTGACACTTTAATTGACGAGGGCGACACGTTAACGGCTTTAGACAAGTCTTTAGGATATAGCTGGAGCGAAGAGCAAAAAGTGGTTGAAACGACGTTCACCATTGTGATTGTTCCGGTGACAGTGGAGGCAGGTGTCACTGGTAGCTTGGATTTAGGTGTTGGTTTAGCTTACAGCAATAGCCGAATTGACTTAGGGGGAGATATTGTTACTGCCAGCATGGATGCTTATGCTACCGCAGAAATAAATTTGGGCGTTGCAAGTGGCGGTGTTGGTATCGACTTCTTAATTATTGCAGATACATTTAATACCACACTTTATGCGGATTTAGCTAAAGCTATCACTGATTCTAAAATAACCTTAGGAATTGATGTAACAAATGATATTGAGGCTATTTCCGGTGAATTTTATGTTTATGTGAAATACCCTAAATACAAGTGGTGTTGCAAGATTAAGACAAAAACCAAAACTCAAACTATCTACGATACCAGCACTTTGTACGATAAAAGCTGGACAATTTTAGACGAATCAGCAACCTTAAATTATTAGTATGAAGGCATAGGTATAATGCATTTAATTAAACTGAGTTTATTATTTGGCACTTTATTAGGCTATGCTTCGGCCGCTTATGCAGTGCCTCATTGTACTGTTTGGGGTGAACTTCAATCAAAAGCAGATACGAATATTGTTTCGATGAATAGCCCCTCAAAAAGCCAGTTTGACTTACAAGGGCGGTTAATTTACCGGCCTTTGTTAGTTGCAGAGAAATTTCACTGGTTGGGATTTGAGCTGTACCAAGCTCAAGCAAAGTTGAATAAAACAGTGAGTACCAGCAATGAGTATTCTGTGCCCTTTGCTGTGAAAATTAGCAATAACTCAGGTGAAGTTTTAGATTATCGGTTTAACGCTAAATTAAAAGTGGCCGATCAACAAAAGCTGATTGCTTTATATCGTGCTTTTCACCGTGCAAAACCCCCTGAAAACTTACAAGGGGATAAATATTGGGTTAAAGAGCGAGATGATATTGGTCAGTACAAATCACTCTACACAGTGTTAGCTGATAACAAACTAAAGCGAAATAAACTCAGTTATTTAGAACCAACCGACACTAGGCAAAGTACTAACGCTGCGAAAAAGCTAATGCAGTTGGAAGCGGCGAACATTATTAGTGATGAGTTTACTTTTGAAAACGATAAGTGCTGGTTAACAAAAACCCTTGGAAATAGTCATATTCAAGTCAGTAGTAGTGATGGAAGTATGAATATTGAGGTACTGCAAACACTAAGTTTAAATCGCTCAAATCAATCGATACCTGATGATGCAAGGTTACTACAATTATCCGAAGACCCTAATCAATGGGAAAATTTAAGCACAGATTGGGTTTACCCTAAAGCGCCGCCTCAACCATTAAAAAATACTGAAGCGTTTATCACTGCTTTAAAAAGTATGGATTGGCTAGAGGGAGACCGAAAAACGCTTTTGCAATTTCTTTATGACAATGATCAGTATTTGCTGAGCTTAAAAGAGCTTATTTCAACTAAATCAATTGCAGATCCTTTGGAAAGTAAATTGTTTATGTACCTAGGTAAGCATGACTCAGTTAATTCAAAACAATTACTGACAGAGGTATTTGTTGAGCCTGATTTATTTTCTCCAAATCAGCGCTTTAGAAGTTTAATGGCACTAAAATACAGTGAAAAACCGTTAACCGACATGCAGGTTGAGGCGATTTTTGAGTATTCCATGTCATATGGTCTTGATGAAGAAAATTCAAAGCTGGCTCATAGTGCTTTAATGGTAATGGGGGCGATTGCAAAAAATCAGCAGGGCAGTGAGTTTTCAACTCAGTTAACACAAAAGTTAGCTGATTCATTAAGTTCAAGTGCAACGGAGCAAAAAGCATCAGCCCTAATCACCGCACTGGGTAATAGTGGAGACTATGATCATCAACAGCTTATTGGTGATTATTTAGCTGGCGACAGTCCAAGGTTACGCCTAAATGCGGCAGAGGCACTGGCAAAAATGCCAAGTAAAACCAGTTTGAATTACTTGAGTAATCAACTAAATCAAGAAACTGATAGTAAAACGCAAGGGGCGATTTTAAAGGCAATGGGTAATAATGAGTTAGACGCAGAACAAGTAGATAGTATTTACGCCTTTGCTGACGCTAGTAACCCAAGAGATATTCGCAGCGCCGCTATATCGGCGTTAAGTCAACAAGCGAAGTCAAAACCAGAGGTGAAAAGCCGTTTAAAAGCACTGGTTAAGACGGAAACTAATCAAAAGAACCTGCGCCAATTGATGAAAGCGCTATATGGTTCGTAAAAGCATAAGTTAGCGAGATACGAGGTGTAGGAGGCGTTTTAACGCCGAAAAAAGAGATACCAGTCGTCAGAAGTTAGATTGGATTGTGCCTGCGCATAGTTAAATTGAAATGCTTATCCGTAGGCGTGAAATTTATTTCGCGCGATGAGCATAAGATCTATCAGATTGAAAAGTTAGCGAGTTAGAAAGAGTAAAGGGGAAAGTTTGCGAGATGCGAATTGTAGGAGGCGTTTTAACGCCGAAAAAAGTCATAGGGGAGGCGCAACTAACACTACGCTGTTAGCACCTAGCACCTAGCACCTAGCACCTATAACCTATAACCTATAACCATTCCTACGCGATATAAAATCGCTGCTAAAATCTCGCTAACTTGCAGCTACTGAATCAAACTCACTTGTTTTTCATACGTGTCAGTTTGCAAACCAAAGTGGCCGAGTACGTAGGTGTAGGTGGCATTTTCATTCCATAATCGGCTGCTGTGAATGCCGTACACATAACAAGTGCCAGTTGAGCAGACGATTTGATCAGAGTAGCTTTTTATTGAATACACTTTGTCGCCTAATGCTTCTCCATAAATACTATTTAATAATGGGCTGCCAACCGATAAGCCATAGTAACCACATGTGTTATTCCACACATTGTATGGGTAAACACCACAACTAAGCAGGCCGCGCGCGGCACCTGCAACACCGACAAAGGTATCAACATCTGATGCCATGCCTAGCTTATAAATTTGCTGGGCTGCGAGTGTAACCCCCATTGAATGGCCGATTATATCAATCTTACCTGTGCAAGATTGGTTGATTGCAGTAAGAATAGCGTTACGTACGGGCGTTTCTTCACTGCCGTTATGATCGTTGCAACTCGCGCAAGATTTAGAGCCCCAATCTGGGGTGAAAATCTCACTGTCGACATACCCTTTTCGTTTTAATTCGTTGATTGTGTTATTCCAACTCGAAGGGGAGGCGGTATTACCATGTACTAGTACAACGTTATCTTTACATGCTGCAAAAGCAGTTGTGCTCATACCTGCGCAAAGCGCAATCATCGTCAATAGGCGTTTCATTGTGTGTTCTCCTGTTTAACATTTAATTTACAACGTATGAAATTTAAACAGGGCTGGATATAGTACTTTCGTGCAGCGATACTATTTCGCATTGTGCAATGTATATCGTTATATTTTTCTAGCACTGTAGGCGTGAAATTTATTTCGCGCGATGAACAAAAGCCCTATCAGCTTTCAGCCGTCAGCTATCAGATTGAAAAGTTAGCGAGTTAGAAAGAGTAAAGGGGGAAAGTTTACTCGCACCTAGCACCTCGCATCTCGCATCTCGCATCTCGCATCTCGCATCTCGCATCTCGCATCTCGCATCTCGCATCTCGCATCTCGCATCTCGCATCTCGGACCTCGCATCTCGGACCTCGCATCTCGGACCTCGCATCTCGCACCACTTTTTCTCCTAAAATCTAATAATTTGTACTTAAAAAACACACAAAAGTTAAATTAATGTAAATTTATTCTTGCTTTCGTACCTGTTTGGTCTATGTTTTTGGTCGGAGGTCACTCCTCCAACCTGATAGATAAAATGTCAATCAACAGGAACACACATGAAAATAAAAACACTCTCACTAGTGCCAGCTTTAATGTTGGCAGCGGGTATCAGCCACAGTGCTTTTGCTGCGCAAGGAGTCGCATTTGTGCACGGTACAGGCCAGCAAAGCGATGCGTATAATGACTATTGGACAGGCAGTTTTGTCGACACGGTTCGTCAAGGTTTACCAAACAGTAGTAATTACACGGTCATTAATTGTGACTTTGAGCAATACATGTGGGCAGACGCGGCATCTGGCTGTTTAGCAGGGCAGCTCACTACATTTATCAATAATAAAAACATCACTGATTTAACTCTGATCACTCACTCTAACGGTGGCAATGTGGTGCGTTGGATTTTATCTAACCCAACATGGGATAGCCGTTATCCAAATATTATTAGCAAAGTCACGCGTACTATTGCTCTGGCTCCTTCAAGTGGTGGCACGCCGTTGGCTGATGCGGTTATTGCGGGTAATTCGTTCGAGCAAAGCTTGGGTTGGCTTTTAGGTTACGGCAGCGATGCTGTAAAACAACAGCAAGTATCTTGGATGGAATCGTATAACGCACAGTGGCTGTATGGCACACCGAATCGCCCAAGTTTACCATCTCGATTCGAAACCGTGGTGGGCAGTGATGTTGAATCAGCGGTATGGGATAGCGACAGCTATTGTGGGGGTTATCAAAATCAAGTGGGCCTTGAAGTAACGCAAAACTGGTTAGATAGCTGCTCAGATGGCTTTTTAAATTGCAGTTCTCAGTCGTTAGCTGGGGTGGTGTGGTTTACTGATAAATCACGAACCCAAGGTGGTGAGCCTTTGAGTCATCAGCAAAGTCGACGTAACTGTTTTGGCTTGCCAAACATGCTTAAAAACCGAATTTAGGAGCTCGCTATGATTAATAAGTTAACCACAATTGCAGCTACAATAGTGCTTGTAAGCACAGCAGCGAAAGCTAATGAGCAAACGGTTTATCAGTTTCCTCAAGTTCAACCAGCATCAAGCGCTCAACTACAAACACTTGAAAAAAACAGTGTTGAATATTGGCAGAAAGTTTCGGGTAAAGAGCTTAAGCGCGGTGTGCCTGTCTTTGTAAACCAAGCTGATAACTTTATTCGCATTGCACCAAAAGCACGCTTTGATAGTGGCGAAGTATTTAAGCCTCATGGTTTACAGCTAGATAAGCTGTCGGTGCGAGATGACAACTTTAGACAAATGCCAATGCAAGCCATGGTTGCACGTGAGCAAATGGAAAATGCAGGATTTAGCGATGGTAGTGTTGGGCTAAAGCTAGGTCAGGTAAATGGCAAAGCAATGTTAAGAACAAGCCAAGCGCTTAACGATAATGACACCTACTTGCTGCACGTGATTGAAAAAGGCTCGAGCAATGCTTTACATGCTAAATCGCAGTTTAAAGTGAAAGATCAGCAACAACGTGTTGCTATGCAGCTTAGTATGGGTAAAAAGCGTTTTAAAGATAGTGATGTGAAGTTAACGCTTTCAAGCCCTGATGGCGAAAAGCTAGATGTACGTTACGAAAATGGTGAAGCTCTATTTAATTACCCGCTTGAAACTTTGGGTGCCGCAAATGGTTACTATGAGCTTGAGGCCAGTATAGACACTAAAGTGAATGGCCAAACGGTAAAACGCTCTATAAAAATGCCATTTGTACATAGCTCACAAACCATCAGTATGGATAAAGCCAAAGTCACTGCGCTTGGCAATAATAAATACCAAGCCAAGGTGCCAGTGCAAGTGACCGACTCAGGCCGCTATGCTATTCGTGCAACCTTAACAGGCAAAGGTGATAAAGGTGAGCGCATCAAACTGGCAACGGTTGAAGTAGCAAAACAGATTGATAGTTACGGCAGTTTCACCATGCCTTTTGCGGTCACTCAAGCAGCCAAAGCCCCGTTCGAGCTGGTGGATATTGAGCTTACCGACCAAACGCGAATGTTGAAGTTTGCGGGGGAGTAAAGGATAGCTTTTATCGTATGTTGGGTGGAGCGAAGCGAAGCCCAACAAGTTAGCGAGTTGCTAGGGGGAAGGAGCTATCAGCTTTCAGTCGTCAGCTATCAGATTTTAAATACCCAAGTGAGCGAGTTTCGAGGGACGAGATACGAGGTGTTTTAACGCTGAACAGGTAGCAGCGGGTTTACCCCGCGTAATTTACAGTTTTTCTCTGTGTAGCGCAAAGTGCCTCGGAGCTCTCTGTGGTTCATATACTTTGAAAATAAAAATATGCTCAATGTGAATTTGAACTCAAACAAATATCTGTTTAATAGGTTGCCTTTGTGTTTATTATAGAAATTAAACAATAATAAAGTTTGGGCTGCATGCTCACCAAGGACGGTTATGCCAGATATGTATTTTGGAATGCTTGCCAATTTAGGCGTTGTTCTATTCCTCGTTTTAATTTTAAAAGTATTCAATAAAGTAACTGTAAACTTAACTTGGTTGCTTGGTACTCTCTTAATGCTATTTTGCTATTTCTTAGCTTTATTCAAAGGTAAAGAGCTCATTTCCTTAGATTTACTCTTTACAGATCTCAAATGGAATTGGTCAGGAAAAATAGTCGCTATTTCTCTTTGGGCTTTGGTTTTGGCTTTATTAGCAGCATTTAAAAATGACTTTAAAATCAGGGATGCTGGTTTTACTTTTAGGCAAAATAAAGGCTCTATTAAGCCTGCACTCGTTGTTTTAACCCTGTTTGTTGTGTTGCAGATTATTGTAACGCTTAGCCTAGGCGATGGACCAAATTACGATTTTGAAACGCTACTCTATCAAGCTCTTATCCCAGGACTCGATGAAGAGCCAATGTTTAGAGGTGTTTTACTATTTTGTTTTTCATTGGCTGTTGCTTCATCGCGCATCAACTTTTTTGGCTCGCCAATAAACATTGCTGGGTTACTTTTAGTTTTATTATTTGGTCTAGTTCATGGGGTTATGTATATCGATGGTGAGTGGCATTTGTCTGCATTCAGAATCGTATTAACTGGGAGTTATGGATTTATTTTGCTGTGGTTAAGAGAGCGGACTGGTAGCCTTGTGTTTCCAATTGTAGCGCACAATATGGTTAACTTTGTTGGGCAGTTAGTTTAGTACTTGAACGTAAAGGAAATATATCATTAGGTAGGAATGTTGGCTTAATGGGAAAGTAGTGGCAAAATTGTGTTTTAAAAATGGAAACTTAAATAATGGATTATAATCAGGCACTTTCGAAGCACTCCCTAGATTTAAACCTGAGCGACCGAGTTTGGTTTAGGTATTCAACTTTCTATAAAAAGACAGTTTTACAAGCAGACTCTAATACAAAACTAACGTCGCTACCGGGCCTAGCTGTGTTGTCGGGCGGCGCTGAATTTTTATTTTTCTTTATGACTATCGCTATTGCTGTAATGAGCCTAGTGCTTCAAGAAACGATGCAGCCGATACCTGCTTTTGTAACTTGTGTGAGTTGTTATCTTTGTGTATTTGTTATCAAGCGATTTGTGATTTATAACAAATTTGGATTTGGTCGTAAGTGGGTTATGAGTATATCTAAAGACTCACTCGAAATAGATAGGCGAGCAATAGAGGGCAAAGCTTCAAAAGTTTCGCAAATCGCTAAGGACGATATCCAAGAAATCATTTTTAATTATACTTTGCATGGCAGAACTGGCCATATTGTGAACGAAAAAACGGCCAATTTACACGCTTGTGAAATTCATCAAAAAAGTGGCGATGTTGTTACGCTAGATAGTATGCGAGTAGGTCTTTTTGATGTGCTGTATCTTTTAAAATTCTACGAATACCCACTACTATTCAGAGGTACAACTTCAGGCGGTGCAGGTAATATAGTTATTTTGATTATGCGGTTAATTTCACTTTCTGCGATCATTTCGGCTCTTGTCATGTTGGCATTTAATTTAAAGTCATAAAGGTGAGTTATTTTTATGGCTAATAGCTGGTAGGTTGGTTAGAGCGGAGTGAAACTCAACGTTTGGAGCCATCAGCTATCAGACGAAAAAGTTAGCGAGATTCGAGTTGTAGGAGGCGTTTTAATGCCGATATTCCAACCCAAAACCAACGCTATGATGTTAGCACCTACCACTGTTGGCGTGAAATTTATTTCGCGCGATGCTTATCTAAACCACAGAAGCAAGATGTAGGTCGGGCTTTAGCCCGTCAATGTTAGCGATTATGTGTCGCCATAAATGACGACCTACAGTGCTTGATTCATTAGCTCGTAGGTTGGTTAGAGCGGAGCGAAACCTAACTTTGGAGCCATCAGCTTTCAGCCGTCAGCTATCAGATTGAAAAGTTAACGAGATGTGAGGTGTAGGAGGCGTTTTAACGCCGAAAAAAGTCAAATTGGTAGGTATTCCAACCCAAAACCATCGCTATGATGTTAGCACCTAGTACTGTAGGCGTGAAATTTATTTCGCGCGATGATCTATTTAAAACGGGGCATGCAAGCATAACGCTTACGAGACATTTGATTACGCGATATAAAATCGCTGCTACAATCTTGCTAACTCGCAACTCGCAACTCGCAACTCGCAACTCGCAACTCGCAACTCGCAACCTGTGCCCCTAGACCCTCTCACCTGTATTCTTTTACAATGCATAAAATGACTTGATTTAGAGAATGCGTTGAACTACTTGGCTCACCTTTACTTAGCACAACCGACGGCTGATTCACACTTTGGTAATCTGCTGGGGGATTTTGGTGGGCGTCGGTATTCAGGACAGTTATCTGACGCAGTTAAAAATGGCCTTGAGAATCATTATCTGGTTGATAGGTTTACTGACTCTCATCCCCTTGTAAAAGAAGCTAAGCAGTACTTTTCACCAGCACGTAAACGCTTTGCAAGTGTCGCGATTGATGTGGCGTTCGATCACTTTCTTATTCAGCATTGGCAGCGCTTTAATGACCAACCATTGGCTGATTTCAAACAGCACAGTTATGGCCTTTTAAATACGCGCCAAGCCATGATGCCTTCACGCATGCAGCAGGTTGTGACCAGTATGACCAACAATGATTGGTTTAAAGAATATGAAACACTGGATGGGGTCGGCCTTGCCCTTGATAATATCGCAAGGCGTATTCGTTTTGCTAATAACTTTGCAGGAGCCGCTGACGATATAGCCCGCCACTACCAACAGTTAGACGCAGTGTTTTTAGCTTTTTTCCCCGAGCTGGTTGAGCATGTGAAGCAAAAGGGGGTGGAAAAGTAAAAGCTTTCAGACATCAGCCGGTAGGTTGGCTAGAACGGAGTGAAACCCAACAAGTTAGCGAGTTACAAGGGGAAAGAGTAAAGGGGAAAGGGGAAAGGGGAAAGAGTAAAGGGGAAAGAGTAAAGGGGAAAGAGTAAAGGGGAAAGATACGAGTTTCGAGATACGAGATGTAGGAGGCGTTTTAACGCAGAACAAAAATAGAGATATTAGATATCAGTCGTTAGAAATCAGATTAAATCAAAAGAGCTTTAAGCTATAAGTTTTAGATGATTGTGCGCCATATATAGCCATCAGCTATCAGATTTAAAATCCAACAAACAAGCTGAAACTTGCCCGTAGGCGTGAAATTTATTTCGCGCGATGGTTATTATCAAAGAGGTAATTTGTAAGTCGGGCTTCAGCCCGTGAGTGTTAACGGTTGCTTTTCGCCATAAATAACGATCTACAATGGGTTATATCTGTGAAGTTTGCTTTTAATAATTCCTCTAAAGCGCAGCGCCTCTTTCCTCTTTGTGAAAATCCCCCTCACTGTGGCTTACAAACCGATTTACCTCTTTCATTAAAATACGAAATGGCTGATATCTTGGCTGCTTGTTGCGGTTATATAGTCGATTAGTGATAGCTAAGTGAACTTCTAGGCGCTTAAAAGCTCGTTATTTAACTGAGCTGAACTACCCTTTGTAAAGCAAGTAAGCCTTGAATTAATACTTACCTCAATCGCAGTACCTTGAACATAGCAATGTAATGTAGCAACCGTGAGGGAACAATAATGAGCAAACCCATAATTGCAGCCGTTTCGCCGAAAAAAGTCACCTTAGAGCAGGGGCAAGAATACTATTTTTGTGCCTGTGGGCGTTCTAAAAACCAGCCATTTTGTGATGGCTCACATGCCGGAACCGATTTCAAACCCAAAGCATTTACAGCAGAAGAGTCGGGCGATGCCTATTTATGCCAATGTAAGCACACTGCCAATGCGCCGTTTTGTGATGGCAGTCACAAACAATTTGATAAAAGCCAAGTTGGTCAAGAAGGGCCAGGCGTGCAAATTCAAGCCTCTGATTTGCCAGTTGCTACAGCAACCAAAGAGGAACCCACCGTTGAGCTTATCCATCAATTAGCACGTGAAGGATTATCTAAGCTTGGGCACCATGGCCCTATGGTGTCGATGGGCGTGCCACGATATCAATTACCTAAATGGGATGATTTACAGCTAATGGTGGCGCAAATGGCAACGCAACCTTTAATGGAAGATGTTGCTGTTAATACTGAGCTTGTGATTGGCCCGCGAGCGAAAAAGCCATTAAAGCTGGCTATTCCATTATTTGTTTCTGATATGAGTTTTGGGGCTTTATCTGAAGAAGCTAAAGTATCTTTAGCAAAAGGAGCAGAACTTGCTGGTACAGGTATTTGTTCGGGTGAAGGCGGTATGCTTCCTGAAGAGCAGCAAGCCAATTCACGGTACTTTTATGAGTTAGCAAGTGCAGGCTTTGGTTATAGCGAAGATAAATTAAAGAACGTTCAGGCCTTTCACTTTAAAGGTGGACAAGGCGCAAAAACGGGTACTGGTGGGCATTTGCCGGGCAATAAGAATGTTGGCAAAATCTCTGAGGTTAGAGGAATTGAAACGGGTACTTCGGCGATTTCACCACCAACATTTAAAGACTTACACAGTGCGGCCGATTTCAAAAAGTTTGCTGATAGAGTACGCGAGGTAACGGGCGGTATTCCAATCGGTTTTAAACTGAGTGCTAATCATATTGAGGAAGATATTCAATTTGCGCTCGATGCGAGTGCCGATTACATCATTCTTGATGGTCGTGGAGGCGGTACAGGCGCAGCCCCCGAGATTTTTAGGGATCATATTAGCGTACCGACTATTCCTGCACTTGCCAGGGCAAGAAAGTACTTAGATGAACAAGGTGCAAGTGATGTTACTTTGATCATCACTGGCGGCTTACGCTTGCCAATTGATTTTGTAAAAGCACTTGCGCTTGGTGCTGATGGGGTGGCGATTTCAAATAGTGCAATGCAAGCAATCGGCTGTGTTGCTGCGCGTATGTGTAACACCAATAACTGCCCTGCAGGGATTGCCACACAAAAGCAAGATTTACGTCAGCGCCTAAATATTGAAAAGTCGGCAAATCAATTAAAGAACTTTTTTGAAGCTTCAACTGAGTTAATGTCGGTAATGGCGAGGGCATGTGGTCATGACTCTTTAGCTAAGTTTAATGCTAATGATCTAGCAACATGGCACAAAGATATGGCGTTGTTATCTGGCGTTAAGTACGCAGGTGTTGGAATAAGTTAGCTAGTTTCTAGAGGAAAGTTAGCGAGTTAGAAAGAGTAAAGGGGAAAGGTACGAGTTCCGAGGGACGAGATGCGAGTTGTAGGAGGCGTTTTAGCGCAGAACTGGTAGCAGCGGGTTTACCCCGCGTTATCAAATAAAAATACTCAAGTTAGCGAGTTGCTAGGGGAAAGAGTAAAGGGGAAAGTTTGCGAGATACGAGGCGTTTTAACGCTGAACAAAAATGGAGCTATTAGAGATCAGTCGTTAGAAGTCAGATTAAAAACTCAACGAGTTAGCGAGTTACTTGACACAAGTGGTAGGCACTCTAGTGTTTTTAACTTGCTAACTTGCTAACTTGCTAACTTGCTAACTTGCTAACTTGCTAACTTGCTAACTTGCTAACTTGCTAACTTGCTAACTTGCTAACTTGCTAACCCGCAACTCATTCCATTTAATCGTCTGGGCCTTTTAGGGTAAACACTAAATGCCTGCGCATGTCTTTTAAAATCACGCCTTTTTTCAGCATTGCGCCACTTAGGCGTTTTTGCCATTTTAATAGTTCTGGGGTCGCTGCATCGAGTGTTTGTTGGTTTTCAAATTGAAAACATAATAGCAATGAGCCTGGGAATAAGTGGTATTCCACATCAAACCAGCATTGCAACATGCCTTCAAGTTCTGCGCGACCTTGCTCTTCAAGGGCGTCGGCAACATTTAATACAAGTGCTTGCTGTTTTAATTGTACTTTAGAAAGCTTTTTCATTTAAAAACCAAAATCGAGTCGAAAAACTAATTATACCTAAGCTTCATGCTTGGCGGAATGCATTACGCCAGTCTCGCGGTGATAAACCAAACTGAGAGCGAAAATGATGGCGTAAAGTAACAGATGAGCCAAAGCCGCATTGCTCGGCTAAATGTTCTAGTGGTAAATCAGTTGACTCAAGAAGTCGCTGTGCGTGGTTTAAACGTTGATTTAACAGCCACTGCCCAACGCTCTGTCCAGTAAGCGATTGAAAGTGGCGGGTAAAGGTGCGTCGGCTCATGTGCATTTGCTCTGCGAGTGTATCAATCGTATGGTTGCTAGCTAAGTTTTCTTGCATCTGTTCAAGTAAGCTTGCTAAACGCTCATCAGCAACACTTTCGGGGACGGGTAGGGCAATAAATTGTGTCTGCCCACCAGTGCGATACGGAGCCGTTACCATCATTCTGGCAATAGCATTAGTTTGCTCGCTTCCTAAAAATTTGCGAACCAAATATAAGCAGCAATCAATAGCTGCTGCTGTTCCTGCCGATGTATAGAGCTGGTCATGTTCAAGGTAAAGTACTTGATTGTTAAGTTTCACTTTTGCAAAGCGAGCTTTAAAGTCATCGCTGTATGCCCAGTGGGTGGTTGCTTCAATATTATCTAAAAGCCCAATGTGTGCTAACGCATAAGCTCCTAAACAGAGCCCTACAATAATAGCGCCACGGCTATGAGCGTTTAGCAAACTGGTTGCTAATTCTTTAGAGGGGGCTGTTTCAGGGGATGGCCAAGACGGAATAATTATAATATCTGCCTGATCAAATTTTGTTATTGAGTGGTGCGCTTGAATATCAAACCCCGCACTTGAGGGCATTACCTGTTCACATTCGCTGCACACTGTTAAATTAAATTCTTTGATACCTGCCGAGCGAGCGCCCTCACCAAACACCATACATGGTACTGCAAGATGAAATGGACTGATATTAGGAAATGCGAATACCGCAACATTCATGGTAAAGCCTTATTAAACACTTTGGCCCAATATTATCGATAAATGGTATTTGGGTCACTGTTTGATACGTTAAAAATTCAGCAAACTAGGGTTCAATAAAATGAAAAAGGGCTCATACAATGACAAACACAGCATTACTAATTATCGACTTACAGAATGATTATTTTGAAGATTGTGCATTTCCTTTATGGCAGGCTAAACAAGTAAAAGATCAGCTAGTAGATGTGATCAAACAAGCAACAGAACGCGGAGTTTTACCTATTCATATTCAGCATGTTGCTGATCCTTCTCAGGGGTTAGCGCCATTTTTTAATGAAGGTACAGAAGGTGTTGATATTCATCCTGATATTTTAAAAGCAGCACCAGAAGCCCCTGTGGTTGTAAAACACTATGCAGACAGCTTTCATCAGACCAATTTAGAAGATGTATTAAAGCAACATGGTATTAAAAAACTTTTGATCGCAGGCATGATGACGCAAAACTGTGTGACTCATACTGCTATCTCAGAGCAAGCTAAAGAGTACGATGTGGCAGTTATAACGGATGTGAGCACCACAGTATCTGAAATGCTACATTTAATCGCACTAAATGCGCTTGCCCCACGAGTAAAACTGTTAGACGCAAAGCAAGCCTTGCTTAGTTTGCAAAGTAGTTAATATTTGCAAAGGCCGAAATAACATCTTTGGCAAATGCAATACGGGGGTGCTTTAATGCCCCTTTGTTCCAAACTAAGTAAATTATGTTTTCTGGGCCTTCGGGCCCTAGTTGCACAAGCTCTCCGGCTTTTATCTGATCGCGACATAGGTAATCGGGTAATACAGAATAGCCAATGCCTGAGCGAATAATATTGCTAATAGCACGTATGTCCGGGCAAATAGCAATGACATTTGAGTGGCATTTTGCGTTAAATACAGCTTCAAAGTATTGTCTTATCAAAGGCAGCTCTTCATCATAAGCAACGACATTGTAGCTTGAGAGTAAATCTGCGGTAATGGCGCTGTCTTTGATTTCTCGGCCATGTAAACGGTTCATCACCAAAATGAGCTTTTCTTTGTCGAGCACAAGGCTATCAAATAGTGCTGGATCAGGCGCTGATGCGGCAATAGCAATATCTGCAGTACCTGATTGCAAGGCATCAAAAATTCTCACTTTATTACCAATATGCAGAACAAGATTTACATTGCCAGATTGCAGTAAGTTGGCAATTTGTGGCCCCGATACACTACTAATATATTCGGCAGGTCCTGCAATATTAACAGTGCCATGTGCGGCATCAGAACGTGCCCGTATCGACATGATCTTTTGCTCTAATATATCGATATGACCAGAAACCTGTAGCGCTAGATCATGTGCTGCTGCTGTGGGGGTAACGCCACGGGCTTTGCGCTCAAATAAAGATTTACCAACTACAGCTTCCATTGCTTGAATGTGTGAGGTCACCGAAGGCTGAGATAAGCCTAAATTAGCCGCTGCCTTCGTAATATTTTTACAACGATAAACTTCAACAAAGGTTTTTAATTGCGTGAGATAAGACATGTAAATGTACGAGCCATAAATATTCTGATTGCTCCTCTTAATTTATCCGAATTCTACTCGCCCCGCAAACCAACTATGATAGCAGTACTTTCTTAAAGGATGAGTTATGAAAAAGATATTACAGCGACTAACGCTTGTTGTTGCATCAACTATGTCGATGTTTGCAGTGGCGGGTGAAGGCGAAGTATTGGTAATTTTATCAAGTGAAACAACCATGGACTTAGCTGATGGCCAGAGCATCGAAACAGGCTACTACCTAAATGAGTTTGGTGTGCCAGCAAAAGCATTAGTTGATGCGGGTTATGAGCTTGTACTTGCAACACCCGAAGGTAATACGCCTCAAGTAGATAAAAAATCAGTGAGTACCGACTACTTTGATGGTAATGAAGCTAAAATGCAGAGCATTCAGCGTTTTGTAGCATCGCTACCAGATATCAAAGATACCGCAAGTCTAAGCGAAATTTTAGCGGGTGACTTAAGCCAGTATGAGGCTGTATTTATCCCAGGCGGCCATGCGCCTTTAATTGATTTAGCAAACAACCCAGAAGTGGGTGAAATTTTGCGTCACTTTAATAAGCAAGGTAAACCAACAGCGGCAATTTGCCATGGCCCAATTACGTTGTTGTCGGCACAAGTTCAGCCAAATTCTTATTATCAAGCGATAAAAGATGGCGAAAAGGCATCGGCCAATAACTGGATTTATGATGGCTACAAAATGACTATTTTTTCAGACTCTGAAGAGCGTGTTTTTGAAAGCAGTTTAGAAGGTAAAAAGCTTAAGTTTTATCCCGCTATGGCAATGGAAAACGCCGGTGGAAATATGGCATTCGCTAGTGAGTGGCAGCCAAACGTGGTTGTTGACCGCGAACTCATTACGGGGCAAAACCCGTTTTCAGATAAATTATTAGCAGAAAAGCTTTTAGAAATGTTAGCTAAGTAAATTAGCTAATTAGCAATTTAAACCTAATTTAAGGGGCATTTAAATGTTGAACTTTATTTATAAAAATCAAACCGAAATTTTGTTTGGTAAAGGTCAAATGAGTGAGATCACGTCACGTTTACCAGAAAACGCTAAAGTACTATTACTTTTTGGTGGTGGCTCAATAAAGAAAAATGGCGTATACGACCAAGCAATGAGTGCATTAGCCGATGTTGACGTGATTGAGTTTGGTGGTGTTGAACCTAACCCAACATACGAAACGCTGATGCAAGCTGTGGCAACTGCTAAAGAGCAGAATGTTAACTTTATTCTAGCTGTTGGCGGTGGCAGCGTTATTGATGGCGCTAAGTTTGTTGCAGCAGCTTATAACTTTGCAGGTGAGCCGTGGGATATCCTTGTTAAAGGTGCTGAGTTTAGTAACCCGCTTCCTATTGGTGCAGTTTTAACTTTACCTGCAACTGGCTCTGAGAGTAACGGTAACTCAGTGGTTACTAAAAAAGAGACGTCGCAAAAACGTGCTTTTTCATCACCGAGTGTGCAACCTGTTTTTGCAGTACTTGATCCTGAATATACTTTTTCGTTACCAGAGCGCCAAGTAAGTAATGGTGTTGTAGATGCGTTTGTACACGTTATTGAGCAGTACTTAACTTACCCAGTAAACGCGCCATTACAAGACCGCTTTGCAGAAGGTATTTTACAAACCTTGATCAGCGAAGGACCTAAAGCACTAAATGAACCGCAAAACTATGATGTAAGAGCCAATGTTATGTGGTCGGCTACAATGGCACTGAATGGTTTGATTGGTCAGGGTGTACCGCAAGATTGGTCTACGCATATGATTGGTCATGAATTAACGGCCCTTTATAACCTTGATCACGCACAAACGCTGGCGATTGTTTTACCTGCGCTAATGCATGTTCAAAAAGAGCAAAAGTCTATTAAAATACAACAGCTTGGTGCGCGAGTGTTTGGTTTTAATTATAACGATGAAGCTGAGCAAATCGATAAAACGATTAAAGCAGTGCAAGACTTCTTCGAAGCAATGGCTGTGAAAACACGCCTTGCTGACTATGACCTTGATGAACAAGCGATCGATGCGGTTGTTAAAAACTTAGAAAAGAATGAGATAACTACGCTAGGTGAACACGGTGATATTGATTTAGCGAAAGTTAAGCAAATATTAGCGCTTGCACTTTAGGGCTTAAATTTAAAGGCGTAACATGAAGTGTTACGCCTTTTTAGTGCTTAAAAATCGATTTGCTAGAACTGGCTAAAGATAGCCAAAAGAGCGGTTTACTTGAGCAGTTTAATGCGTGATGAAAGAGCAATATCAGCTACGTTACCCCAATAAATAAACTAATGTAGGTGAGTGTTCACTATTTCATTGAGCGCCATGCAAAGGTCGAAGCGGCAACCACAATCGCAATAGAAATACCGAGGTAGAGGGTTTCTATTGTGCCGCCAAACTCAACGGCGTGTTCTAAAAACAGAATCACTAAAATGACGGATGTTACCTGCACTAAGGTAATTTTTAAGTCATGAAAATCTTCGATATGAAAAGCGGCTAAAAACTGGCTACTCTTTGTGGTTGCAGGCGAAATGAATAGCCGGTACAGGCTGATGGTAATAACTTGAAGAGTAATACCGATAAGTAATAAGTCGAGAATTTTTAAAAGCTCGACTATCATCTCTTTCCCTCCCTTAGCAGAGTCAGGCAATGATATAAGAGTCGTTTTAACAACATTAAAAACGATGTTCACACAGGTTATATAAACAAGTAATGACGAAATTGCTGTAGTGATAATCGCGATGATGACTAAAAACCGGCTATTTTGAAAAAGGCGCTCCATATCAGCTCACATATATAAATTTCTTTGTTATACGAAGCTTAGCTGGTTTTTGATTAAATACAGCACGTTCATTAGCTAAGGGGGCTTAACTTATTAGTTCTTTAAGTATTTACGTGCGAGCTCTGGTTGTGTATAAGTTTAAGGAACAAAAAGGTTGCTTCTATTAGGCATTAATACAAAAGGGATTTTTATGGGCTCGATGGCTAAGCACTCACTCGAACTGGATTTAAATGATAAAAAATGGTTTCGATATGCTGCCTTTAAAGGAAAATCGTCACTAACTGAAGAGTCAATAACAGAACTAGAATCTCTCCCAGGCTTAGCGACGTTATCTGGGTGGGCCGAAGTGTTTTTTGCGCTTATGGTATGCGCAATTTCGCTATCTAGTTTTTATTTAGTAGATGCTTTTAACCCATGGCTGGCTTTTTTAGTTTGTCTTACAAGTTTTTTGGTCGTGTTTATTACCAAGCGCATCATGACTTACAAGAAGTATGGCTTTGGTTCTAAATGGGCAATGAGCATAAGCAAGGATGAGCTCAAAATTGATAAATTGACTTTTAAAGAGCACCAAAATCACACTCTCACCATTGCTAAAAACGAAATCGCAGAGGTTTTGTTTCACTACACGATGGATCTAAAACGCAAACGAAAGTTTGGCGAACCACGAATTAGATTACCCACTTTGCATGTGTGTGAAATTCACTTAAAAAATGGCGATACCTATGAAATTGACGGGATGCGGGTAGGACTTTTTAACGTGTTATATGTAATGGTTTTTCATGGCTACCCATTAAGCTTTAAAGGCACTTTTGCTGGTGGCGCAAGGAATGCCTTAATTTTGTTACTAAGGATGTTTGCCCTATCGGCAATTGCAAGTGCGCTCAGTATGCTTTTCATTAATTTAAAGCCTTGAGCAGTTGTAGCGTGTTCTTAAATGAAATAGCGCCTATTAGAATTAATAGACGCAGTTGGTACGCTCGTATTAAGCAATAAAGTCGAGGGTTACAAGTAGCCGTTTTTCGCCAGTAGCGAGTGCTGGTGAGCGGTGCACAAGGCCTTTGCCTTCGTTATCTTGCCAAGTTTCGCCTTTTAATAGAGCTACATCACCCACATTAAGAGAGTGAATTTTAGTATTTGCTGTCATTAACCCTGATTCTTCATCACTTAATCCTTGGTGACCTGCGCCAAGTTTAGTGCGATCAAGTCCTGCATTTTGCAACCACTGTGAACCACTACCACAATAGGTGCTGACTAACCGACAAGGAACTCTGTCAACATGAAAACGTGGGCACATGGCACGTTCAAGTACTCTTAGGCGTAATCCGGTGCGCTTTAACTCAAATAAATAACAAAACATATCAACAAGCTGAGCGAGGTCGGCTTTAAGCTCTTCTGCTTGAGGTAGTTTTTCAAGGGCCTTATTTATGTCAGCCACAATGGTATTTTGATTGATCACAGCGTTAATGCTGAGCTCTGGGTTGGCTGTAATACTCTCAGCTACTTCTGATTGCAGCTGTTCAGTTAAGCTGCGTTGCCAAATTGCAATGTTATGCTCAGGTTTGTAAATTTGTGAAAACACAACAGGGCTTAGCGCTGTTGCTGCCGCTGATGGTAGGTTATCAGTGTCATGTTCTAATGCGTAAGCTGTCATTATGCTTCCTCCCAGACAGGAAATGGATCGGGCAGGGTTTGCCAAAGCGCTTTGCCTGCTAATAGTTCATCGTCGCTAAGTAAGCATTTATCGAGAGCTTGAATGATCGCTGATTGATTGAGGTTTTGACCAATAAAAACCAGCTCTTGGCGCATATCCCCAAAGGGTTCTTGCCATACTTGGTTAATTGAATCTAAGTAGTCGCTATCAGTTGGCCACTGATCTTGCGGTAAGGCTTTCCAAAATATCCCGCCAAAACCATAGCGGGCTATGCCGCCAGCTTGATTCCATTGGCAAGCAAATTGGGGTCGAGAGGCTAACCAAAAGTAGCCCTTGGAGCGAAGCAATTTGCCTTCGCGTTGATTGTTATGAATAAAGTTATAAAATTTTTCAGGATGAAAAGGGCGGCGAGCCTCATAAGTAAAGCTGCTAATACCGTATTCTTCGGTTTCTGGGGTATGCTCGCCGCGTAGCTCTTTTAGCCAGCCAGGTGCTTGCTGAGCTTTTTCAAAGTTAAACAGGCCCGTGCCGAGAACTTTATTGATATCAATTTGGCCATTTTCAATGGCAATAAGCTCTGCAGAGGTATTTAATGAGCTTAAAATGGCTTTTAAACTCTCAAGCTCATCGGCGCTAATTAAGTCTGTTTTACTAATTAAAATGACATCAGCAAACTCAACTTGATCAATGAGTAGGTCGGCCACGCTTCGCTCATCTTCATCACCTAAGTGTTCGTTGGTTTCTTGTAAAAATTTGGCTTCGTTAAAGTCGTTTAAAAAGTTAACGGCATCAACGACCGTGACCATGGTATCAAGTCTTGCAACATCAGAAAGTGACACGCCATCTTCATCGGCAAAGGTAAATGTTTCGGCAACCGGAAGGGGCTCTGAAATCCCGGTTGACTCAATAACCAAATAATCAAATTGCCCCGTTTTCGCTAAAGCGCGTACTTCAATGAGTAAGTCTTCACGCAAAGTACAGCAGATACAGCCATTGCTCATTTCTACTAGTTTTTCTTCGCCGCGGCTCAGCGAAACATCGTTTTTAACTGTTGCTGCATCGATGTTTATTTCGCTCATATCATTGACGATTACAGCCACTTTTTTGTCTTCACGGTTATTTAAAATATGGCTGAGCACAGTGGTTTTACCTGCACCTAAAAAGCCAGAGAGCACGGTGACGGGAAGTTTGCTCATGGTAGTGACCCTTAATTAGATTAAACAAAATACGGTAAATGTTTTGTTATAATATATCAATAGAGGGGCGGTTAGGAATAGTTGTTATGTATTATTGCAAGATAAAGGTTAACGATAGTGAAGTGTAATACGCTATCGCATTGCTTTTTATTAGTGAAAGCTGAGCTTTGCTGTGTGCTTACCTAAAAAGACGAAGTTAATAAATGCCGAATGTTGAGTGTATTTTATGGTGGGGAGGGTAAATCTAAAGTAGGAGGTTTAGATTGTTTTAGTTAGAAAAAATTACACAAATTGTGTAATAAGTTTATTTACATGTTATTTAATTTGATTTTAACTTATTGATATTATTAGTTTTAATTTTGGCTTTTTACTTGCTACTAGTTTTCCTAAATTTACGTAATAACAATTTAACGAGTTTAAAATAAAGGGAAACTTATGCCGGAGTCATTTAAATATTCAGGTCAAAAGGGGCATGGAGGTGAGCTACATCAACATGCAAATAATCAGTATTCAACAATGACTACAGCACAAGGCTGTCCTGTTAGTGATAATCAAAATTCCTTGTCAGCAGGGAAGCGTGGTCCAACATTAATGGAGGACCATATTTTTCGTGAAAAAATGTTTCATTTCGATCATGAGCGTATTCCTGAGAGGGTTGTGCATGCTAGAGGTTATGGGGCACACGGTTACTTTGAAACTTACGAAACACTTGAAGAGCTGACATGCGCGGATATATTTCAACGAAAAGGCGAGAAAACACCTGTATTCACTCGGTTTTCAACGGTAGCTGGTAGCAAGGGCTCGCCTGATTTAGCAAGGGATGTGCGCGGATTTGCTGTTAAATTTTATACAAAAGAGGGAAACTGGGATTTAGTTGGTAATAACATTCCTGTGTTTTTTATCCAAGATGCGATGAAATTCCCAGACTTGATCCATAGCGCTAAAGCTGAGCCTGATCGTGGTTTTCCGCAAGCTCAAACGGCTCATGATAATTTTTGGGACTTTATTAGCTTATCGCCTGAATCTATGCATATGGTCATGTGGGCGATGTCTGATAGAGCTATTCCACGTTCATTACGCTTTATTGAAGGATTTGGCGTTCACACATTTAAGTTTATCAATAAAAATGGTGAGCAAAAGTACGTTAAATTCCATTGGAAACCTAAATCAGGCATGCAATCAGTGGTTTGGAATGAAGCTGTTAAAATTAATGGAGCAGATCCTGACTTTCATCGCCGTGATATGTGGGAATCAATTCAAAATGGCGATTACCCTGAGTGGGAACTTGGCGTACAGGTATTTGACCAAGCTTTTGCCGATGACTTTGAGTTTGATGTATTTGATGCCACAAAGCTTATCCCTGAAGAGCAAGTACCCGTTAAGATCATTGGTCGAATGGTTTTAGATAGAGTGGTTGATAATTTTTTTGCAGAAACAGAGCAGGTTGCTTTTTGCACACAAAACATAATTCCCGGAATCGATTTTACACCAGATCCACTATTACAAGGGCGTAACTTCTCATATTTAGATACTCAAACAAAGCGATTAGGAGGGCCAAATTTCACTCATATCCCTATTAATGCACCTAAATGTCCAATGCACCACTTTCACCAAGATGGTCACATGGCAATGCATAACCCCAAAGGAAGAGTAAATTATGAGCCAAACTCTTGGCAAAGTGATGAAAACAATCCAAGAGAATGTCCTGTTCATGGCTTTAAAAGCTCTGATGATGAAGCGCAAGGTAGCAAGCTAAGGTATCGATCAGAAACCTTCAGTGATCATTACAGCCAAGCTAGGCAGTTTTATCTAAGTCAAACTAAGATAGAGCAATCACATATCCAGGACGCATTAATTTTTGAACTGTCAAAAGTGGAACATTTAGCTATTAGGGAGCGTGTGGTGTCTCATTTACTAAATATTGATAGCGAATTAGCTAAGTTAGTGGCCTCTGGTTTGGGTTTGCAAACAATGCCTGAACCTGCTGAGGCTGCACTAAAAACTCGCCAAGATTTACCTGTATCTGATGCACTGAGTATTCAAAAAAGTGCTTTGGCTACTTTTGAGGGAAGGAAGCTCGGTATTCTCGTTAGTGATGGCTTTGACGATCAGCTATTTAATTCATTAGTTAGCGAACTAAACGAGCAAGGTGCGAACTTTGAAGTCATTGCAGCCCAGATCGGTGGAGCGAAAAGCTCTACTGGTGTTCACCTTGGAGCAGAGCAAGTTATTAACGGCGGCCCTTCTGTTTTATATGATGCAGTTGTTTTACTGACATCAGAGGAAGGTGCTAAAGAGTTAATTAAAATTCCAGAGGCGAGAGATTTTGTTTCTGATGCGTACTCACACAAAAAATTTATTGGTTTTACTGAAAGCTCAATTGAGTTGTTAAAAGCTGTTGGCTTAAATGAAGACCAAGACGACGGCATCATTAACCTAGAAACGTGCAAGGCATGTGACTTTCTTCAGACACTAACACAACTTCGTTATTGGCAACGATAACTCATCTTTCAAGGCGAGGGCTACTCGCCTTGAGTAATAATTATATAGTGAGAAGGTGCAGTGAAATTAATTTATGTTGATGATAATTTGCCCGGTATTACTCGAAAAAGTCACTCTAAATGTTGGCTTTACTACGACCCAACAGGTAAGCGGATTAATGATAAAAGTGAAATCGCCCGTTTAGATGCACTAGCATTCCCTCCTGCATACAAAGATGTTTGGTTTTGTCCTGAAGAAAATGGCCATATTTTAGCAACTGGTTACGATACAAAAGGGAGAAAACAATACCTTTATCACCCAGATTTTAGAGAGCAGCAGGAGATAAAAAAGTTCGAAGTGTGTGAGCTTTTCGGAAATAAATTACCCTTACTTAGAGCAAAGTTAGCTGAATATTTAGAAGGTAATACACTTGATTATCAAAGGACAATAGCTGCAGTTGTTAGATTGATGGATTTAGGCTCTTTAAGGATAGGGTCTAAACGTAACGCGAAAGAAAATAATAGTTTTGGAGCGACAACTTTACGTCGCCGCCATGCGAAGATAACAGGGAAAAATATTCGCTTAGAATATAAAGCTAAATCTGGCAAAGTGAGAGAGGTTAACCTTACAGATCGCGTTTTGAGCTCTATTATTAAAGAGTTGCAAGATTTACCCGGACAAAACCTGTTTCAATACAAAGAGGATGGTGAATGTATTCCCGTGACCTCACGTGAAGTTAATCAATTTATCCAGCATGTAATGGGAGAGGAGTTTAGTGCAAAACACTTTAGAACCTGGCGTGCAAGTGTTTTAGCATTCGAAGCTTTTTATAATGCAAAGAAAAAGCTCCCTTTGTGCGACATGCTAGAAACGGTATCGAGCCATTTGGGTAATACGCCAACGATAGCCCGTAATTCTTATATTCACCCGGCGCTTATTGATTTATGTAAAAAGGATGAAAACAACCAGGTTGGTTTAAGAAAGCAGTTAAAACTGCCCCGTAAAACGAAGTATTTGAATAGATACGAGCGAGGACTTCTACTCTTTCTCGGCCAGTAGATATGTCTATCTCTGGTAGTCAAGAAATGCCAATTCCTGATAGCAACAATGACAGAATAAGTAAGACTATTTGGCAGTGTACTAATCGGTACAACTAGTTTAACTTTTTGCTAAATAACTGCTCATTAAGGATTTATATGCGTTTAGCCAAACTGTTGTTAGCATTTTCTATTACTTGTTTACCTTATACGTTATCGGCAAAAGAGCCGTTAGCACCAAAGCTCCCTGAGGCTATACAAGAAATTTACCCTACAGTAATGAACCAACATATTTGGGTTGCAGGGGGGATCTCTACCGAGCTGCCAGCATCAACGGGTAATATGACTGCAAAAGTCCATTATTGGTCACCCGAGTATGCAAGTTGGAAATCAGCTCCTAGTTTGCCTGAAGGGCGTCATCACACGTATTTAATTGCAGTAGAAAACAGATTATTTGCCTTTGGTGGTTTTGTTAATACACAAGGCCAGTGGACCAATAGCCGTGATGTGTTAATGCTAGATAAGGGCGCTAAAGCATGGCAAAAGGTGGCGAGTTTGCCTTTTGCGTTAAGTGAGACTGTGGGCGCAGTGCTTAATGGTAAAGTACATTTAGCTGGTGGCCGTAGCCCAAATAGTGAGAAAAATGGGCAATGGCAACATAGTTTAGATGTGAGTGCGCATTTAATTTTTGATCCTAAAAGCTTCACCTTCAAAGAAGCCGCGCCCTTACCTTCGGCTAGAAATAGTGCGGCGAGTGCACAAGTAAACGGCCGTTGGTTTGTGTTAGGTGGCAGAACAGTTGGCGGCGAGCCTATCACTGACATGCTCGAATACTTACCCGAAACAAACACCTGGCAAGCACATGCAGCACTCCCTAAAGCACGAGCAGGGCATGCGGCGGCAGTTATTGATAATGCTATCACTGTGTTTGGCGGTGAACATAGCCAAGGAGTTGACCGTGAGGTTTTTAGTTATGATTTAACCAAGCAGCAATGGCGCAAAACTTTCGAATGGCAAACACCTCGCCACGGTTTAGGAGCTGTTACATTAAACGGCGAAATTTGGCTAGTGGGTGGTGCCACAAAGGTAGGGCTTTCTGAAACGAGCCGTGAAGTTAATAATGCACAAGTGACGATAAGCAATACCAAACCGCAATAATACTTAATCATTTTGAGGGATTAAACCTGTCGCTATCTGCGTTAAAAATTTCTGACTTACGACTGCATGGATGCAGAAGGTAGAGCAATGCAGGTGCAATTGCTGAGAACAACTAAATAACGAAATTTTTGCCTTGCTATCAACGAGGTTTTATTGCCTCAAAATAGATCACTTAATTAAGCAGGTTGGTATAATCTAAAATAGTTTTTCAGAACACTTCACCATTCAATGGAACAAAATTAACAGTAAGACTTAGGTGCGAAAAATGAAACTTTACTGTTAACAAATGTTAAATTGCTATCGTTTTATTAGGAACAAATGTATACTAATT
>NZ_JAKEVM010000042.1 GCF_022398475.1 Pseudoalteromonas shioyasakiensis | reverse complement strand
GTGCATAGCAAGTCTAATTTTTAGGTAATAAAAAAGCGCACCGGGCAGGGTGCGCTTGAGGGGATCAATCCTGTGTAGCTAAAACAGTAGGATTAATTAAAAGCTTGGGGCATATCTCAGTGAAACACCGACTGAGCGGCCAATTACACTATAATCACTCACGGTGTTAAAGTGATTTGCGCCTACCTCAGGTGTTGGTGGTTCACGGTCTAATAAGTTATCGACACCAAAGTTAACAGCAAGTTCCTCATTAACTTGCCATGCAGCGGCAAAGTCTAAGTAATTTTGTGCTGAGATTGTTTCTGAACGGTCGACAGCATACTCTACTTCACCGATTCTGCGCCAGCCAAGTTGGAAGTTCATGTTATCTAACTGCCAATCAATGCTTGCGCGGTGTTTGTAATCAGCTTGTAGGATACTCGCAAAGTCACCCGAACAGGCGCTGCCATAAGTTCCTTTACAGTCTACTTCAGGTACAGTGCTGTTGTTCTGACGGGTTTGTTTAGTAACAAAGTTACCTTGGTACGAAAATCTAAAACGACCACCCATTTGCTCTGGTGCATCAATCACATAATTTGCTGCAACGTCGATACCTTCTTGCTCAATAGCGGCTAAGTTAAAGTCATTAACGATGGCTGTGCTAATAAAGCCAGTATTTGGATCGCGAAGTACCGCACCACACAGTGGGTTGTTTGGATTCGGGTCATCAACATAACAGCTTTGCAGTGCTGCACCTGGTTGAATTTGGCTTACCGCATCAGTTACACGAATACTGTAGTAATCGAGTGATAAATCAAAGCCTTCTAAATAGCTAGGTGTATAAACAATGCCTAATGTATCTGATTCAGCTTGCTCAGGTTTAATATTCGGGTTACCACCATAGGTGTACTCTGCGGTACTTGAATCAAACTCGGTGCCAACAGGCGGCGCACCAAACGCAGCACATTGAGTTGCATCACCGGTGCCAAGTAAACATGGATCGCCGTTATAACGCCCTGCTAGTCGTGGCACAAACTGGTCGCTATTTTGGTCGAATAACGATAACGATAGCGCTGTGATTGGGCTTGCAAACTCACCTAAGTTAGGTGCTCTAAATGCGGTTAAGCGGTTGGCGCGAATACGAATGTCGCTGTTTATTGCCCAGTTGATACCTAGTTTGTAAGTGTCTTCTGCTTCGGTATTTGAGTAATCAGAAATACGGTAGGCACCTTCAAAGCTAAGCTCTTCAGCAAAAGGTTTATCAACTAAGATAGGCACTAAAATTTCAGCATAGAACTCTTCAGAGCTAAAGCTTGCATCCATATCAAATGCGCTGATAGACGCAAAGCTGGTGCCGTTTCTAAATGCATCTCCTGGAGTTTGTTTTCCGGTTTCTTTACGGTATTCATAACCAATTGCAAAATCGATAGCACCGGCTGGTAATTCAAATAAGAACCCAGAATCACCTGATAGTGTTGCTGAGATCACACTTTGTGTACGGTCGCGAGTCGTATAAAGCAGCGGATCGCTAAAGTCGCTGAAATCATGGTTTGGATCAAAAATATCCACTGAATTTGCAAGGGCAGCAAAGCGACTATTACCGCTGTTATCATTACGGTATGCGTTGTTGTAAATGGTGGCTACTTCGTCAGTTTTGCCATACTGGCCATATACGTCATAACGTAAGTAGTCAGTAATATCACCTTTTAAACCCAGCTGAAATTGCATTGAGTCACGCACCGCTTCGGTGTGTTGCACACCTAAACCTAGGTTACGTTCAACATTAACAAGGGCATTGCCTTCGCTATCAAACGTGAGTTGGTCACGTAGTTCATCAGGAATATAGGCGTTGTCTTGCGTGAGGGTCACTTGTTCGTTAACAAAAATGGGGGTTTGGCCACTGGCACCCGCACCATTTACGGTCACTTTAGAATACATGGCGCGGCCATAGGCAATCGCATTGTCACTTACATCAACGTCAAATAATAAGCCCGCAGAAAAACGGTCCATCGGTTGGGTTAAATAGCGCTCAGCTGTGAAATCAGTTGTTTGACGATCACTTGTTACAGCACCTGAATCAGCAATACCAATGCTGTTGCCAGATGCAACGTCAGTATAATAACCACCGCTGTTGATCATTGCCGTTGAGTTTTCAAGCGCATAGTCACGCTCACCAGCTAATAGCTCTTTTCGCTCGGTATAACCTATGTAGCCTGTTACATGGCCGCTACCATCTGCGATGTCACCGCCAAAAATAGCCTCAAAGTTAAGCTTTTCGTTACCGCCGTCGGCACTTTCATAACTGGTTGAGAACTCAGCGCCAGTAAAATCATCGTCTAAAACAAAGTTAACAACGCCGGCGACGGCATCTGCGCCGTAAACCGCTGCTGCACCACCGGTTAATACATCAACACGTTTTATTAATCCGGCTGGAATGGTGTTCACGTCAACCGAGTTACGAAAACTAAATGGTACTGCGCGAGTACCGTCAATAAGTACCAACGTACGGTTTTGGCCAAGGCCGCGTAAATCTATGGTTGATGAGCCAAATGAGTCACCGACTGTGGCACCGGTGCTGTTGGCACCTGCTGCAGCTTGAGGCAGTTTTGCGGTAATATCTTCAACGTTCACTGCACGGTCTAGGTGAATTTGTGCTTCATCAACGCTCACCACTGGGCTACTTGAAACCAGCTCGGTACGTTGAATACGTGAACCTGTTACGGTGATCACTTCAGGTTTTTTTACTTCAGTAGTTTCTTCTGCGTGGGCATAACTAATTACTGAACTTACAGCGAGAGCTAAAGGTGATAGCAGCAATAGTGAGCGATGCCCTGTTGATGTATTTGCTTTCATGATGATTCCCTTGCGTTTTATCATTTAAATCAACGCAGGTTGGTGTCTGACCTAGACCATTTAGTTAATTTAATGAGTCATACTTTTTGTTATGATGCTTGTGTGTTCTCCTTTTGGGGAGCTCACCGGTACAGTTTTAAAGCAATTTAAAAGTCTTTGCAATAATTATTCTTTAAATCTATTATTTTAAAATATAAACTATTCCAAGTCGTCAACCCGCTTATTTACATCTAATAAGCTGATTTTAAGTGATTTATTTATGCATCAACATATTGAAAAACTGTATTTAAGCGCAAAAAAAGAAAGAAAATTAATAATTGGTCTAATGAGTGGTACCTCGTTAGATGGCCTTGATATCGCGCTATGCGAAGTATCAGGGCAGGGCATGAACACTCATGTAGAAGTATTAAAGTTTACTACCGTTGATTATGACGATGATTATAAAACGCGTGTAAAACGAGTATTCGCCAAACGCGAATGTGACCTTGAAGAAGTCACTTTGCTTAACCCTTGGATTGGCCAATTACATGGTGAAATGGTCGCCAAAACGTTAGCGAGCTGGGGAATAGCAAAAGAACTTGTTGATGTGATTGCCAGCCACGGGCAAACCATTTATCACTGCCCAAAAAACCAACACAAGCGTGCAGAATATGGTAATGCAACACTTCAAATTGGTGACAGCGATCATTTAGCGGTGACCGCAGGTATTACGACCATCGCTGATTTTAGACAAAAGCATATTGCAGCGGGTGGCGAAGGTGCACCGCTTGCGGTATATGGTGACTACTTGTATTTCACAAGTACCAGCGAAAACCGTATTTTGCTAAATATGGGCGGCATTGCAAACTTAACCTACTTACCTAAATCTACAGATGCACGAGCGGTTTTTAGTTCTGACATTGGCCCTGGCAATACCATTATGGATGCCTACATACAGCGTTATTTTGCACCACTTCATTATGATAAAGATGCCGCTATTGCAGCAAAAGGCACGGTAAGTGAAGATTTACTCGCAGCGCTGTGTGATGATGCATTTTTTGCTTTAGGGTTTCCAAAAACCACCGGGCCAGAAGTGTTTAATCTAGACTATTTAGCAGCAGCACAAGCACGCTCGAATACGCAGAGTTTATCGCACTTTGATGTGATGGCAACCTTAGTGCAGTTTTCAGGGGGAATGATTGCTAAAGCAATTAACCAATGCAGCGAAGGCTTGACCGATGTGGCTGTATACGCCAGTGGTGGCGGGGTTCATAACCCATTATTAATGAAAACTATTTTGGCTAATTGCCCAGCGCTTTCTGTGATAAATAACACCGATTCGTTGGGCATAAACCCAGATGCAAAAGAAGCCGTGTTATTTGCTATTTTAGCGAACGAATGTTTGTCGGGTGGGCAACAACGCTTTGGTAATACCGAGCAAGGGATCCCCGATATTACCATGGGTAAAATTAGCTTTGCTGACTAGAAAAAGGCTAAAAAGCTTGCGCCAATATTACTGATGTAATGGCGTAAGCCATTGTTTTTAGCTTGCTCAGAATTTAATAGCTCTGGTGATGTGCTTGCTGCAATGCTGACATCAAATTGGGCGCTGTCTTTAAGTGTTGCATGCATGCCGTGTAGCATTAATTGCAAAACAAATTCACCACTGTGAGTAACATCCTCTAACGTAAGCATAATAACGTGCTGATCTAGATCGTGCTGCGTTAAAGTGTGCGCAGTAAAATAGGCCGATTCACGAGCATCAGGGCGTGTCGCGCTGATAGAGATCACGTCACCTTCATGGGCATCATCTGGCAGCACACAACAAAATACAACACGCTTTTGCTCATTAGCCGCAAAATGCAATTGTTCATATTCCATTGTATGCGCAAGCGCAGCACATAAAGGGTCTTCACTAGAGGGGAGTGCAAACGAAAGTTGCACCAAGGCACTGTCCATTACTTCTTCATTACGTTAGCTGATTAAATTAGCGTCAATTATTGAACAGTTAGATGACAGAATTATGACTATTGTCATATTGCGGATTATTTATTTCAGAAACAGAGAAACGTTGAATGTTTGATTCGTTTGGTCGGATATAAGTCTGTATCTTTTGGTTGTTGAGCTCCTATTAAAAGCTAAGAAAAAACAGTATTTCGTCCTCTTCTTTTTGCCTCATAAAGGTGTAAGTCGACTCTTTTGGCTGCCTGTTCTGACGTTTCGTTTGGTGCAATTTCTATAACACCTAAGCTTATCGTTGCGCTTATAGACAAAGATGTATGTTCCTTTTCGGCAACTGAAAGTCTAATACGCTCGGCAATATCTTTTGCATGCTCTAAAGATTGATTCTCAAGCACAATTAAAAACTCTTCGCCGCCGACACGACCTACCCGATCAGAACAACGGACTGTTTGTACAATCGTATTGGTTATAGATATGATTAATTCATCACCAATATCGTGACCGTATTGATCATTGACCGCTTTAAAATGATCAATATCGATAGAAATCAAAGAGCTTACTTGCTGATTTAGTTTGTTTTGCAGCATGACACTTCGTTTTAAATTCAATATAGCTCTTCGATTTGCTATGCCTGTTAGTTCATCTTTTAAAGCGAGTATTTCAAAGTACTTTTTCTGGCGAACTTGTTTGAATGTATAAACGGCGAATAAGAGTAAGCACAAGCAAGTGACCATCACAGTTAAGCCTTGCCAAAAAGATTTATCTTCGGCCACCGCTAAAAGTTTTTGTTGTAGCTTTGACTCATGCTCTAAACGAGAAATCTCAAGGATCTGCTGTTCATAATTAAAGTTTAATCTGGCAGAAATAAGCGTGTTATTTGCGATAGCTTGTTGTTTATCTTTAATTAAAGCGATTAATTGTTGTTGAGATGCTATTTGTAAGGAAGTATCTCCTGTTGCAGCTGCAAGCTGCGAGGTTAAATTTAAATAACGCTCCTTTAAGCTCTCGGGCCAATATTGTTGTTGCCCGGCTATCTTCTCATAAGATGTAAGGGCGGCTTGCAACTGATAGGTAGCCAAGTACCATTCTGATTTAGTGAAGTTGTAAAGAGTCAAAATCCAGCTGTCAGTAACAGAAAGCGTGTTCAACTCAGTTAGATATGACTCAGCCTGAGATAAGCTATTAAGTTTTATATTGAGTTCTGTCAGTTTAATTAATATGTAAGCATAGCCATTTTCGCTTTCGAAACGACGAACATCTTTTTTTATCGACTCGTATAGCTCAACTGCCTTTATTAAGTCGCCTTTTTCTTCATAGGCATACGCAAGTTGATCCGTTACTTTGTAATGCTCTTGCTTATTGAATTTCGTTAACGCTAATTTGGCTCGCTGCAGTTGTTCAATTGCAAGTTCATAGTTGTACAACGCTATGTGAATATCGGCAATTTCTTTTAATGCGAGTGCTTTTTCGTAGTCATTACCTGCTTTTTCAAATAACTGATAAGCCGTTTTAGCAGAGTCGAATGCCTCTTGATAGTCGCCTTTAGTTAACTGAATACGGTTAAGTACTATGTGAGCAAGAGCAATGATTGACAATTTTTTTGAAGAGGTTATTTCGTCTACTGACGGCGTGTTAATTATTGGTTTTAAGTGTTCGAGAGCTTTCTGGTAGTTACCTTGCGTATACTCTTGGTTTGCTTCACAAACAGCAAGTTCCTGTTTTAAGTTTAAATTGTTTACTTGTTGAATGATTGGTTTGGCTGTTTCTAGAAATTTTTTATATTCATTAATCCCGTTTGGGGTTGAAGGATTGGAAAACCAACATTTAAACGCCATTACTTGCGCATTATCTAGCGCATTTTCATAAGGCATTTGATGCTCTAATCTAGCTAAAATTTCGACAGATTCAGAATATGTTGTATAGCCGTGAAGAGCACGGCTGATTTCACTCTGAACATCCTTTGTTGTCACATTGGTTGCAAATAGCAACAAGCACAATATCCTTATCATTTGAGCATTACTCCATACAGCTACTCTGATACCAATCAATGATATTTTCTTATAATTGCAGCTAGCTTAGCATAATGAAATTATTGTTTATAAGATTTTATGTTGAAAAAATGTAAATGATTTAATACTTTAAGCCATGCTTGATTACTTTTGGACTTTGAAAGTAGCTCAACACAAAGTAATGGAGTTATGTACCTAAAATGGTATGGTTATTATAAATAGTTTTAACTAAAAGGATGTATTTTTCATGTTAAACAAAATATTACTTTGTAGTGCTTTTTTATTTTCTGTTACAGCACTGGCTGAAAGACCAGACTATTTTAATGATGAAATAGATAAAGAGTATCGCGCGGTATTAAAGCACATGGATGAAATGATGCCGCAAACCGATTTAGAGCTTGCCTACTTACCCTCTTTTTATCCGTTTAGCATCTTTGATATTCATGCCACTAAATTTAAAAATGACAAAGATAAGCAAGCGTTCACTAACTTTAACTTAGGTGTGCTTGGTAGCCAGTTTTTAAATGTTAAAGAGCAAGTTGGAACAAAACTTCCAAATTTAGTTATTTGTAAAAAAGAAAAGTGTACTGAACAAAGGATTAAGTTAATTCGGTCATTTTTAGATGTATCGGAGGCTGAGATTTTGGCATTTAAAAATAGCCAAACTTTAAAACTTGTACAGCAATCTGCGCCGCACGTGTACCGTGTTAACAATACTTTTTATTCTCCCACCCAATTAATAAGCTATACACCATCAAAATATGCGGGGTTTGTACCATCTGCCGATTATAAAACTCTATCACCTGGTGAAGCCCCTAGCTTGATGGAGCTATCAGCCGATTCACAAAAACTCAGAGATTTAATGGTTAAATTTAAGGTTGCAGCAGTAACGAAGGATGAGTATGACAACATTAATGTGATTTTCGGTGGTCTTAGTGATAATCATTGGGGAGTGGTCCTTTTAGACAAATATAGTATACCTAGGGAAGGCGATAGGAATGCTTTAGGCCTTGAGTACGAAATAATCAAACCACTCTCAAAGACAAGCTTTTATTATCAAACTAATTAAACCAAGTTTTATCAACAAACAGTTATCAATGGAGTAAACAATGGGGTTGTCTGAAAATAACAAACCAAAGCCCCATAGTTTTGTGTTGAAAAGTTTTGGATTAATAGCACTTTTTGTATCTTTAACAGGATATGCCACCGAGCAGCAAATTCAGCAGCACGTAGATGCGTTTATTCAGAGCCAATATAAAGATCACTTCACAGAGTTAGTCTCTGATGATGAAATTGGCCAATTAAAGCGTTTTTATGAGCATAGTGATGGTAGAGTCTCTATATTTTGGACTTATCAAACAGGCAATGTTTGGTTAGAAAAACTGACTCTCATTAAGGTGCAAGATGATGGATATAGCGAGTTGTCGTCTATTTCTTTTAACGGCGTAGTAGATAGTACGAAAAAGATTGGCGAACAGCTTGTTATACAATTAAGTACATATGATGAGAGTGATCCTCGTTGCTGCCCCAGCAAGAAAATCACTTTACGCTACCGTATTTATAATGGTGAGTTAGTTAAGTTATAGCCAGATTGTTTTTCATCAGGCTATAAATTAAGAATTAGCAAATATGGTATTCGCCACGGTGTTTGTTGCTGAACATAAAGGCTTGTAACTCAGATTTAAGTACCTCGACAATATCCGTGGTAAAGGGCGTTCTGATTTCACCAGAGTCTAAATATCTCAGTAAATCAATTTCATGTTTAAGTGCTGACTGAATCGAATAACTAATTGGGTAGGTTACTTTAAACTGTTTATGCGATATCACATTGTCGTGGTTTTCAATCTCAACATAGAAAGTTAATTGCTCATCTTCTTCGCAAATGTCGCTACAGGTGCCTTGCTCACGAATACAATCCAAGACAATATTTCTGATGAAAATATCAAATTCGTTCATATTAATCCCTCAATTTTTGCCCATCCATTGGGTACAACTGAAATCTAGCAAAAAATAATTAATCTAGCCAACTCAATTTTGCATCTTTTGGATTAACTCTTTCTGGGTAGGTTGATTTAAAAGTGCTAGGGGGAGGGGCGTGGTCAGTTTATAGGGGGTAATCCTTAGGGATTGGTCGTTAGGGGATAGGATGCGCGAAACACGTTTCACGCCTACGTTGTAGCAGCGGCTTTATGCCGCGACATTGATAAATTTTTACGAGAAACGAGAAACGAGAAACGAGAAACGAGAAACGAAATACGAGAAACGAAATACGAGATACGAGATACGAGATACGAGATACGAGATACGAGAGGCGAGAGGCGAGATACGAGATACGATGGGCGAGGTAAAAACGCGATGTAAAATCGCTGCTACACAATCAGGTTCAGACTAAATTTAAAAACTGACGGGCTAAAGCCCGACCTACAATGTAGGTCGTCATTTATGGCGATAAGGGTTGAGGTAGACGTGCACCTCGCTCCTCGCACCTTGACCCTCGCATCTCGACCCTCGCATCTCGACCCTCGCATCTCGACCCTCGCATCTCGAACCTCGAACCTCGATCCTCGCAACTTTCCCCTTTCCCCTTGAAACTTGCTAACTCAATTACTAATTTCCCCCCTAACAATCTCTGCGCCTTTACTTAGCGCACTAAGCTTGGCGCTTGCTATGTGGCGAGGGAGGGGAGCCATACCGCAGTTTGTGCATGGGTAGAGCTTGTCGGCATCAACATATTTTAGGGCTTCGCGTAATGTGTGTGCCACTTCGTCAGGGGTTTCAACTTCATTGCTTGCTACATCAATGGCACCCACCATCACCTTTTTACCGCGTATGAGTGCTAATAACTCAATAGGTACGCGAGAGTTGTGGCACTCAAGTGAAATAATATCGATATTCGACTTTTGAAGTTTTGGGAATACTTCTTCGTATTGACGCCATTCATTGCCCAGTGTTTGTTTCCAATCAGTGTTGGCTTTAATACCATAGCCGTAGCAAATGTGCACAGCGGTTTCGCACTTTAAACCTTCGATTGCTCTTTCTAGGCACTTAATGCCCCAGTCATTAACATCATCGAAGAACACATTAAACGCAGGCTCATCAAATTGAATAATATCAACACCCGCGGCTTCGAGCTCTTTCGCCTCTTGGTTGAGAATTTTGGCAAATTCCCACGCTAGTTTTTCACGGCTTTGATAATGCGCGTCATACAAGGTGTCGATCATGGTCATAGGCCCTGGTAATGCCCACTTTATAGGTTGCTTGGTCTGCGAACGTAAAAACTTGGCGTCTTCAACAAACACGGGTTTGCTGCGTAACACCGGACCAATCACACTTGGTACACTGGCTTCGTAACGATTACGAATGGTCACTGTTTTACGGTTCTCAAAATCAACGCCATTTAAGTGTTCGATAAAGGTCGTTACAAAGTGCTGGCGGGTTTGCTCGCCGTCGCTCACGATATCAACGCAAGCTTGTTGTTGCTCTTGTAAGGCAACGCGCAGCGCGTCTTGTTTGCCGTCGATAAGTTCTGCACCTTGCAATTTCCAAGGTGACCATAAGGTTTCAGGCTCAGCAAGCCAAGCTGGTTTTGGTAAACTGCCTGCTGTCGATGTAGGTAATAACTTTTTCATTTTTACTCTCATTAAATTGCGTAGTTGGCAGACCATTTTTCAAGTACTGATTGATAAGGCTTAATAAAGTGTTGCTCAGTAAACTTACCTTGCGCAATCGCCAGTTGGCTGCGCTCTTCACGGTCGTAAACAATTTGCGTGATAGAGTGATCGGCGTTTCTTAAATTTGGCTGGTAGCAACTACCTGCCACGGCATTGGCGTTATAAATTTCTGGACGGTAGATTTTCTGGAATGTTTCCATGGTGCTAATCGTGCTGATCAACTCTAAGTTGGTGTAATCGTTCAGTAAGTCACCAAAGAAATAAAACGCCAGCGGAGCGACTGTGTTTGGTGGCATAAAATAGCGCACCTGCAAGCCCATTTTTTTAAAGTATTGCTCGGTTAATGACGACTCACTTGGTAGGTACTCTGCACCTAAAATTGGGTGTTGGTTTTCTGTACGATGGTACGTTTTGTTATCAGACACGCTTAAACAAATAACCGGTGGTTTTTTAAAGTGCTGTTTGTAAGTCTCTGAGTCAATAAAGTATTTAAAGAGTTTACCGTGTAAGTCGCCAAAGTTTTCGGGAATGCTGAATTCGCTTTTCGCTTTATTATGAGCAAGCAGCAGTACACTAAAATCATAATCACGCACGTAAGATGAAAAGTTATTACCAACAATACCTTCGATACGTTCATTAGTTTGGTGATCAATGATATTAGTTTTTAGCACTTCAATTGACGGGAATGCTTCTGTGCTTTGTGCAATTTCTAAATCAACAGAGATGATCTCAAGCTCTACAGAGTAGCGGTCGCCTTGCGGGTTATCCCAGTTTGCTAGCGCATTAAAGCGACTATCAATCATTTTTAATGCGTTACGTAAATTTTGTTGGCGACTTTCACCACGAGCTAGGTTCGCAAAGTTTGTGGTAAGTCGTGTGCTATTTGACGGATGATAATTTTCGTCGAGGCAAATACTTTTAATTGTAAATCTGAAATCGTTGTTCATGGCAATGTATCCAAAAGTCCTGAGATAAATGATTGCTGCTAACCTTCCTTAAATCGCTAGGTCATTAACCTTAGGTTGCTCTGCAGCGTAAAATACTAATAAATTTATACGTGCTCAGTATCATGAAGAAAAACGTTTTTATTTCAGGTAAAACATGAGGCAGATTCATAAATATTTGCTGTTTTAGTAAAACATTTAGGAAGGGATAGTGAAAAAATACTTCAAAGCTATTTTAGACGTCTGGATTTCCAAAGCGGTTTGTTGGAGTTGCAGTAATTTCATATAAAACGTGAGTAATATTCACTACTTAACCCTACTTTTGAGAACAACCCCGTACTTTATTGTTGTTATACTCGGTTCCCTAAACCAACAAAGCAGACAAATACAATGAATGAATTAATCGTGCTTATTATTGCTTGCGCCATACTTGGTAGCGGGGTGGGCTTTTTAGCGGGGCTCTTAGGAATTGGTGGAGGCCTAGTTATTGTGCCCATATTAAGCATGATCTTGCTGCACTTTCAGGTGTTACCTGCTGAGCAGGTTGTGCTGGTGGCGATTGCTACATCGCTTGCCTCAATTCTTTTTACTTCAACGTCATCAGCTATCGCTCACCACAAAAATGCTAATGTGCCTTGGCAATTGGCTCCGTGGGTGATGACTGGGGTTGCACTAGGCGCTCTTATCAGTGGCTTTTTGGCTTCGCTATTACCTGCAAATGTGGTGCGAATTGTGTTTGCTGTGAGTGTAGTGCTTATTGCATTAAAAATGATTTTCAGTAGTAAAAATGACAGCCAATCAACACGAATGCTACCCAATAAAGGCCTTTTGACACTTTATACAACCATCACGGGTGGTCTATCAGCCATGATAGGTATTGGCGGTGGTGCGGTACTTGTGCCGTTACTAACATTTTTCTCGGTCGATATGAAAAAAGCCATTGGTTGTGCTTCGGCCTGCGGTATTGTCATTGCGCTATTTGGCTCAGTGGGTTACATCAGTTCAGGCAGTCAGTACTTTACATTAAAAGAGGGCTTTGCCGGTTTTGTTTATTTACCGGCCTTGTTTGGTATTGTTTGTACTTCGTGGTTTACCGCACCATTAGGTGCAAAAGCAACGCATCATTTGCCTGTGTCTACCATCAAGAAAATCTTTGCAGGGCTTTTGGTTATTATGGCTGTGAATATGCTTACTAAATAGTGTTAACTATTAAATCTACTTTGCGATTTATTTAAAGTTAGCAGTGCTTTTTAAACCAACACTCAAAAAACTCTATAAACGCTTTCACTTGCCGAGGTTGGAATTGCCTGCTTGGATATATCACCTGTAGGCCGACACTTTTTTTATCGCTGTGGCTAAAGCCTCGAACATACTCATCTAGTATCAAATTAAGGTCGCCTGTTTTGAGGTCATTTTTGATATCAATGTATGATTTTAAGGCTATGCCATGGCCTTGATTTGCCCAGCGTCTTACCACCTCACCGTCTGAGCATGAAAGGTGGGGAGCTACTTTGATAGAAAAGTGAATGTTATCTACCTCAAAATGCCAGTCATTTAGCGGTTGCCCGAGTCGCTCAAGTATAAGGCAACGATGATTTTTTAAATCTTCAGGATGCCTTGGCAAGCCAAACGATTCTATATAGCTAGGTGAGGCGCATAGCACACGGCGGTTATTACATAGAGGGCGGCTAATCAAGTTACTATCAGGCAAATTGCCGAATCTAAATGCCAAATCAATGCCTTCCTCAATAATATTGGTAACCCCATCTGTCAGAACTAAATGCGGTTTAACATTTGGGTGGCTATTGATGAATTCTGCTAATGCGGGTGCAACAAACTGGCGACCAAAGTCAGATGTTGCAGAGAGTTTTAGCTGGCCTCTTAGGCTTTGTTGAGATTCTTGAAGTATGTTTTCAGTGTTTTCTACCTCTGCTAATACTCTTAAACAGCCACTATAAAAACGTTCGCCTGCATCTGTTAAGGCAATACTGCGCGTATTACGCGTTAATAATCGCGTATCGTAATTTTGCTCAATTTTATTAATTCGTGCTGTCATGCTTGCAGGCGAAAGCCCCAATTTTCTTCCCGCAGCGGCTAAACCTCCCGCTTTTACAACGTGAACAAAAAGCGCCATATCATCAATTTTTGACATTATTCTTCAGTTTTAATGAATACTTATTTAACTCTAAGGCTAATTATCAATTTAGTCAAAATAGTTAAACTCATTTCATCACTTGAAGGAGATAGAAATGCAGCTTAATCACGCTCTGCTTTTAGCAACGAATATCCAGCATATGGCTCAGTTTTTAGAGTCGTCGTTAGGCCTTAAAAAGGGGCCAAGGCCAGCATTTGGTTTTGATGGTGTTTGGTTATATGACGACTTGGATACGCCATGCATTCATATAGCAGCTAAGTTTGGGGTAAATGAATCGCAGTCTAATTACTTAACCCAAGCTTCGGTATCAACAGAAGCAGTTGGCTTATCAACGGTTGACCACCTTGCTTTCTTTGCAACTGATTATCATGAAGTTAAAGCACGGCTAGAAGCAACTTCAATACCATTCGTTGAGCGGGAAGTGCCGGCAGCGAATGAGCATCAAGTGTTTATTCAAGGGCCTGATGGCTTAAAAATAGAAATTTTATTTACACGCAGCGAGCTTATTTAAAAGGTATACATATGAAAAATAGAATATTTAATACAGACCAAATTGGTCATCATAAAACCGCAAATAAAATAGTGATGGCTCCAATGACCCGTTCACGTACGGCTCAACCAGACGATATTCCGACAAGTCTAATGGCAGAATATTATGCGCAACGAGCCAGTGCGGGTTTTATAGTATCAGAGGCGACGCAAATTTCTGCACAAGGAAAGGGCTACTCATTTACCCCCGGGATTTATACTGAAGAGCAAATCAATGGATGGCGCAAAGTAACGCAGGCTGTTCATCAGCAAAATGGACTCATTTTTTCTCAGTTATGGCATGTTGGCAGAATGTCGCATAGCGTCTTTCATCCAGATGGCTTGCCGGTTGCGCCAAGTGCTATTGCTCCAAATGCGCAAGTGTGGGTGGTTGATGAAAATGGCGAAGGCCAAATGCTTGATTGTCCTACACCACGTGAATTATCGACCAATGAAATTAAGAGCATTGTTGAAGACTATAAACAAGCTGCTTTAAATGCGATTGCAGCAGGGTTTGATGGCGTTGAAGTACATGCAGGTAATGGCTATTTAATCGATCAATTTCTAAGGCAAACATCAAACAAACGCACTGATGAATACGGCGGTAATATTGAAAATAGAGCAAAGTTCGCGCTGCAAATCATTACCGCAATTAGCCAAGCTATCGGCCCAGAAAAAACGGCTATTCGATTAGCTCCTTTTATTACACAAAGAGGCATGGATGATCCGCAAGCAATCGATGTCATTTTATATTTAGCTAAAAAGTTTGATGAACTTGGCATTGCTTATCTGCATTTAGCGGAAGCTGATTGGGATGATGCTCCCCTCGTAACAGATGAGTTTAGAGTTAAATTACGTGAAAGCTTTGGTGGCAAAATAGTGGTTGCAGGAAATTACACATTAGCAAAGGCCGATAAACTAATAGGTGAAGGCTTAGTTGACTATGTTGCATTTGGCAGAAAGTTTATTGCAAACCCTGATTTACCTTATCGTTTAGAGCACAATTTACCTTTGAATGAAATATCAGATCCTACTACTTTATTTGGTGGTGATGAGCGAGGTTACATAGACTACCCAGTATATCAGGGAAATAAATGATGAAATTTTTAAAGCCAATTTTAATTGCGTCGGTGTTTGTTCTAAGCTCCTTAGGTGTAGCTCAAGCTAAGGAGGCAACATCTGTATTTTGGCCTGATGATGCTCAACTTGTGATCTCAATTTCGATGCAGTTTGAGGCAACAGCGCAAGACCAATCAGATCCAGGCCCGTTTCCACCGCAAGAGCTGGGTTATCCAGACACTATTTCACCCTCTTGGTACCAGTACGGCATGAATGAAGGCATACCTAGGCTGCTAGATTTATGGGATAAGCATCATATTAAAGTAACCTCACACATGGTTGGCCGAGCGGTTGAATTAAACCCTGAGTTAGCAAAAGAGGTCGTGCGGCGCGGGCATGAAGCATCAGGGCACGGACAAACATGGACCCCTCAATACTCTATGAGTGAAGAGCAAGAGCGACAGTCATACATAAAAAGTGCAAATATCATTGAAAAAGTAACAGGGCAGCGACCTGTGGGGTTTAATGCTTTTTGGATGAGGCATTCAAAAAATACACTCAAAATCCTTAAAGAATTAGGTTTTATTTATCATATAGACGATTTATCTCGTGATGAGCCATCGCTAACACCTGTTGGAAGTGACGACATTGTTGTTGTTCCATACACTTTTCGAAACAACGATATAGTTCGATACACTGGCAGCACAGCCATGACTGGTAAGGCGTATTTACAAGAGCTTAAAGACGAGTTTGATGTGCTCTACAAGGAAGGCAAACAACGCAGAAGAATGATGTCTATCAGTGCTCACGATAGATTAGCGGGCACTCCCGCTAGAGTGAAAGCGTTGGATGACTTTATAACCTATGCAAAGCAGCACAAGGGGGTTAAGTTTATGCGTAAAGATGACATAGCAAAATGGATTTTACGCCAAGACAATGTGCCAAAAAACTCACCTCGAACTTTTGAAGAGAATTTGTTATGAAATACACACTAACCTTTATTGCATTACTTTTATCTGGCTGTGCCTCACAGCAGCAAAAGGGTGAATTTGAGGATGTAGTAATCGCAGATCATCACTGCCCAGGGGAAATAGATCGAAGCTATAACACCACGATTTATAGCTCAGACGAACCAGAAAAAATTGGCAAAACTGAAGTCACTACACATTGCACTCCAGTTAAAACAGAAACTGAATTTGAAAGAGACTTAAGGGAGCATCAGTAACTTCTTAAAACGCCTCAAAATATGTTTGCTAAGGCTGCAATTATGCTTACTAAATAGTGTTAACGTATTAATTCGACAACACGAAAGCCGTTTGTTAATGTCAGTTAAGCGGTATTTAGGCTGCTTAACTGCCTTTTCCGAAAGCTGTAGGCGCTAATTAAGGACTATTTTTTAAGGAAATGTTATGGAACGTTGGTGCTTTCAAGCGAGTAAAAAAGCACTAAGCTCTTTATTCATTGCTCTATCACTAATGGCTTTGCCAGTGACTGCTGAGCCTACAAAGCCTCTCGAAACTCACCATGCTTTAATGGGCCAAGTTCTCAATGCAAACCAACAAGCTCCCCTTACAGGTTTTGCACTTCATGTGATTGTTGATGATGGACATGCTTTTTCAACGGTAAAGCAAAGTAAAGAAAATGCGCCGCAAGTTATCAACCCAAATAGTTTATTTAGAATTGCCAGTGTCACCAAAACCTTTACTGCGGCAACGGTGTTACGTTTGCACGAGGAAGGAAAACTAAGCCTTGATACAACGCTCGATAAGTTAATTTCTGATGACTTTTATGTGCTTCTTGAAAGCGATGGTTATGCCCTTGATAAAATGACGCTTAAGCAAGTGCTGAGTCATACGGCAGGGCTATACGATCACGCCCAAAGCGATCAGTATTTAGCTAGCATAATGGCACATCCGCAGCAAGATATTACGATGCGCGAGCAAATTAAAGGGTGTGTAGAGTGGGGCGACCCAGTTGGTAAACCTGGTGAGCGTTTTTCATATTCAGATACCGGTTATGTGTTACTCGGCCATATTATTGAAAGAGTGACAGATTTACCCTTGCCTGAAGCGGTTCGAAAGTACTTAAGTTTCGATAAAAATCATATCGAAAATGTGGTCTGGGAACGGGGTGATTCGGTTGCTGTGGATGAATCTCGTCGCGTACATCAATACTTGCACGGAACCGACACCTATAATTGGAGCCCAACAGTTGATTTGTATGGTGGTGGTGGGCTTGTTGCCAGCCCAATCGGTATGGCTAAATTTTATCATGCTTTATTTTCAGGTAAGGTCTTTAAACATCCTGAGACGCTCAAGCTCATGCTATCGGATAAAGGCTTACCAGCAGATAGTCCTTATCGTTTGGGGGTATTTGCAAAAGAATATAACGGCACCTTGGTTTATCAACATGGTGGCTTTTGGGGCACTTTGGTGATGTATGAACCAACAACGCAGGTGGTGGTAGCTGGGGCTGTTACTCAGCAAAAAGACTACGCTAAGCTTGAAAAAGTAATGAGTGACTACCTCACCCTACAGGCAAATTAGCTTCACAAAGCTAATTAATGCTTTACTTGTATGCGCTTATGGGCGGGAGAAACACCCGTCCAGCTACTGTAAGCGCGAACAAACGAATTTGTTTCGCTAAAACCGAGTAAAAAAGCGATTTCGATAATTGGTAACTCAGTTTGCATTAAGTAGTGCTGCGCAAGATCTTCTCGTACTTGTTGTAAGACTTTTTGATAATTTTGCTTTTCAGCTGTAAGTTTTCGTTGTAGAGAGCGTTTGCTTAGTGCCAGCTCTGAGGCAACATGCTCAATGTTACTTTGCCCTTGAGGTAGGGATTTAAACAAAATACTTGATACCTTGTCAGTAAGGCTTTGTTCGCTGATAACATCTTGCAGCTTACGTTTTAAATCTCCCTCAAAGCACGACAACATTACTTGATTACTAGTTAAAAATGGCGCTTTTGCATCTTCTGCTAAAAATGTCACGCTAGGGGTATTCCCCACTTTCAGCGGGCAACCAAAGTAGGCTTCGTATTCCATGAGCTTTTCAGGTAGCTCTGGCACAATAACCGTAACAGGGTTAATTTGTTTTCGAGTAGCAAGGCGAGTTAGTTGTGTAAAAAATACCAGCTCTGCCAAGCTGTAGCACTTGGGCAGCGTATCAATAAAACCATAACAGCTTACTTGGGCTTTAGTATGAGTGTTGGTAATTTCAAGTGCTAGTTCCATAGGGCCAATTAGTGGTTTGTACTGCTGTAACCTTGCTAAAGCGGCATTTAAGTTTGGGCTACAGATCGCGGCAAAAATTGGTACGTCAAATGATTCTATTGTCATTACTTCGGCAAGTTTTAAGGGTAACTCAATGCCGTTTGCTGCTGTCTCTATACCCTGCCATAATTGGAAGTATTGAGCCGGCGTTAAGTATATTTTATCTTGAGAAAATAAACCTGAAGGCAACTGGGCATAAGCCAGTGCCTCTTCTAGGTTGATTTCTAAATCATTGAGTAATACTTGCCAGTTGGGAGGGATCAAAAACTTGCTGGCTCGTTTCATATTAGTTTCCGCTTTTTTCCATAAACTGACGAGAAATTTTTAACACAGTTTTGCGAGGCAATAAAGGGATCACCCAATTGAGCATAAATTTAAGCGGCGCTTCATTAAAAGCAATTAACTGACCTTTTTGCATTGCCTTGTAACCACACAGTGCTACAGAGTGTGCTGATTTAGCATTCTTCCAAGCATCTACCCCTTGTAGATCACCTGCTTCAACAAAGCCTGTTGCTACTGTTCCTGGGCATAACGCGGTGACAGTAATGTTTTTATCTTTTACTTCTTCTGCAATTGCTTGGCTGAATGAAGTCACAAACGCTTTCGTTGCATAATATACCGCTTGCAGTGGGCCTGGCATAAAGGAAGCTGTAGACGAAATATTTAAAATTTTGCCACGATTTCGCTCAACCATGCCTTGTAAGTAATAGTGGCTTAGGTTTGTTAATGTCACAATATTAAGTTGCATCATCGTTTGTTCTGCACTGAGTTCACGCTCATGAAACTTGCCATGTCCGCCAATGCCAGCATTATTCACCAAAATATCTATGTGCAAACCAAGTGCCTCAGTATGTGTAAAAACATACTCAGCTGAATCTGGCTTAGATAAATCGGCAGCAATAACCGTAACCTTTATGTTGTGTTTCGATTCAAGATGTTGTTTAAGATCATTCAGTTTGTCTTCTGAACGAGCTACCAGCACTAAATTATCGCCATGCTGTGCGTGAATATGCGCAAGTTCTAAACCAATCCCGTTTGATGCGCCAGTGATCAATGCTGTTGATGTCATATTTTTACTCCATTAATTTGAGATGTTGTTTTGTTATATGCATGGTAGGCCATCTATTGGTGCCACATAACATCAGATCGCGCCATCGTCATTGCAAAACGCGCCATTTATAAAATTCAGCTTGTAAATGCTATATAACGAAAATATTATATAACCAAATTGTTATGGAGTAAGTCGTGAAAGTTCTCTTTTTATGTACAGAAAATTCAGCCCGTTCAATTATGGCTGAGGCGTTGCTTAAACATCATGGTAAAGGTGAGTTTGAGGTGCTTAGTGCGGGCACAGAACCTTATGCGGTAGACCCTCGTACGCTTGCGGCGATTGAGCATTTTGGTTTAAAAACCGATGACTTACACTCAAAGCACTTAAACGATGTAACTAACCTGAATTTTGATTACGTCATTACCTTATGTGATGACGCTGCCAAAGAATGCGCCAATCGCGTCGATGGCAGCCATTGCCTTGCATGGGATTTTATCGATCCTAAAACGCGTCCTGAACCTCACGCCTTTGAAAAGACCTTGCAAGAGCTCAATGAGCGAATCAAACAGTTTGTGCAATCCCATAACAAAGAAAAACCAGTATCGATTTCGCCAACCATATTTTATAAAGCCCTTGCAGATGATATTCGTTTAAAAAGCTTATTGCTTATCGCCGTTGAGCAAGAGGTTTGCGTATGCGAACTAATGACGGCACTTAACGAGCAGAGCCAACCAAAGGTTTCAAGGCATTTAGCGCAACTTAAAAAACAGGGCATTTTGTCGGATAGAAAACACCAGCAATGGGTGTTTTACTCTTTAAACCCGACCTTACCAATGTGGATGAAACAAACAATTACCTCGACCGTGGTAAACGAACCGAATTTCATAGAAAACGAGTTAGCAAGGCTAAATGCGATGGGCGATGATCGCCCAACCCGTGTTGCTCGTTGCTGCAATTAAGGACTGAAAATGGGTGTTTTTGAACGATATTTATCTGTATGGGTTGCTGCTGCTATCGCCATCGGTGTGACGCTTGGGGTGATGTTTCCGCCTTTGTTTGAGCTAATTGCCAAAGCCGAAGTGGCGCATGTAAACATTGTTGTTGCACTGTTTATTTGGGTAATGATCTACCCGATGATGGTGCAAGTTGATTTTTCAACAATCAAAGAAGTCGGTAAAAACCCTAAAGGGCTGATGCTCACTTTAATCATTAACTGGCTTATCAAACCGTTTTCAATGGCCTCATTAGGTTGGCTATTTTTTGAAGGGTTATTTGCTGATTTCGTTAGCCCTGAAACTGCGCAAGAATATATTGCTGGGATGATTTTGCTTGGTGTTGCACCTTGTACGGCAATGGTGTTTGTGTGGTCACAACTGACCAAAGGCGATGCAAATTACACCTTAGTGCAAGTGTCTGTGAACGACATCATTATGATTTTTGCTTTTGCACCTATTGCGGGGTTATTGCTGGGTGTATCTGATATTCATGTGCCTTGGCTTACACTGATGATTTCGGTTGTGCTGTATGTATTGCTACCACTCATTGCCGGGGTATTAACACGAAAAGCTCTTAATAATTCAGCACAAAATGAGGCTGCTGTGCAGTCATTTTTAGAGAAAATTAAACCTTACTCAGTTATTGGTTTACTGGCCACAGTGGTCTTGCTATTTGGGTTTCAGGCGAACACGATTTTAGCCCAACCGCTTAACATTGTACTGATTGCCATTCCGCTTGTTTTGCAAACCTACGGTATTTTTGCAATCACCTATTTCATTGCGTTAAAGCTTAGGCTTAAGCACAACATTGCAGGGCCTGCATGTTTAATTGGTACTTCTAACTTTTTTGAGTTAGCGGTCGCAGTGGCTATTTCATTATTTGGTTTGCACTCGGGTGCAGCATTAGCAACCGTTGTTGGGGTGTTGGTCGAAGTACCTGTGATGCTGTCGTTGGTTGCAATCGTTAATAAAACAACACATTGGTTTAAAGAGTAATTGGGGAATCATAATGCAATCACATCCATTTGATATTTTACAGCTAGAAACTGGGGCATTTATTTTTACCCCTTGCCCTGGCACAAAAGGCGTTGGTTTATCGCAGTCTGTAGCAGATTTAAAAGCGGCAGGTGCAAAAGCCATTATTACTCTAATGTACGATGAAGAGCTTATTAAAAATGGCGCGCAGCAGCTTGCAATCGAATGTGAGCAAGCCGGTCTTAGCTGGTTTCAATTACCTATTGTTGATGATGACGCGCCAAGCGAAGCGTTTAGTCTCGCTTTCAACAAACACCTTAACGAGATTCTTGCCATCATAAAAAGCGGTGGTAGCGTGGCTGTGCACTGTAAAGGCGGCTCAGGCCGTACAGGCTTAGTTATTGGTTTATTAATGCATGAGCTTGGCTATGCTAAAAACGACATAGTTAATCAAGTGCAGGCTATTCGCCCTAAATCGTTGCATAACCAAGTACAACGTTCATTTTTCGACAATTTTCAAAAAGTAGGAGCTTAACAATGGCAATTAAAGTAGGCATTAATGGTTTTGGCCGTATGGGTCGTTTATCGCTAAGGGCAGCGTTTGCATGGGACGACGTTGAGTTTGTGCAAATTAATGACCCAGCGGGTGATGCAGCAACACTCGCTCACTTACTAAAGTATGATTCGGTACACGGTATTTGGCCTCATGAGGTTGAAAGTAACGACAATGCTGTGATCATCGATGGCCACGAAATTAACGTTACGCAAAATAAAACGATTGCAGACACTGATTGGTCTGGTTGCGATATTGTTATTGAAGCCTCTGGTGTGATGAAAAAAACCGAGTTACTGCAAGCTTATCTTGATCAAGGTGTGAAGAAAGTTGTTGTCACTGCCCCTGTAAAAGAAGACGGTGTGCTGAACGTTGTAATGGGTGTAAATGATGATTTATACGATGTACAGCAGCACGATATTGTGACTGCTGCATCATGCACTACCAACTGTTTAGCGCCTGTGGTTAAAGTTCTGCAAGAGAAAATTGGTATCAAACATGGTTCAATGACCACTATTCACGATATCACTAATACGCAAACTATCTTAGATGCGCCCCATAAAGATTTACGCCGAGCTCGCGCATGCGGCATGAGCTTAATTCCAACTACAACGGGCTCTGCAACAGCGATTACACATATTTTCCCTGAACTTAAAGGCAAATTAAACGGCCACGCGGTTCGTGTGCCGTTAGCCAATGCATCAATCACTGACTGTGTGTTTGAAGTTGAAAAGCCAACCACCGCTGAGCAAATTAACCAATGGATGCAAGAAGCCGCAGAGGGCGAGCTAAAAGGCATTTTGGGCTATGAAGAAAAGCCACTTGTTTCTATCGATTACAAAACAGATCCACGCTCAAGCATTGTTGATGCGCTATCAACCATGGTTGTCAACGAGACTCAAGTTAAGCTGTATGTTTGGTACGATAACGAATGGGGTTACGCAAACCGCACCGCTGAACTTGCCCGTAAAGTTGCGCGATCACTACAAGGTTAAAAGCAATGACGCGTTTTGCTAATCTTCCCGCAGATATAAAGCAGTACTTAATTGTCACCGGGAATTACTGGGCATTTACGCTAACAGATGGCGCATTGAGAATGTTGGTGGTACTGCATTTTCATGCGCTTGGCTACTCGCCTTTGAGTATTGCCATGCTGTTTTTGTTTTATGAGATTTTTGGTGTTGTCACTAACTTAGTGGGCGGCTATTTAGGCGCAAGGCTTGGTTTAAACAAGACCATGAACATTGGCCTTGCCATACAGGTTGCAGCCTTGTTCATGCTGGCAGTCCCTCCTGAATGGCTGAATGTTGCCTATGTGATGCTGGCGCAAGCGCTGTCGGGCATTGCAAAAGATCTCAATAAAATGAGCGCTAAAAGCTCAATTAAAATGCTGGTTGCTAGTGGCCAAGAAGGCACCTTGTTTAAATGGGTAGCGATACTAACAGGCTCTAAAAACGCCTTAAAAGGTGTGGGCTTCTTTTTAGGTGGCTTACTACTGACATTAATGTCGTTTAAAGGCGCAATGCTAACCATGGCTGCCACTTTGCTGGTGGTGTGGTGTTTTAGTATTTATGCACTTAAAAATGATTTAGGCAAAGCTAAAAACAAACCTAAGTTTAACGAGATATTTTCAAAAAGCAGTTCAATCAATATCTTGTCGGCCGCGAGGTTGTTTTTGTTTGGTGCCCGTGATGTTTGGTTTGTAGTTGCACTTCCGGTGTTTTTATCACAAGCCTTTGATTGGGATCACTGGACTGTGGGTGCCTTCTTAGCGAGTTGGGTCATTGGCTATGGGGCTGTGCAATCTTTTGCTCCCAAAATCATTAAGCTTAATAAGCAAACATCACCAAGTGCAGAAACAGTTAAGTGGGCATCTCTGCTTGCTTTAGTCACCTTAGCCATTGCTCTTGCTATTGGCTTTGAGTGGGCTGTAAAACCAATGCTGATAGGCGGGTTGATGTTATTTGGTGTGTTATTCGCGATTAGCTCATCTTTACACAGCTACTTAATTGTTAGCATGGCTGATGCCGATGGCGTATCACTCGATGTCGGGTTCTACTATATGGCTAATGCCATGGGACGCTTAATTGGTACTGTGTTGTCGGGCTTAGTGTTTCAGCTTTATGGCTTAGCAGCCTGTTTGGCTATCTCACTGTTATTTATTGTTATTACCGCTCTTATTTCGACTAAATTACCAAAACAAATTTAGTTAAATCTAAACACGCCCTACAAAGGTGAGCATGCTTTCTTGCTTACCTTTGTTCATGCATAGCATAAGAAATAATAAAATCAGTCATCTTCTGGCTTGAAAAGCTCTTCGAGCATTGGCTGTGGGTTGTTTAGAAACGCCTTTGTAATTTGGTAATGCTCAGTATCCTCATAATTTATTTGTTCAATACCCTGTGTTCCCACTTGGTAGATCCTTGCACCTGGGTATGCCATTAAAATCGGTGAGTGTGTGGCAATAATGAACTGAGAGTTTTGTTCAATTAGTTGAAACATGCGACTTAAAACAGCCAACTGCCTAGCAGGAGAAAGTGCGGCCTCAGGCTCATCTAAAATGTAAAGCCCATTGCCAATGAAGCGGTTTACCATAAGCGCTAAAAAGGATTCGCCATGTGATTGGTGATGTAGGGATGTACCACCATAGGCATCTATCAGCTTAGGTCCTCCAGAAAACCCCGAATCTAAGTCATCAATATTTGATACAACGTTATAGAAGCTTTCAGCTCGCAAGAAAAAACCATCTTTGTATCTCTTAAACGATTTTGAGAGTAGCAAGTACTTATGAAGATCTGAATGCGATTGCTGAGTTTGAAAGTTAAAGTTTTTAGAGCCACCTTCGGCGTTAAAACCCAACCCGATAGCAATTGCTTCTAAAAGAGTCGATTTCCCAGAACCATTTTCAACTACAAATATTGTTACATGTTTCGAAAAGTCTATTTCAAAGAGCTGATTAACCGCAGGAATAGAGAATGGATATGTATCAAAAGAGAAAACCTGCTCTCGTTTGAGTGTCACCTTTTGTAGATACGGTAATGCTTCCATACACAATATTCCTAATAAAGACCTAAAATAAGCAGCAAAAAAAGACAAAATGCCCACTTGATTCAAAACGAGCAAATGCTAGAACTGCAGGTTTCTTAGGTTTAATTATAAGCCTCAAGTGCAAATAGTTTATATAGCTGAAAAGCGAAACCGCAGTTAAGTTTAGCTTTCATCCTTGTTTTCTTGTAACTTACTTAGCAACAAAAATGATAAGTAGGTTGTTATGTCTGGGTATGCTTTTATTAGGCAAAGAATAAAGCCATTTTTAATAGTGGTTTTGGCATTGTTGTTCGTTATGTATATATATTTTTCTCAAGAATCAGCAATCTTTGCAACCAATTCAGAATCTTTAAATGGTATAAAAACTACGCAGAAAGTTGTGGCACAAGTAAGCATGCCTGCCACAAAGCCTGGCACGAGTTTGTTAGCTGATGAATCAGATGAGCAAGGGAGTGAAGTTAATGACAGCCGTGAACTTATTATCAAAAATGCACCGAAATGGCATTTTGATGGTGTGTTTATTGACCATTTTACAGAGCTAAAGCAACGCGCTGAGCAAGGTGATGCTGAGGCTAACTACCTCATCGCGCAAAACCTTAAGTATTGTTTTAATGCGCCTTTAGATGAACAGGCCCTTGAAGAAAAATTGGCTGAAATCTATGAGTTTAGTGATGCTGGCGATATACAAAGCCGTGTTTTAGATAAATATGAGTATTGCCAAGGATTAGATTTAGCAACGCGGCGTTCTTTTTACAGTTATTTGGCAGAGGCTGCAGAAAATGGCTCGGCTTATGCGCAGCAAACGTTTGCAGGGCTAACGCCCGAATTTTATATGAAGTCGCAATTTCCTGAGAAGTTGTCACGTGCAGAGTTCATCAAAAATCGTGATAGTTTTAAAGAGCGTAAAACCGTATTTTTAGAGCAAGCAGCGAAGCAGGGTAGTGAACAAGCGCTGATGAGTTTAGCGAGCATGTATTACAGCGAACAAGTTGGTGAGCATAGTGCAGCAAAAGCCTACGCTATAAATCGACTCATTATGGAAATCACGCAAAATAACGATGTGTATAATCGTTATGCGTGGTTTGAGCAAAGACAATACCCGACACTTTCAGATGAAAAGCTGAGTATCGCGAACAATTTGTTTGATCAATGGCTTTTGCAAATAAAGCTAAATGGTACATTATATCCAAAGCACTGAGTACCCAAAGAATTAATAACCCAAAGCAAGGATGGTAATGATGTTTGAACCAAACTATGCAAGTTACACTCTTGATGAGTTATTAGATTGCAAAGCAAATATAGATTCACAAGCATGGCCTGATCGCCTAAAAGACATCGGAAATGCACTCAGTGTTTATGCCAGCCAATCTGCTGAGCACGCAAAACAGTACAAACAAGCAGTTTTTAATGCGTATTGTGAAACGTTACGCTACGATCTAACCATCAGTATCGACGATAATATTCTGTGGTTTTTAAGACCGTTTTCTAAGCAAGCTGAAGATATTACCCCAAGCACTTTTATTGGCGAAGTTTGCCCACTTTGCAAAGCAAAGCTTAACGCAACCACATGGGCTGCTGGCTGGCAGTTGAGCTGCGAACATTGTGAAGTAACGGGGATTGTTGTTGAAAAGTTTGGCTATTAAAAAAGTTAGCTTATTGAAATTGCTGCGTAATTATTCGCAGCAATATATAACAATTTTATAATGTTATCAGGCTTTTTTAACAAACTTAGCGGTAACCATCATTTCACCAACGCCATCAACTTTACAGTCTAATTCGTGGTCTTTTTTATCTAACACGCGGCGGATCACGGCTTTGGTGCCAATTTTAATTACTTGTGAGCTGCCTTTAATTTTTAGGTCTTTCGCAACAGTCACTTTATCGCCATCAGCTAATAAAGTGCCGTTAGCATCTTTCACATTGATCACATCATCGGTATCAACCGCATTAGGATCCCACTCATGAGCGCATTCTGGGCATACTAAATTGTTTTGATCTTCATACACGTATTCAGAGTTACATTGTGGGCAAGGAGGAAAAGACATAAATGGCACCATGGTTGATTTTAAAAGGGTATTTTAATGGCTAAGAGTAAACTATGCGAGCCCCAAGTTGAACAAGAGATCGCATCGTTTATTTAGTATCCATCATGCTATCAGTAAAAATTTGATAGCCATTACGACCCAGCTCTTTTGCTTTATACATCGCTTTGTCGGCTTGTTTTTGCAAAGTTTCAGCTGATATGTCATGCATCGGGTCATAAAATGAAATACCAATGCTCGCTGATACGCATAGCATGTCGTCTTGGTATTTTACCGGATTTAAAATTTCAGCGTTTAATCGTTCAATTAAGGTTAAACAAGCTTCTTGCTCTGTGAGATTGCCAATCACAGCAACAAACTCATCACCGCCAATTCGTGCTAGGGTGTCTTGTTTACGAAGTATTGTGCTCATACGAGCGGCTAAGGTCACTAAAAGGTGATCGCCAGCTTGATGACCATAACTGTCATTAACCGGTTTAAATTTATCTAGGTCTATAAATACGCAAGCAACTAAGTTGTTGTTGCGTTTTGCCAATTCAATTGCCTGGGCTAATCTATCGGCAAGTAACATACGATTGGGTAACCCAGTCAAGGTATCGAAAAATGCTGCTTTTTCTAAATGTTGGCGCTGTTTGGCTTGCTGTGTTACATCAGAAAATACCGAAACATAGTTGCGAACTTGTGCACTTTCGTCTTTTACGGCTGTGATTGTGAGTGACTCAGCGAAGAACTCACCGTCTTTTCTGCGGTTCCAAATTTCTCCTTGCCAATAGCCTTTATCATCTAGTTGTTGCCACATAGACTCATAAAACTCATTCGGTTGGGTGTTAGAACTTAATATATTTGGGTTTTGACCTAGTAACTCATCTTTTTTATAGCCTGTGATATCAGCAACGGCTTGGTTTATTCGAACGATGGCAGCATCTTCATCAGTAATAATAATACCTTCGCGCAGGTTTTCGATTATCTTGTCAGCAAGGTTTAACTCCCAGCTGTTTTTTAAAAGTTTGTTTGCTTGATGCTTTACTTCATTTTCTAGTGAGCGCACGGCGAGTTTTACAGCAAAATAAATAAGTATTTCTAGCAAGAGAAAACCAATAATTCCGTAAGCAATGTTGTAAGTCATGGATTCGTTGAAGGCATTTATTTGCTCATCAATATTGCGCCAAAGCACGATGTTACCAATATCAGGCTGACCTGGATCTTTGTGCCCGAGATAATCGCGTACAGGAATATAGGTAATCGCATAATGCTTACCGGCTATTTCACTTTGCTTTACAGTTGTTTGGTTATATACAGTTTCGCTGGCTATTGAGGTAATAAAGTCGGTTGCATTATCTCTTGAAATAGCTTCTAAATAGCAGTTGCATTGATTCAGTTTGCTGCCAAAACGTTTTGCTTTGGCATCTTCCCAAAGTAAGTTATCGATATGTTCAGCTGTAAATAATACCGCAATACCTAAATCAAACTCATTGTCGAGCGTATCGAGGAGTGAATCAAATGAGGTGCCGACTTCTAATGAGCCTACATGAATACGCTGTTGATTAATTTTATCGGTGAAATAGACGGGTACTACACCGCGGATACCGGAGTAAATTCGACCCGTTTCTAACCCTGAAAGAGCGTGTTTATCGCGATTAGCATCAACAATAATATGTCGAATATCATGCATGGTGTCGCCATATTTTTTATCATTGTGCACTCGTAAAAAGCTAGTAGAGCCAGGCCCTAGATGAAAATGTAGCTGGCGGGCTGAAAAGCTATTTTGTACTTCTTGCCAAGCAGGTGCGACTTTATTGAATAGCTGTTTGCGAATTGCGGCGGCACGCTCTTTTCCTTTGCCTCCACCCTCTTGTTCAATAGCTTGCTTACCTTGATAAAAGAGTTCTGCAACTTCAGGATCGTTTGCTACAAAGGTCGCAATGGCAAGCATTGTTTCCTGCTCTTGCGACATTAATAATTGATAACTTGATTCGAGGTTTTCGCCTTGGTTTATTAGATTTTTGTTGAGCGTTTCTTTTTCTAGTGTGTAGTTAAGCAAAATGTAACAAATATCGATGATTAAAATCGCAACACTTAATGCTAAAAATACTTTGCTTTTAAAGGTTAACTTCATTGGATTACTGCTTTCTTGTTCTTTTTTTGTTTTGAAGTACTATTTTACTTTTCAGTGGTTTCGAGCGTTTTGGTAATAGAGAATATTCCTCTTAGATCACCAAGCCGATAGCCTGTGGCTAAATCATTTGGGTAATGTTCGCTAAGCGCTTGCTTTACTTCTGGCGCAATTGTTTGGCCATGACAATTGAGGCAAACTGGCGCGACTTTTATCGCTTTAGCAAAGCGAAATTGACCATCTTTATTGGTTGAAAAAGTCACATTGTCGATGCTCTCTGTGTTTCTGATCATATCGAGCAGCTGGGCGATTTTTTCAGCTTCCCATTCATCGGGTTGATTATTTGGATTACGGTTTTTAGTGCTTTTACGTGCTACCGTCCAACCATCAGTTGATAAGCTATCGCTAATAGCCGGGGCTTGCATTTTGCACACGTTAATTCCTTCAACTAAACCGCCTTGTTTTATTGCAGCTCCCAATGCTGATTTAAGCGTAGTGGCAAATTCAGTTGCTCGCTCCGCTGCTTGAGTTTCTAGAGTCGCTGATTTTGTTTCGGCATAAAGACTAGGTGAAAGTAACACAGTACAAATCACAATTGTTCTGAAGGAAAACATAGTAAAAC
>NZ_JAKEVM010000041.1 GCF_022398475.1 Pseudoalteromonas shioyasakiensis | reverse complement strand
ATATAGTTAATACTTTAGGGAAATCAGGCGATAATACTAAGTAATATGACAACAAAGGTGGATTCAATGTCTGCAGGTATTTCTTTCAACAATTTGAGCATCACAAAAAAAATACACGCTATAACATGCATTGCCATAACGGCATTTGTCATTATCGTGGTGACGAACTATATCGCGATGAATGACAATAAAATCTCGCTCGACGAGTTAGAAAAGTCGTCTTATCAGGTAGTAAAACTTACTTCAGAAAATGTAGCATTACTCGAAAAACTAGATGAGTTATACACTCAAGCAGTCACGTTTGGTGAGTCAGACTTAGTCGATAGTGCTTCACAAACGTATAAAAAGATTAATGAAAACCTACAAAACATCATCAGCATTAACGACAGCTATGTGCAAGCCGATACAAAAAAACAATTAGAGCTTTATGCGCAAACCTCGTCGATGATTGCCACTTCAATGATCGATGGCACCGCTGACTTTAGTAAAATTCAGCAGCAAGCACAGCAAAAAACACAGCAATATGAGGCTGTTTTAGCGGGATTTAAACGTGCACAAACCCGTGCAGACGACCGTTTTTTTGAACTAGTGCAAGCAACTAAAGCCCGTTCAGACAATGCACTAAACTTAATGCTTATTGTGTCTGTAGTGTCACTGATTCTGCTTATTGCTACCTCAATTTGGATTGCTCGAGGAATTGGCTCATCAGCAAGTGCTGCGGCAAATAACTTACGTCTATTAGCTGACGGTAAAGGCTCGTTAAGCACCCAACTTGAAGTTCACGCTAAAGATGAAATTGGCCAAGTGTCAATTAACTTTAATGCGTTTATACAGCTGTTAAAAGCTGCGGTACTTGAGGTAATAGCGGTTTGTGAACCATTAATGGAGAACTCAACGCGACTTGTACAAGGTATGGAACGTGCAGAGCGCGCAACAACCAAACAAACATCAGATGCCGAAATCGTTAAACAGTCGATGGAAGAAATGCGTCAAAGTGTTGCTGATATTTCTCATTCAGCGGCAAATGCATCACAAGCTGCACAAACAGCTGAGCGCGAAGTTGAGCAAAGCAGAACGCAAATACAGCGCTCTGTGACTGAGTCAAAAACATTAAGTGATGAGATTAACCAAGCGGCATCAACAATTAACCAGCTGGCAAATGACACTAAAAATGTGACTCAAATCTTAAACGTAATTACCTCGATTGCAGAGCAAACCAATTTGCTTGCTTTAAATGCGGCTATTGAGGCTGCGCGTGCCGGTGAACAAGGCCGTGGCTTTGCGGTTGTAGCAGATGAAGTACGTGAGCTTGCCTCAAGAACGTCGCACTCAACTAACGAAATCAGGGAGCTGCTTTCAACTTTGACAACCGCAGCAAGCCATGCGGTAAATGCTATGAATTCGGCTCGTGATATGGCTACAAACAATGCCGAAGCAGCAGAAAATACAGGGCAATCGATAGATAAAATCTCTGAGCAGATTTTAGAAATTAACGGTATGAATTCGCAAATCGCCGCAGCCACCGAAGAGCAAACATCAGTTGCTAGTATGGTTGTTGAGAACGTGTCGAATATGCATATGTCGTTTGAAGAAACAATGGATTCATTGTCGGCGGTACGTGATGTCGCGAAAAACCTTCATTACCTTTCTGATTCGTTGCTCGACGCCACAGCTAAATTTAAAATTGAGTAATTTAAGCGCATAAAAAACCAGGCACATTTGAATTGCCTGGTTTTTTATTAATGAAAGTAAAGACTTAATAAGTACCGACTACTTTAACTTTATCAGTTACTTTTGCTGCATCGATATAACCAATGGCGTCGCCGTTGGCTGCAACAAAATCAATAACAGCTTGATCGTTTGCTAGTTTCTCAGGTGGCGTACCTTTACCAGTAAATACCAGTTTTGACCAATAAGCGTTAAGCTGGCTGCCCGACTTACCAACCACCTTATCGTTAAACTCATCGCTTACGCTGTTGCCGTCTTGGTTTACCGGGTTTACTTTAGTGCCATCGTCAAACGATTTTGTCTTGCCAAGGTAAATCTTTTTGATTGTTCCTTCATCAATAGCATTGCCATTTGCAGGATTTACAATAACAGCAACCTCAGCAAATGCAGCGTGCGAGCAAAGAGTCATTGCTGTAGCGATTAATAATTTTTTCATCATGAGCTCCAATTAAAAAACTAAATCAACAGCAACAGCAACAACGTCGGTTTCTGTATCTGAAATGTCATCTTTAAAGCGGCTGAAATCTACTTTTAATGCAGCAGATGGGTGGAAGTCATAACGAGTACCAATGGTATACACATTGCTTTTTGCTCTAACGCCTTCAAGCACCTGATTAATACCCGCGTTTAAAGCAGGTACTGCAGGTAGCGCGTTGTAGCGATTGCTATCGTGTTTGTCGTCGTTATTTTCGTAAGTTAAGTGCACAATCCACTCATCCATACGGTAACCAACAGACGTGTAGTATTGAGTTTGTTTAGCAAGAGCACTGTTTTCTACTTCAAACTCAGTGTATTCAGCATCAAACAAAATGTCGTTGTAATCAATTGAAAAGCCCACAGCGAAGAAAGAGCCGTCATCTTCGTCTACCGCAATATCATCTGCTTGATCAACAAAGCCGGCAGCGCGAAGAGTTTGCTCAAGGCCATTAAGTGCAACACCTGCATCTGTGTCGTTTTCAATTGCAATTGTTGTATCGGCTACAAAGTACGCAGCACGAGCACTGAACCAGTCATAGCTCATCGTCCAGTTGATACCAGCAATATCATTAAGCTCTGTATCGCCATTAACCGATACCACAGCAATGTTGCCATCGAAGCTACCGTAAATAACTTGAACGGTTGAATCCCAATCACCTAATTGCGTGTTATGTAACAGGCTTAGGCCTTCATACGTTGAAAACGGGAGGTTATAAACAGATTGCGGCGGACGAACCCAACGGTAAGTGTAACCAACGTCTAAGAAGTCTGAATAACGGTAAAAAGGCACGCGCATTTTACCAGCACTTACTTGTAGCTCATCGCTGAACTCATAAGTTAAATAAGCCCATTCAAATTCAGCATCAAAATCATCACTACCACGCGCCACAATTTGTGCCGTAGCGCTCAGCTTTTCTTGTAAATCTGCAGAAAGCTGTAATGCGAACATACTTTCGTTTTTAAACGAAATATCGTCATCGTAACCGTAAAGAGTAGCGTCGTCGTCAAGGGCTTTACCGCCAACAATAGAAGCAAAGCCGTTTATGCGAACCTCTGCCATTGTGTTTGCAGACACAAAAGCAGCACATAGAGCCAATGCAATAGGAAGTTTTTTCATTGTGTATCCCTAGTATTTAGTATGAAAATGTTGATTTCGCTTAATATTATAGTCGTGCGTAGCGAAATGGGCGACACAAGTTACAGATAAATTGTAACTACATCAACGAATAAGTTGTTATTTTTCACAAAAACGGTACTAAAAGTGGGGAAAGAGTAAAGTTGCGAGATGCGAGGTAGCAGCGATTTTACATCGTGTCCTAGCGCCTAGCACCTAATGTTTCCCGTGTAGGACTGGCTTTAGCCGGGAAGTGTCTTAAGTGAGCGAGTTACAAGGGGAAAGAGTAAAGGGGAAAGTTACGAGATAAGAGATGCGAGTTTCGAGATACGAGGAGAAAGTTGCGAGATGTAGGAGGCGTTTTTACGCCGAACAAGTAGCAGCGATTTAACATCGCGTCCTAGCGCCTAGCGCCCAAAACCTAGCACCTAATGTCTTCATGCGTCTGAGGGCTTACGGCTGAAAGCTCTTGTTTTGTCGCAACTCGATTCTCGTTACTCGGACTTACTCCAACTTACTAAAATCAACTTCTGGTAGGCTCTCAAACCCTGGGCGAGCGAAGAAATACCCTTGCATTAAACTTACGCCAGCTTGGCGCAACCATTGATACTCTTCAACTGTTTCAATGCCTTCGGCAAGGGCGGTAATGTTGAGCTCTTCAAACATAGCAATACAATGGTTCACTATGATTTGTCGTGCTTTATTTAAATGAATATCGCGTATCAGCTCCATATCGAGCTTAATAATATTGCTCTGAAAATCAGCCAATAAATTTAAACCAGAATACCCTGAGCCAAAGTCGTCGGTTGCGGTAATAAACCCGAGTGATTGGTAATACTCAACAACACGTTTGATGTGCGTACTGTCTTCAACCTTTTCAACCTCGGTAAACTCAAACATAATTTGTTCTACCGGAAAGTCATATTGTTTAGCAGCTTCAAGGGTTGTTCTAATACAGCGCTCAGGTTTGTAAATCGCGTTAGGTAAAAAGTTAATACTCAAAATAGAATCAAGCTTCAGCTTAGCTGCAAGCGAAATAGCTTTAATACGACAAAGCTGGTCGAAGGTATAACGGTTCTCATCGTTAACTTGTGAGATAACAGAATAAGCCGACTCATTATTAGGCCCTCTAACTAAAGCCTCATAGCCAAAAATATGTTTATCGGTGCAATCAATAATTGGCTGAAAAGCCATTGTAAAATCAAAACCAAGTTCTAATTTGTCTTTACAGTTATTGCAACCTGTTGGCTGGCAATGAGTTTGCTTGTCGTGCATGCTTACCTCAGACTAAAGTCTTCTTAATACATAATAGTGCTAGTAAATTGCCAATTGTGCAATGTTGTTGAGTTAAAAGTATAAAACCTCGCATCTCGCATCTCGCACCTCGTCCCTCGCATCTCGTCCTTCGCATCTCGCATCTCGCACCTCGTCCCTCGCATCTCGTCCTTCGCATCTCGTCCCTCGCATCTCGTCCCTCGCATCTCGTCCCTCGCATCTCGTCCCTCGCATCTCGTCCCTCGCATCTCGTCCCTCGCATCTCGTCCCTCGCATCTCGTCCCTCGCATCTCGTCCCTCGCATCTCGTCCCTCGCATCTCGTCCCTCGCATCTCGTCCCTCGCACCTCGCACCTCGTCCTTCGTATCTCGTTCCTCGCACCTCGTAACTACTACCTTCTTCCTCTCTCCAACTAACTTCTAATATCCATTCTAAAATCGTTGATTCTTAGCATCTAAAATCACATTTCATCCTTTGCGTTACCTAGCTTTAATGGTATTTTAGCGCCAAGCAATCTTGCCAATATAAAGGAAGTAAAATGGCATCCAAAACCGTCGAATACTACAACCAAAATGCGCAAGCATTTGTCGATGCCACACTCGATGTAGACCTCAATGAACTTTATGACGAGTTCTTACCGCTGATCCCAAAAAAAGGCGCTTTACTTGATGCCGGTTGTGGCTCTGGTCGCGATGCTTTCATCTTTAAAGAGCGTGGTTATAGCGTAGATGCATTCGATATCAGCCCAGCTATGGCAAAGCTGGCGTCAGAATACTTAAACCAAGACGTAGCAGTAAGCGGCTTTCTAGAGCTAAACGACGTTGCCAAATACGACGGCATTTGGTGCTGCGCAAGCCTTATTCACGTAGCAAAAAACGACTTAACCGACGCATTCAATAACCTTGCCCGCGCATTAAAGCCACAAGGCATCGTGTATGTATCGTTTAAATACGGCGAAGGCGAGCGCGAACACAACGGTCGCGAATTTACTGACCTAAACGAACAAGCCCTTGAGAGCATTATTAAAGGCACCGACCTGTTTATCCTCAAGTCATGGCAAAGCGCCGACCAACGCCCTGAGCGCGCCACAGAAACATGGCTAAACGCCATTCTGCACAGAAGAACGATATAGTAGTTTGGCTTTGTAATAGAAGTTCAAATACCAAAAAGGTCGGCAATTGCCGACCTTTTAGCTTTAGTAATTAAACTCTTTTGCATCAAGTTCACTTCTGCGTTCTTGCAGCGTTAATTGATGCTTTTTTGAATTCCATTTATTGTTTCTTGGGTTTGAGCTAAGTGCCGAAGAAGTGCACTTTGCAGTGTTAGCATAAAAACCAATTTTGTTTTCAAGTGCACAACACCAATCGTTTTTGCTATGACCAAAGTAAGTTTGGTTTACAACTTTACTCTTTAATCTAGCGTAATGATGACGCCTTAATGAGCGCGATTTTTTCATATTTTATCTCCACGTTTGAAGTGGCTACTGCTTCCAGTAACCGCCTAATCGGGAGATGAAATTCAATATTAGGTATTTGCATAGAGCTTGATATCCTTTAAAGCTCAATAACACGGGGCTATTTTTAAAAATTGTTCAAGTTTTTGATAGTTCTTTAGTCTGATAAAACAAAACCTGTAAACTGATTGTACCCTGCCGTAGTGCATTTCTGCACTAAAATCCTCTTCAATAAATTAGAGTTATTATTTCATTCATCGAAAAAACCTATATTTTTCATGGTTATTCAACTTACTTTGAGCCATAAAGTTCAGTTTTACACTAAATAACCTTTTAAAGTTTTAGCATAAAAAGTGTCTGTGACCTAGGCTCGCTTGTGATAACCTTAAAATACTAAATATTAGGGACTTGTTTATGATATATCTTGACTCAGCAGCATCTTATCCAATATTACCTGAAGTACAATCAACATTGATAGGCGCATTTGAGAGTTGTTATGCAAACTCTGCATCCAGTCATATTTTAGGTGAGTCTGCGTTAGATAAGATCAATGAGGTAAGAGAGCTATTAGCTGATGAAATAGGGGCTTTTCCAAGTGAAATAGTTTTCACCAGTGGCGCAACAGAATCAAACAATATAGCTTTTAAAAGTATATTGCTTGGTGATGAAGACCTAAAAACTAAAAAACACATTGTGATTTCATCAATTGAGCACAAATGCATTTTTGCAATCTGCGACTACTTTCAAAAACTAGGTTATGAGATTTCGCTTGTAAAACCAGATATTAATGGCGTGATTACAGCTGAAAGTGTTAGAGCAGCAATAAAAGAAGACACAGCTCTTGTCTCTATAATGCATGTGAATAATGAACTTGGCACAATTAATCCTATTGCAGAAATTGGTGAGCTTTGCTTTTCAAAAGGTATCATCTTTCACTCAGATGCAGCTCAAAGTTTCTGCAAAACAGATATTGACGTTGACGAGATGAATATTGATGTAATGTCATTTTCTGCACATAAGGTTGGTGGACCTAAAGGAATTGGTGCTGTTTATATTCGTGACCTCAGAAAACGTAATCTTCTACCTGTTATACATGGCGCAGGTCAAGAGGATGGGTTAAGAGGTGGAACTGTTGCAGCACCATTAATAATTGGTTTTGGTAAAGCAATCGAAGTGTTTCCACAAGCGTATAGCAATTTTGAAAATAATACCCTTAAATCTTACTTCTTAAAAAAATTAGAAGAAGATGAAATCGAATATCTCGTAAACGGGCAAGGTAATATTTTACCTCACATACTTTCATTATCTCTTCCGAAAACTAATGTAGGTGTACTGGTTCGTGATAATGAGAATTCTGTTTGTCTTGCTCAAGGGTCTGCATGCTCTTCAAAAGAGATAGAAGCTTCACATGTTTTAACGGCATTAGGGTTAACTCGAGAGCAAGCTGAGCATACCTTTAGAATCAGTTTCACTCATGAAATCACAACCAATAATATTGATTTCTTAATCACTGCGATAAAAAAAGCGGCTTATTGAGCCGCTTCCTATTATTTATAACAAGTTACACAGGCTCCACCGCCTTCAGCTTCGTCATAAATATCATCAAGTTCATTAAATTCACAATAACCTTCAAAATCACCTAGCAAAGCATTTCGGCGCTTCTTTCTGTTGAAACGAGCTACTTTTTTTTCATGATTTTCAATAATGCGCTTTTGAACAGCAGGATCTTCTAAAGTCTCTAAAGGCTGACCTTGGCCCATCCAATAAAAGCGTTCGCCAACAGTAGTATTTTCATCATCACCTTTTTCAAATGCTTTTGCTTCTTCAAAAAGGTCAGGGTGCTTTTCCATTAGCTTAACCCATTCAATTTTCCTTTGATAAAAACAAAAAGTACATCCTGAGCGAGAGCGCCACTTATAATATTCAGGTAGTTCTAAACCATTGCGTTGTAATATATTTTCGATATCACTACGAACAATGCCATGCTCTCTAAATGGGAATACTGACTCGATAGGCTTCTCTATAGTCATGTAACCCGTACGTTCAGGTTCATCAGCACGAATACCCACATAATTCTTTATTTTGTATCCATCTTTGATGAAACCATCTAACCATTGCTCAAATGGTTTTAGTTTCATTTGTACGGTACACCAGCGGTCTCTTTGTGAAGGTAAGTAGTTACCATGCTCTTTTAATAAGTGAGCAAAATCTTTTTCGCCACGTCCTTCAATATTATTTAATGAACGAGCATTTAACCTATGTATATAACCTAACTTCTCTTCTAGTTGGTCTATAAATTCATTGGTTTCAGGCAATTCATACCCTGTATCTGTAAAAAAGTATTCTACATCTAATTCAGGGTATGTTTCCTTTACAAACAGCGCCAAAGCACTGCTATCTTTGCCGCCAGAAAGCCCAAGTACGTGTTTAACTTTTTCAGTCATCAGCTACCTCTGACTCACTTTGTTCCATCAAGTTCGTTAATAAACTCGTTAATGCTGCAAGCTGTTTCTCTTTTGACATATTAACAATCGTAGTTTGAATATTTTCAACAGCAGCTGTTACGTCTTTATCTTGATCTAAATTGTGCTTAATAAATCCACCAAATTCTTGATGATTACCTTCACTATCGGTGGTAATAAATGCTAAAGGCTTAGAATTTCCTTGAGTTTGAATATTTCCAAATGACTCAATTCTTCTAAACTGAACACATAAATTTTGCAATTCATCAAGGCCATTACGCAAATGCTTATCGGTCCAATTTCGTTCTGGTGTACCTGTGGCTAAATTAATAATAAATTCAAATTTTGTTTTACCATCAATGTGCTGTGAAATACGCTTTGCAAGCTCTTTTACATTTGGTCGCTTAGCAATCTTTTCAACAAAATCACAACGCTCTTTTAGGGTATGATTAAAATCTTCACCTAACATTTGAACTATTATTTGCTTAAAACCACTTAGCAAAATATCGTGCTGAGCACTTAAATCTTCAATAGCAGTTTTTAAATAATTTCCAAGTTTGTCTTCAAGTGCAGGGTCATCTTTCTTAAACCCAAATACAGCAGGTAGATCATCTAAAATTAATTTGTAAGGATCGTTTGCTGCAATAACTTTATTTCTAAAGTCACGAGCTTGCTTTGTTAAACCATTGCCTTTATCACCAGTAAAACTTTCGCCACTAGTCTTTTTAACCCATGTAGGCAGCTTATGAACAATCCCCACAATATGTTTAGCAATGTTTAAAATAGCAGCGTCATTTTTAGCTTCACCTAGTGTCGCCTGAGCTAAATTGTCTAGTAAGTGACTTTGTATTTCAGATATCTCGAAGTAACGAACCCCAGCTTCATTTGGATGTTTGTATATTTTGTTTACTAGCTCTTCATCAAGTTCAGGAATAAAAATGAACTGGTTAGTCGAATCCCAATCGTAAAAAGCAACTTGCCCTTCGAGAGACTTTAACAAAGCTAAGCCATAAATACGGCATAAACCTGCAGTTAAACCAAAAGGAGGACGCATCCAAAAATCATAGAGTTCAGCTAATGTTACTTGTTTGTTCTTTGAGTTTTCTTTTATAAAGCTAAAGCCACTTTTAAATAACTCATACATCTCAGGGTTGGCTTTTTGAGAGTCTTTACTCCATTCAGCTGGAAATAAAAAGCCTTCTGATGTTTCACAGTGCCAACCTTTACTTTTTAGACAAGAAAGATAAAGGCCTTTTTCAGGTGGAAATGCCTTTTCATCAAAACCTAGATCTTTTTCATCGCCTTGTTCAAACATGGCGTTCATTAACTTACGAATAGCGCTATTCGCACTACCCGAGGGCTTAGAGCGGTTAACTAACTCGTTTATAACGACAGGTGACTTGTTAAACAAATCATTTGCAATTTTTGAAGCGATAGATGTTAAAGGTGCTGCTTGTAATTTTTTACCACAATGAAACCAATCAGCATTTTTATAAACATATTGCAGCTCATGATCTACGTTTGCTTGTGCAAACTTAATTCTGTTCTCAAGTTCGTTCTTAGCTATAAGGTCATGAGATATTTTCTTTTCATCTTTGAGTATTTGTTTTAAAGCAATTAATTCAATAGCTGCATTTTTTAAATTTGAAAAGTCTTTAAACTTACCAACAATACTAAAAGGCATTGTCTTCTCATGCGCTTTAAGTTCTTTAGCAATATCGTCATTCACACATAAAATAAACGTAGCAAAAGCTTCTCCCGTTTTTGGAGGGGTCACAAATGGTTTAACAAGAGCAACATCGTATTTGTTTATAAGCTTGGTTGTTGCCCAACGCATAGTCCCTGTTTTGTGGTAATGGGCTGTTGCTAAAATGTTCTGTGGTATATCACATATTTCTGTCCAATCAACACCATAGCTTATTGCTTCAATACGTTCGTGAATTAAATTATTTATGTCAATATCACTACCTTGAAACACAAATAAAGCATCGTGTTTTTGTCGGTAAATTATAACCGTCCAGGTTTCTAAATCACTCAAAGCTTGTAGTATTTCGTCAGCTTCATAACCGCGGCTAACAAAATATTTTTTTATAAACTCGCGTTTGGCGTGTAACTGGTGATGAAAACCAAAAATAGTAAGTAAAGCAATTAGTTTAGTAATGGCTGTGTGTAATTCATCGCCTTTTTGTTCGGCTCTATAAATTGCGTCACAGCCCTCTAGCCACGCCTTGCTATCTTGAGAAGTTACAATTAAATGATGTAAGTTATGATGCAAATAGTCCCAATACATTTCAGGACGATATAAACTTAACTCTTCATTAAGCTCACTATATTCAGATTCTAAAAATTCTCTGAAACCATATTTTTCGTGTGATGCTAAAAAGCCAAATAAACTTCGTTCATTTTGTGAAAAGCGACGACGAGATACTGGGCCTAGTAATAAGCTAACAATAGGATCTAAAGGTAGTGTTTTGCTTAAAGCATCAACATTTTTGTTTTGATTCGTAAATACAGAGCTTACGATATCAACTAAACTTTCATATTTAGATTCGAGAGCATTAACAACTTTAGGTGCTCTAAAAATTGAGTCACCAACAAGCACTAATGATTCATCAATAGAAGGATTAAAGCTTAAATCTCTGTAACGGCCTTGAACTTTGCTCCACTCTTGCTGTGTTTTTACATCTTTATTTTTAGCGTAATCAGAGAATGCTTGGTGTAAAAAGCCAACCAGTAATACAGGACGCTTAACTTGTTGAACAATATCAGCAAGTGACTGAAATAAATGCAAATCTTTATTTGCACGTGATTGATAGTCTAGAGCTTTACCCATTTCATCGAGTAAAATTAAAACGCCGTCTTCGCTTTCAGTTTGTTTTTGTAGAAGTGACTTTATCTGTGCTAAGCATTGGTCATCATCAAGAGCTTGTATATCTTGTAGATCAAATTCAACGTCAAACGCTCTCAATAAGCTTATTAGAATACTATTTGCTGGTGCCTCTAGACCGCATACATGCTTAATGGTCTTCCAACCATTAGTAATTTTAAACCTATCATCAAATTCGGTTATAACATTTTGAGAACTATTTAATTTGTTTAGTGCGTAATTTCTTTGTTCTGAATCGACCGATAACAAGCATGATAAAAACAAAGCTACTGTCGATTTACCTGAACCATACGGGCCGGTAATTGTATACGCTCTTTGCGTACTACCTTCGAACTCACGGCTAATAGTATCGAGTACATTTATTGCTGTACCATGAACAATAAAGTCATCTATAAAAGGTTTTAAATTACCACTATCAACATCAATGCGAGTGGAACTTTTATATCGTTGGTTAATTGCAATAAGAGATTCAGACATTGTATTTGCCGTAATATTCATTTAAGTAATTAATAGTATTATTCTTTTCTGATTCAGAGATGTTTACTTGTCTAAGTCCTAAAGAGTCTACCCATGAAATGTTTTTATTAGTGTATTCTTGCGCTTCATCGAGTTTTTGCCCTAAACCTGATTCTGATAACCTGAATATTCGTCCAGGCGAACACGGTTTAGTAAGTAACGAATCAAAATCGATAGTGCTCACTTTAGATTCAGTTGTTTCTACTTTAAAAAACTCCAGTAGGGCATAAACAAATATTTCAATAGGTAGTTCAGGCCTTTCAGTTAAGTTACTAACATAAAAAGAGCGGCCGTTATCCTGTACTAAATTAAGTTCAGCAAGAGGAGAGGTGAAATGATCTTCATCGACTTTTTTCGCTGTTGTTTTAACTTTTTTGCTATACATATTTAAAAAACAATCCATGTCTTTTTTGATAGTTGTAACGTTACCAATTTCGCTTTTCACTAAGCGCTTAGCATCTTCATAACAGTCATCTATCAGTTTTGATTTTTCAAAATGCTGAACATTAGAGTAATTAAAAAAGTAGCGATAAGCTGTTAAGTGTTCGTCATTAAAGTTTAACCAAAAGTGCAGTAGCCATATAGAGCCAGGCAACTCTAAATAAGGGTCTCTACCGCCCTTATCAAATAAGTAAAGGCCTTTATTTACAGTCACATTATGTAGCGTTTTATTATTTTTACGATTGCTTTCTATGATACCGCTCGACTCAGCCCAATACTGAATCGCTTTAACCATATTTTTACCTACACCAAGCTCTACAATAGAATGACGAATACTCTCTTCGTCGGAGCTTGAGAAATTACCATTTGAATTCAAATGATTAACTGCTTTGAATAACCATCCATAGCGCAGAGGGAAGGTGTCGTGACCTGTAAATTTAGCTTTCATGCTTTGAGACTACTCCTGGAGAACTTGTCCAGAAGGATAGTAACGTGAAAATGAGAGCAACGGAAGCCTAAACTATCTAAAAACAATGATAAAGACTGTTCATTCATACAGGGTTAAGTTTTTTGTCTTATTTCCCTTGTCCCTGTGGGGGCTTTGTTGTAATGTCATGAATCATAAAGGTAATTAATTATTATTTTGTTCAGAAAAATAATAATTACAATGGATGTTGACTTAAGGGATTACTATGCTCACCAGTATTTTAGCTAATTTTTCAGAAGATGAGTTACTCAGTTTTTTACCTAAAAAGTCACTAGATTTTGCATTGAAAACTGAAGATTCTAATAATCAAATCAGCGAACAAAACTCTTATAATAAAAATAACCTAGCAAATATAGTCGCAAGTGTTAAGCAAGTTGACTTTTTATTTGATGATACTTTGAGGGAGCGTTTAATCGATAGACTCCCTCCTAGGTTACTTCCTGAATTATTTCCATCACTCGAAATAGAAACTAATAATGTAACGCCTGCTCATTACGATGCGGTTATAAGTTGGGCTAAGGCTAATCCCGGTAGCTTTGCATCAACCATCGGTTTAGGTGAACTATATGAGCAACAACTGAAGCAAAACACCGACCTTGAAAGTTTAACAAGGGTTGAGCCTAATTATGCCATGTACCCTTATCAACAAGATATTACAAAGCAAGTTTTCGCTAATCTGGATGCTGGTAATTCAAGAGTCTTAATACATTTACCTACAGGTGCAGGAAAGACAAGAACTGCAATGAATATTGCTTCAGAGCATTTAAGAGCTTCAGATAAAAATGTAGTTTTATGGTTGGCTGATAGGGAAGAGTTGTGCACTCAAGCTTATGCTGAATTCAGTAAAGCTTGGCAGTCATTAGGTAATAGAGCAACTTCAATTTATGGCTTCTATTCGAACTCAAATGAAAGTTTAAGTGGTATAGACGCAGGCTTTGTTGTTGCTGGCCTTCACAAGTTTTTAAGCTTGAGAAAGAACAACTCTCGGCAATTAAAGATTCTCTATAAAGAACTTGCTCAAAAAGTAACGATGGTAATTTTTGATGAGGCTCACAAGTCTATAGCTCCAAAGTTTAAAGAAGTAGTGGATGATTTTATCAATGATGATTATTTTAAAGCATCATTGATCGGCTTAACTGCAACACCTGGAAGGAGTTTTTCAGAAGATGGCCTGTCAGATGAAGATGCTCAATTAGCAAACTTCTATGATAATAATAAAGTTTCTATGCGTATTTCTGGTTACCTCTCACCAATAGATTATCTTGTTGAAAAGGGTTACTTAGCAAAGGCAAATTTTAAGTCGCTAAATTACGATCACTCGGGTATTACGGCATTTGAGCTTAAAGATGCCGGAGGACCAGAAACAATGAATACTCTTGCGCATAATATTGAACGAAACCGGAAAATATTACAGACGATTATTAAAGAGTGTCATAACAACTCACAAATAATCGTTTTCGCTTGTAATGTTGAGCATAGTATTAATCTAGCTACAGCATTGGCCTATAGAGGTATTAAGGCGGCTTCAATAGATAGTAAAAATGACTCTGCAGAAAGCAGAAGAGCTAAAATAAATCAGTATAAAAGTGGTGATTTACAAGTTCTTGTTAATTTTAATGTATTAACAGCCGGTTTTGATGCACCTAAAACTAATGTAACTATTATCGCAAAGCCTATGAACTCTCTCGTTCAATATCTTCAAATGGCTGGAAGAGCTATGCGAGGGCATCGGAGTGGCGGTAATCGTGAATGTAATATTTATACAGTAATGGATGATATACCTGAGTTTCAAAGTATTAGCCTTGCTTTTGGGTATTGGAATGAAATGTGGGCTGAAAAGGGAGAGTTGTAATGAGCAATCGATTTTTAAGTGCTGAAACAGTCATTGAGTCTTTAAGAGACAATGGATATAACAATACGGCCTATGCATTAGCTGAATTAATAGATAATAGCTTACAAGCTAAGGCAACTCGTGTTGAAGTTGGGTTTATTGAAAAGCAGTTAGCTAATAAAAAAAATTACACTGTCTCTGAGATAACTCTTTGGGATAATGGTGTTGGTATGACACCTGAAACATTGCGAAAAGCGATGCAGTTTGGGGGAGGGACACACCGAAATGATAGTGAAGGTATGGGGAAATTTGGTATGGGCTTACCTAATTCCTCTATTTCGCAGTGTAAGCGCGTTGATGTATGGAGCTGGCAAAACGGTGGTGAACCATATCATACATTTCTTGATATTGAACAAATGAAAACAGGTGACTTAGAAGAAGTGCCAGAACCCGTAATAAAGGCAATTCCTGAGAAGTTTGTGAAAGCATTTTTTCCACAAAGGCCTGATTCAGGTACTCTTGTTATTTGGTCTCAATTAGATAGGCTCAGCTGGAAAACAGGTAAATCAATTTATAGACATTGCGAACATTTAGTCGGTCGAATGTATCGTCACTTCATCGCTGAAGATAATATTAAGATTGATAGTGTTATATATAAGCATGATGGAACAGATTCTTTAAGTGCTTGGGAAAGGTTTAACTTCAAAGCCAATGATCCAATGTATCTACTTAAGAACACTTCGTTACCAGAGTTACCAGGTAACTATAAAAATGAAGCGTTTTTCGAGCAAGCTGATAAAGAAGTCATTTCTGTTGAATATTTAGATGATAATGGTGAGCCTAAAAGGGCTGATGTTACTATTACCACTTCAATTGTTAAGCAGAGTATCGCAAATAGGATTCTTAAAACCACAGCATCAACTCTTGGTTCAACCCAATGGGGTAAACACTGTGGAAAGAATATTGGTGTTTCTATAACTCGGGCTGGCCGGGAGCTTGTCCTGCGGAACTCATTCTTTAAAGGTGACTTTGGGAATAGTAAAGGACGTTTTTGCGGCATAGAGGTATCTTTTCCGCCATGCCTAGATACAGTATTTGGGGTAACAAATAATAAACAAGATGCAGTAAAAATTATTCCTTATGAGATGCATAGCATAGCAGAGCAGGCTGGTTTTGATAGTGAAGCTGATTATAAACGAGATCTTTTAGAAAATTCAGATCCGTTACTAGAGGTTTTTAAAGTTACGGATGTAATTTCCAAACAAGTTAAAGAGCTGGAAAAAAAGCTTAAAGAAGTAAACATTCAAGGAAAAGCAACTAAAGGAACTGAAGAGCCTAAAACGACTTCTGAAGGAGCTGCAAGTAAAGCAACACAAGGTTCAGCTCACCGTGAAACTCACGGTCATAAAACAAAAGGTGAAGCACCAAAAGAGCTTAAAAAAGAAGATGTTGTTGACCATCTTAAAAAAGCTGGTGGAATGAGTGATGAAGAAGCTGAAGAAAAAGCTGAGAGACTAATTCTTACTGGTAATCGCTTTTTAATTGAAGATGTTGCTCGTGATTCCGAAGCATTTTTCGATGTATCTACGAGTAAAGGTTTAACCTTAGTTTTATTCAATACTAATCATGTTTTTTACCAAAAGCTTATCAGCAAGCTTGAGGGGGATGAATTAGAAATAATGCAAACGGCTATTGCAGGTTTTGCACGTGTTATGAATGAGACTACTGATGAGCGTAGGTTAGCTTATTTAAATACTATCCGTCGAGAGTGGGGGTTAGTAATAAGTGAGTTTTTACAAACACCTGAAGATTTGGATGACTTTTGATGTCGCACCTGATTACAAATACAGAGCTCACAGAACACCTAGAGCAACTTTTGCCTAGTAGCAACGAATTAACAATCATAACAGCATTCATGACCCTACCAGCTACACGCTGGCTGGGTCATTTAACTTCTGAGAATAACCCCAAAGTTCGGTTGATTGGTCGGTTTACCCCAATTGATTTTGCAAGGGGAGCAAGTGATTTAAGCGCACTTCGAGATTGTATTAACAATGGCTACCAAGTAAAAGCTCTCGCAAATCTACATGCAAAAATTTACCAAATAGATAATGACACTATTTTTAATGGCAGTGCTAATCTAACGGGCAAAGGGTTAGCGCTAGTTAATAATGGTAATTTAGAGTCGTGTAGCAAAGTAAATGCTTGCGAACAATCTAAAGTATTTATCGAGAAAATTGTTGAATCAGCAACTGACCTAACTCTAAGTATGCTTGATAAAATGCAGAATTTTTTAGAGCAATTTGATGAGAAAGATAAAGCTGATTTACCTCCAGTATGGCCTGAGGAGATACTGCCACAAACATCAGAGCTGTTTGTATCAGACTTTCCGCTAGGTAAACCCGGTATTACTTTAAATGAATATCAACTAAACCCTTCATTACCATTTGCTCAAGTTGAAAATGCTAAGAGTGACTTAAGAACAGCATCAACGTTGTTTAAGCAAACAAAAGCATACCGTTGGTTAAAAAAACAAATTACAGAAAACCAGTCAGGACGTGATTTAGGTTTCGGGCAAATATCAAGCTTGTTACATGATGCATTAGCTGACGACCCAGCGCCATATCGGCAAGAAATAAAAGATCTCCAGGCTAATTTGTATTCTTACCTCAAGCTTTATGCATGTGATGAAATAGAAGTTTATATGCCAGGTAGACGAAGTGAAGTTTTAAGAATTAAAGGATGATCAAATAGCAATGAAACAAGTTGAAGATATTTTCAAACCAGCTACTAGGGATTTATTAACCTTATTTTCGAGTAATGGTGTAATTTTCCAAATTCCCTCCTATCAACGCAACTATGCTTGGACGAAAACTGATGTTGTAAGATTGGTCAAGGATATTGAAGAAGGCTTTTTAAGGCTAGATAATACCTCCCCGCTTCAATCTTTATGCTTTTTAGGGAGCATAATTACGGTTAATATTTCAGATAAATTAGACCAAACAAATTGCCCTCTAAATGTAGTAGATGGGCAGCAGCGTTTAACAACAACCATGCTTTTTTTATTAAGTATAAATACGTTTTTGTATGAAGCATATTCTGAACTGAAAGAGCTATCATCGTATTTAAGAAAGTGGTTGAAAGATGAAATAGATGATGTCCATGAGAAGACGATAAACTGTCTTTTTGAAACAAAAATTCGAGAATTAGAGGCTTGGGAGTACATGCCAAAAATCGCTCGAGAGGGCTTAGATACCCTAAGCTTTAGAAAAGATCGCTATAATTACTCATCACCTGTAGCAAAATTTCTATATCAATATGTTGAATATATATTAAGTAGGAATGATGGTGATGCTTTTAGCTGGAAGCTAAATGCATCTGAAGAGGAAATAGGTATCAATAATGCTTTATCCGCTATCAATGAGGAACTAAAAAGTGCATCATACTTAAAGGATACTTGCGCTAGCTCACTTCTAGGAACATTGACTAACTTTTATAATTTAAAAGATTTCGATTTAGAAACAATAAAGTCGGATATTAAAAAGGTGCCTGAAAGCGAGTTTGATAAAATCGAAAAATTGATAAAAGTTATTTCTCTTTCAAAATATGTCTTTACTAATGTTGTTATTACTGAAGTGAGAACATACGAAAAATATCAATTTGATGCATTTGAATCTCTAAATACAGCAGGAGTACCTTTAACTGCGCTAGATATATTTAGAGCTAAAGCATTAAGCAATAATGATTTATTAGTTTCTTCAGATATTGAGAAGCTAAACTCTATTGACTCTTATACACTTTCAATTCCTCACAAGTCGAGAAGCAAAGTCTCTAGAGAAATTGTAACTTCGTTTATTAGTTATGTATCCGGTATTAAAACTGAGGACCATCTTAGCTGGCAAAGAAATAAACTAATTGACCTATACGATAATGCTCGTTACAAAAAGTATACCTCTTCACTTATTGATTCTTTAAAGGATGTTGTAGATTTTAGGAAGAATTTTTGGGATAAAAAAGAGTTAACTAACCAGCTTGATGATTACACTGATAGAGATGAAGTTTTAGTCTACTTTGATTATTTTCGGGAGCTTGATAGTACACGTACGATACCAATACTAACTAGGATGGTTAATGTTTTTACTGGTGAGTCATTAGTTCGATGCATAAGAGCTTTAGCAAGCTTTACTTTATTATGGCGTTTAGCTCACCCTAACACTTCAGGTATTGATAGTGTCTACAGAAAGCTTATGCTAGGTTCGTCGAGCTTTAAACCGTTTTGTGTTGGAGCAGAGAGTAAGAATGATCTGTTGTCTGAAACTGAGTTTCTGAACTTTCTGGAAAGTGAACTTAGGAGAAAAAAAATAGAGACATACTCGGCCTGGGCGAATAAGTCTAAAGGTATTCGTATTTATGATGTTAGTAAGCCATCAGTAAAACTAGCTCTCTTGTCTACTTACCATCGCTCTAAGCTTGTTGATAAAAATGACTTTATAATTACTCAAAGAGGCGTTAAAACCAGCACGTCGAATAACTTGTTAAACTTGAGCGCATGGAGAAGTGAAAGGTACGCAACAATTGAACACATTGCCCCTCAAAATATTAAAAATGCAAAAGATTGGGATGCTAGGATATATCAAGATGGGGAGGTGCTACCAAACTGTCTTGGCAACCTAACTTTACTACCAGAGGCTGAAAATACAGCAATTGGTAATAATAATTGGAGAGTTAAGAAGCAATACTTTAAATGTTTTGTTGCTGAAGATGTTACTGAAGTAGATTTAATGCTAGAAGAGCTCCATAAATCAGGGTTAACAGTAAAAAATGCAATTAAATCACTTATGAGAGAAAATCATGCCCTCGGTTTAATTGTTCAATCTTTGCTAAATGTTGAAGAGTGGAATAGATCGTCAATAGAAAAGCGGCAGCAAAATCTTTCAGAGTTAATTTGGGATAGCTCGGCTGAGGCCCTTAACTTAGAACCTCGAAATTATTAACAAGATATAAAGCTTAATAACCCTTACTTAAGAGCTGCAGGTAAAAGCGTAGCTCCTTTTTAGAGATATCAGACAAGCTTTATCATAATTATTTTTAAGTTGAGTAAAAACGATAACCAGATATGAAGAACCCTTCAGTTTTTAGTAAGGTATCTAGGCTATGTCGGTTCAATCTAGAACTCTCAAGTTTATGGAGCAGTCTCTTGAGGCGTTTATTAAACGACTTTTGCTTCTTATAATCGTCAAAAGTATCATCAATATAGTCAATTTTATTAAGAAGTAGTGGACGTTTTTCTTCAATTACATAATCAAAGAAATCTACATCTTGCTCTGCCATTTTTATTTTTACGCGCTCTTTAAGCTGGGGCAGAGGCGAGTCATAAAATCCTTCATAACCGAGCAGTGTCACCTTACCTGAATGCATATGAATTTTTATAAGTTGTATGTCATCAAGCTCACCGTACATTTGTAAGGCTGCGCCAACGTAGATACGTAATACAAGCGGTAATAAATCAATAAAGTCTTTGTGAAAGGTTAGTGCGTGAGGTTCGTCATTCTCAAAGTCAATTTTGCTTGCTGGTAATAGTTTATTGGCTTCGATACAAAGCTCTTGAATTAATTCACTATCAGAAATTTGAAACAAAAGTTCGGTAGCTTGAGTTTGAGCAATTTTGTAAGTGTCAAAAAAAGCTTTTATGTCTCGCTTTAAATCTTCTGGCTGTTGGGTGTAAGGTTTCCTTTTTTCAAACATTGCTAAAGCAAAATAAAGTAACAAGTCTTCTTTACGCATTGTTTCAGCAGTTTTAAGCTCTTCTTTATCAAACCATTTTAAAGCTAGTTGTAATGCTTTTTTATTTGAGCCTATTACTTCCTTTAACTTATCACTTTTATCAAATTCATCATTTGCTGGGCAGCGCCCTAAAGTTAAGCAAGTTAACCAAAATGACTCAAAGAGTGAGTGGTGTTGTGTAAACAAGATACGTGCTTGGTCTTCATTTACAGGCTCTGGAGCTGTTAAGTGTTGCCACTTATATCTACGCTTGTGTCGATTTTGTAAAAACTGCTGTTCAAGCTTTTTATCTTTGAATATGTAATAAATACCTGGTGAAACTGCTATAGCATTTTCGTCTACGCTCATCTCTATAAAGGCTTTTAGCTCAGCTTGAGTATAGTATTTTTGAAACGTATTTCGGCTCGTAATAATGCCATCTTTATATGGCTGAAATTGACTGATTAGTGATTCATTTCCAAGCATTGCCGACACAACCAAAAGCTTATCGGTAAGCTCCCAAGCACCTATTAATGCCTCGATTCTTTCATCTCTATCTTCAATAACGTTAATAACGAAGCCGATATTAACAATGTCAGAATTGACTTTGTCTGCATCAGGGCGGTAATTAGGATCCCAACCTAACGCATCTAAACCATGTGCTTCGAGTTCTCTGAGGTCATCACCGCGCCCACATCCGTAATCAAATATAGAAAGCTCACCAGCTAAAAAACCATGCTTTGCTAATGTCTTTAGAGGAGCTGATAGTTCATGTCTAACTATTGCAGTTAAATGTCTATCGATAGATTTATCTTCGTCAGTTTTTGCAACTGCTGAGAGTCTAAAAAGCCTACCATCGACTAGCTCATAGCCTTTTTTGTCAATTAGCCTTTCCCATGAGCTTTTGAAACCAATCATTCGACTGTTTTCATAAAGTCCCGCTTGTTCCCCCTCAGCTGTGATATCACAAAATAAAGTGTAGTGATTACTATCTGATGGGATCATGGTTTCTTTTCTATGAAGAATAGGGGGGTTGTCTGTGTTTTCGTAGCTTGTAACTTTATGAGTTAGCTTTGCAAGGTCTACCGTTACACTTTGTTTTAGTGGTGGATACGATTCGGAATAAAAATCAGGGTAACTTAAAAGGGATAGTCTAAAATCATTTTTAAAAAGCTTTACTAAGTCGTAATCAGCTTCATCAATCTTTAAAGCTTGGGCAACAATCTTTATGAACTTTACGATTTCTTGAGGTGCGTGTTCGAATGCATCTTTATGAAAATATATTGCATCTGGCAGTTTCTTGGCGACTTTAACTTTTTTAACTAACTCTTTAAATTGCTCTGAATTCATATCTTAATAATTTGCTAAATGCAGTGCCTGTACTTTACAGGGTCTCAACATATCTAAACTATATAGTTCATCTTGTTGATTTACAATGCGAGAGCATTCTGCCACAAAGAAGTTGATACCCTTATCAGTTTTCATACTTCTCAGGTATACCGGTACAATTGGCATTGACGAGGGGATCTTTTGTAACAAGCTTAAACTGGGGTAAAGCAATTTGTGCTTTGCTAACGAATCAAATTTATCGCCATGTTTTGCCTCAACAACAAATAAATGCTCTTTACCATCTCGTTTTGCTACAAATACGGCATCAATTTCAACTTGCCCATTGATATGTTGTAGAACAATGTTTTCATTCGCTAGAGGCTTAAAATTAAAAGTGAATGTACTTTGCCCTGTTGCTGGAACGACTATAGTTTTGTCATCTTCTAGATTAAGAGCTTCAGCCATTAAGCCTGATGCTATGGCTAAATTTACAACTGAGGTTTCAGTGACCTTAGGTAGCAACTGAAAAGCATACAGACTGCGGATTGAAACATTTGGTAAAAATAACTCTGGCTTCAGTTTGCCGAATAGCGACTCATCATCGAAAAAGAAATCTTGGACATTAATAGTTTTTACTAATGAAAAGTATGTTTGGTTATCCTTTGGACGAGATCCTAACCTGAGTACCATAACGTTTGATTGTTTAAGTACCTTAGGTAGCTTTTTAAATGAATCTATCGAAATGCTCGCAGCAGTATTCGCTGAAACGTTATTAGTTTTTGCATAGGCCTGAAAGCCTTGAGGTTCAGATATGCTGATATCTTGTTCTTGCATCTCAATGAGTATGTCTTTAAATAACACTTAAATTCCCTTTGGGTATTCAAAATAATAAAAATAAGCGCGACCGCGTTTTTCAAACTTAAGCAAACCTCGCTCACGGCGGTGCATTAATTCACAAGCACTTATTTTAAGGCGCTTCATCGCTTCTTTGCTGTTAAGCCAAACACCTTTTGGATTTTGCTCTGTCATTTTAATTTCTCAGCTAAGTTAAAATTAATATACATAACTCTTTTTACATCGACAAATTTAGCCATGGGGGGGATTGCTGATTTATCCCCGTGTTCAAACCCGAAATTGAATTAATTATGAGTAATTTACAGCATGGATGCTGTAAAAAGCGTAGCTTGGCCACGGGTGAGAAGCGAAGCTTTGAACGAGAGGATATGGATATCCGAACTGGGGTGCGTACAGGGATGTGTAAGTTGTGCCTATCTACGCTGTTTACGTTCATTTAATTAATTCAAATTGAGGAAACAGTGTGAACCTCGGGGCGCCGAGAGATTCCAAAGAGAAGTCGGCGTTTACTTCTCTTTGGTTGCCGTCGCCAACGCGACATAACTAAATAAATAGTTAAAAGGTCACTTTTTCCTCGCCCTCAATTTGGTACAATGTGGCCTACCAAATTACACAGATGTAATGTTATGAATAAATGGATTTTATTGCTCGCTACTTTGCTAGCGAGTTTCAACACGGTTGCTGAAGAGCAATATTCAAAAAGTCGCTGCGATAGTATTGAGGCTGAGCGCGAGGGCATTCGTAAGAGAATGAATCGTAGCTATACGGCTAAGCAAGGCGAACGGTGGAATCAACGTTTAGATGAGCTTTTTACGCTGTTGGCGAGACACTGCAAACACCCAAAAAGAAGCTCTGGCAATGGCGGTAATTATACGTATCGCTCGAACCCTACCGCACTTTTAAACACCAAAGTACATAACTCTACGGTGTATTCAAACTCATATAATGACGATAAAAAGCGCCATGCTTGGGGGCAGTTTTATCAGTTACCGGACCGCTGTAGAGCTAAGAATATTCAGCAGGCTGATTTTGTATGGTGTAGCGAAAATAAAGCTGAGCAAAAGGCATTATTTGAATCGGCTTGGAGCGGTAAAGGAAAAGTAGACTATAAAGATATTGTTATTACTGTAAAGCCGACCATTACAGAAATAAATACAAACAAAGTCACAAGCCAAGTTGCAATAAAGAGCTCGATAATCGAGCCACCAATTCAGCAAGCTTCGCCGCCTTTAGATGAGAGTGTTGGTCCGCAATTTACAAAGTTGAATAACCTTAAAATTTGGCAATTAGCCTTGGCTGGCATTGCGGCCATGTTGTTTGTGTTTGGTCTTTATCGTTGGTTTAAAGATTGATGTTTCACGGGCTAAAGCCCGACCTAAAATGACGAGAAGCGAGAAAATTGCAACTAAAGCGCTAATATTTCTCCTTGCAAGCTCGGTGAGTCTTCAATACTGGTTTGGAGTTGTTCTATCAACAACTGGGCATTTGCTGATGGCGTGCGTGAATGTGGCCAGAGAGCGTAAATTGACCTTGCGGGAATGTTGTGGGGGGAGTCGATATAACTAAAGTTGCTGGTGTCGTCTATACAGCAAATTTCGCTCATCGGCAGTAAGCCAATGCCATAGCCTGCTTCAACCATTTTTCTGGTGATTGTAATATCAAAGCAAAAGCTTATATGTTCATACTCGGTTTTTAATTTATTTAGCAAACCGCTGGGTAATTGTGACTCTGAATAGGGCAATATCAGCCTTGATGTTGGGGCATCTGCCTTTTTAATCAGCTTTATTGCGATCATGCCTAGGCGCTTTTGAAAATAACTTGAGTCTTGTTGTTCGCCGATGCGAATGGCTAAATCAAAACGTTTTTGGCTTAGTTGGCTATTGGCATTACTTGGGTAAATGTGGAGGTTTAGCGCAGGGTTTGCCATCGCAAACTGATTAACTGCCCCCATCAGTGGGCCCGCAATGATGTTTTGTGGGCATAAAAGGTAAAACTCTCTAGCGGCGGGAGAGTCATTTAATTGCTCAAGCTGGCTGTTAAGAGCAAGCACCTGCTCGCCTAATTCGTTATACAGTGATTCACCTTTGGCGGTTAACACAATGCCTCGGGCTGTACGTTGCAGTAATGGCTCAGCGAGTTTTTCTTCTAACGCCTGAATGCGCCTTGATAGGGTCGATAGATTCAGTCCTAAATCTTTTGCTGTTTGGCTCATGCTTTTACGGCGCGCTATTTCAATAAATAAATGCAGATCATCCAGCATACGACTCCCTCAATCTTAGTTTGCATTTTCGTGACTGTTGCCACTTGGCCTGTGCAAATATAGTAACGCCAAGGAGGACATATGAAAATTCATTTTACTTTTACTGCGGCATTTTCGTTTTTAATGTCGTTTTTACTTTCGGCATGGGTCACTTATGTCAACTTAGGGCTAAGCGATACATTTTTTCTAAGTTGGATGAAGGCGTTTGCTAATGCGTGGCCTGCTGCGTTTGTGGTGGCTTTTACGGTTGCCCCGCCAATTAGGGCATTGGTTTTAAAGTTATATAGTAAGGAGTCAGTATGATTAATATCGTGGCAAAAATTACCCCAAAGGCGGCATTATTTGACGACTGTAAAGGGCATTTACAGAGCATATTAGCAGTCACTCGTGCAGAGCCTGGTTGTAATCGTTTTGAATTGTTTGCGAGTAAAGAACAGCGTTGTTTGTTTTTAGTTGAGCAGTTTGCATCGCAAGCCGCCCTTGATGAGCATTATGCTCAGCCTTATACCAAAGCTGTGTTCGCGTTTTATGAAAATGCCTTGGCGGAGCCTGTTGAGGTAGAGAAGGTGGAGGTGTGTTGAGACAAAGTTAGCGAGATGCGAGGGGAAAGGAGCTAGGCTCTAGGGGAAAGTCGATCTGTGGGGTTGTTAAGGTCGAGTGTTCTTCTCTGTAATAACAACCTTGTAGGAGGTATTGTAGGAGGTATTTTAGTGCCGAATGAAACATAAAAGAGCGATCAGCAGTTTGATAGTGGAAATAATTAACCTTAAGCCTTTCATGATTATTACTCGTTCGCTATGTAAAATTGTTAGGCAGGTAATTTGTCATTCTTTTAGATGAATTTGCCGCAGATTTGTTGCAGTTTTATTAGAAACTGATAATCTGTACCCCTAACCTTTACAGTGACGTAAATTAATGATTAAACGGATTTTAATGACAACAGCCTTGTTGTTGCCCGCTTTTGTTTGGGCGCAGCAAAGCGCTCCTTCAGATGCATGTCAAAGCATGCAAGCCGAACGTATAGAGCTACAAATAGCCCTGCGTAAAACCAATCTTCTCGACAAAATTGAAGCCTATAAGCAGCGCATTCAAAGCTTGTCGGCGCGAATATCTGAAACTTGCTTTAGTGAAGAGCAAATTGCTGAGCTAAAGTCGTCTTTGTATAACCCTGATATTACTGAGCTTGAAAACACCTTGGCAAAGCCATTAACTGAGCAAGCCTACATCAGTAAGCAAGCTGCATGGGACCGCTTTTATGTTATGCCGCCACGTTGTGCTGCCCGATCGTTACAGTTGCAAAACCTTGAGTCGTGCCTTGAAAATAAGCAAATTCAGTTTCAGCAATTTGATATGTTATGGCAGCAAAAAAGTGCGCAACTTGCCCGTACAGAAGCAAAACCAACAGATTCGTTTCATGAGTTTGTTTTACCTAGCAAAGCCGAACGAGCTAAGTTAAGCGCCGAGCAAGAATTAAAGCGCTACAGCTACAGCACCGATTCGTTCTTACCAACCAACATCATTGTGTTGTGTGCTTTAGCTGTATCGGTGTTCTTTGGTTTGATATTTATTTTCCATTGGTTAATGCGCCCACGGCCAGTGGTGAAGTGAGCATTTAGTTAGCGAGAGTAAAGGGGAAAGAGTAAAGGGGAAAGAGTAAAGTTAGAAAGGGGAAAGGCGCTAGGCGCTGGGTTTTAGGCGTTAGGACGCGATGTAAAATCGCTGCTTTAGTCGTTAGAGGTCAGATGTTAGATATCAGTCGAACTGTGGGGTTGGTTAGGCCGTGCGTTCTTCTCTGCATTTGAACCTTGTAGGAGGTACTTTAGTGCCGAATCAAACATAAATGAGAGCTGTCAGCCTTCAGCTCTCAGACGCGCGAAACAAGTTTCACGCCTACGAATGAAACATAGGCGCTAGGATCTGGGTTTTAGGCGTTAGGACGCGATGTAAAATCGCTGCTTTAGTCGTTAGAGGTCAGATGTTAGATATCAGTCGAACTGTGGGGTTGGTTAGGTCGTGCGTTCTTCTCTGCATTTGAACCTTGTAGGAGGTACTTTAGTGCCGAATCAAACATAAATGAGAGCTTTCAGCCTTCAGCTCTCAGACGCGCGAAACAAGTTTCACGCCTACGAATGAAACATAGGCGCTAGGATCTGGGTTCTAGGCGCTAGGACGCGATGTAAAATCGCTGCTACAGACTCGAATCTCGCACCTCGCATCTCGCATCTCGCACCTTTCCCCTCGTAACTTGAGACTCGCTAACTTAAAACATTTCCCGGCTAAAGCCAGTCCTACGGGGGAAACATAGGCGCTGGGGTTTAGGCGTTAGAACGCGATGTAAAATCGCTGCTACAAACTCGCATCTCGAATCTCGCATCTCGAATCTCGAATCTCGCACCTCGAACCTCGCACCTCATTTCTCGTACCTTTCCCCTCGAAACTCGTACCTCGTAACTTAATCACTCATCCGTTTTAAACTGTTTGGCGCGTTCTTCTGCGTCAATTAAGGCTTGTGATTTTGGCTGTTTGGTTTTACTTTCTATTACAGGCTTTTCGTCTGAATTTGGGTCCCAGGTTGGATCTAGCGATAAGTTCGCAAACGGATTATACGGCTTATCATCTTGTTGCTCTGGCTCTTTGTCGGCTTCTTCACTTTTTTCTTCAGGCGTTTCTTCAAGCTTATCGTCGTTACTCAGTTCGTCAGACAAATCAACAGTTTCTACCGCTGGCTGTGACGGCTCTTCTACATTAACGGAAGCTGGTTCATCTTGTAGTTCTTGTTCTAGTGCTTGTAAGGCTTTAGCTAAATCATCATCGTTAATGTCGTCGTGTTCTTCTGCTGGGTTTGGCGCAGTGACTGTGTGCTCATCTTCATTAAAATGATCAGCAAACGATAAATCATCACCCATAAATGATGATAAGTCATATTCGGGCACTTCATCTTTAGACGGTTCTTCGTCAGTAATCGGCTCTTTTGTAGAATACTCATCAAAACCGAAAGATGAAGATGCAGTAAAGCTTGGCTCTTCAAATTCTGGTTTCTCTAACTCATCGATTTCCGGCTTTTCGAGTTCTTCTATCTCAGCTAATACTGGTTCATCGTCGGCAATAGGTTCTTTAGTTGAGTATTCATCAAAGCCAAACGATGACGAACTCGTAAAGCTTGGCTCTTCAAATTCTGGTTTCTCAAACTCATCGATTTCCGGCTTTTCGAGTTCTTCTATCTCAGCTAATACTGGCTCATCGTCGGTAACAGGCTCTTTTGTAGAATACTCATCAAAACCGAAAGATGAAGATGCAGTAAAGCTTGGCTCTTCAAATTCTGGTTTCTCTAACTCATCGATTTCCGGCTTTTCGAGTTCTTCTATCTCAGTTAAAGCTGGCTCATCGTCGGCAATAGGCTCTTTAGTTGAGTATTCATCAAAGCCAAACGATGACGAACTCGTAAAGCTTGGCTCTTCTAATTCAGGCTTCTCTGGTTCATTGTTATCAGTATCTGCAAATGGCTCAGGTGTAAGAGGCTCGTCTTTAATTGGCTCTTTGTTTGTGTACTCGTCAAAACCAAATGATGACGAAGCGGTATAACTCGGTTCTTCTGATTCCGGCTGTGTTTCAGGCTCGTCTTGCTGAACGTCATCAGCTTGCGGCTCAGCTTCCTCGTTGATGCTATACGATGAACCTTCTAGGCTTGCTAATTTTAGCTCTTGCTCTAGGCCGCGCTGCTCATCCAAAAAGTCGTCATCAGCGTCACTTACGTTTTTCTCGTCGTAACCTAGTTCAAGATCTTCGAATTGATGGGCATCAGCAAAGTCTTCTGCTGGTGGTTGTTCAGGTGAAGTTTCAGACTCTTGTTCTTCTTTATCACGCTGAGCACTAAAGTGCATAAGCTCAGAAAGCTCGTCATTATTATCTGTTTCGGTTGCTGTAAATGTATCGTTGGCAAGCGGGTAGCTGTCTTCATGAGGGTGCTCTTGTTCTTCAGCCAGCACTGCGGCTGTTGCTTCTTTGAGTTCTTCAGCTTCTTTTTCAGCAGCTGCTTGTGCTTCCGCAGCTGCTTTAAGGGCTTTAGCTTGCATTAGGCTTTGTTCAAGTTCTGAATCGGCGTCTGCTTTTTTGCTTTGACGAATACGCACAATCACTAAACCTGCAACAAGTAATACCAACAACACAATTAAGCTTGGCATTAATAATGAGCTTGAAGAGCTATCGCTGTTTGCAGGAATAGGTTCTGGCATAGGTGCAGGTGTTGGCGCAGGTTTTGGTGCAGGTTCTGCTTTTACTTCAGGTTCAGCTGGTTTTTCAGCAGTTGCAGTCTCAGCACTTTGGGTTTTCACTTCAGTGGCTTGATCTTGAATAGCAGAGCTTGTAGTTGATTCTACTACAGGTTCTTCAGGAGCATCAGAAATCGTAATACGGTCAACCTTTGCTGGTATTTCGGTTTGTTCTGCTGAGGCACTTGTTTGTTCGGAAAGCTCTGGTTCTTGAACTTCTGGCTCAATTGCTGGCATTTGCTGTTCGATAGGTTCAACGGTTTGCTCTGCAATTGGTGCAGTAGTTTCTTCAGGTTCTGCTTGAATAGCGCCTGAGTGCACCCTAGGGTTAGCCGCTGCAGTTGAATTAACTGGGGCTGTTTCTTTCGTTTGTTGTTCTAGTTTTTCGAAAGCAGCTGCATTGTTTACTGGCGTTGGATTTTTGCAGTTTTTCTCATAGTTTCTGGCAGCTGAGCGATAGTTTTTATTGCTGGTGTTAAAGCGGTACTCATGCATTTGCTGTTTTAACAAAATACACATGGCTTCGTTGTACTGTGCTTTACTCGTAAAGCTTAAGCTTAGGAGTAATAAGAGAAAAGTTGTTTTTATAATTGGCATAAGTTCTGGACCAGTAAGGTTTAGTCGATGACCTAACAGTTAATTAATTCTAAGCTGAGACGAGTAATTTATCCACATTTGGTTAACAAATTAAGCGTATTCGTAGTGGTTAATCAATTACCATGAGCGCACGGTATTCGTCGTAAGCAAATTGGTCAGTCATTCCGCTTATGTAATCTTGAATTAAGCGGCAGCGATAATAGAACTCGTAAGCGGCAAAATGATCCGGTTCGGCTTTTAGGGCATCAATGGCTTTTTGGTAGCTATTTAAATGTTTATTAGATAGTTTTTTAACAAGACGAGTTTCAATTAAGTAGTTTTGGTCGCCTTTTAACACGCGTTTAAAAGCATCAGCATCAAGGGCTAGTAAAGGTTTATAGCAGTCAAGTAAACCGCTAATTATACGGTAACCCTGTAGCTCTAAACGCTCTACTTCTTTGTGGCAAAATACATGCTTTAATGCCACTTGTTTTAAAGTGAGCGTGACGGCATGCAAGTGACTTCGATCTTCTAATAAAGCCTGATTAAAATCACCGTGGTAAATGGCTTCAATATTATTAATAAACCGCTCTGCTGCGTAGCTTACTAATGGGTGTAGCAAGGTCACGCGCAGGTAGATAAAAAATTCGCTATTAAAATTGTACGGCTGCTCTTGTGCTTTACTTAACGCATAATCAATGGCTTTTTCGGCAAAGTCGCTGTGTTTGGTATCGTCTATGGTTAGGTTCGTGAGTGTGCGGGTGTATTGCTCTTTTAACTTTTCGCAAAGCGACTCAACACTAATAATGCCTTTTTCTACGGCATCTTCAATATCGGCCAAACAATACGATATATCGTCAGCTGCTTCCATAATGTAGCTAGCAGGATGACGGCAGTATTGCTCAATTTCGAGTTCAGTTTGTAGTGCTTCAATAAACGGCTTTTCGCTGAAGTAGTAACCCACTTTTTTCATCAAGTAGTTTTTATCTTGCGGGCTGTCTATTTTCGCCATGCTGGCCGGGCGTGTATATTTTAAAATTCCGGCACTTTGGCTGTAGGTTAAGTTTAGAGAAAGTAATGAATGAATTATGCGAATACCTTGGGCATTACCTTCAAAACTTTTTATGTCTTGGGCAAGGTGTTTAAAGATCACACTAATACCAATGCCTTTACAGCGCTCAGGAGTCAGTGCGTCTAAGTGTTTATCAAACCATTGGTTGATGGCTGCTTCGCCAAAGTGACCAAACGGCGGGTTGCCTATGTCGTGCATTAGGCACGCCATTTCTACTAGGCTTTCTAGCGGGCGCTCAAGCCCAGCTAAGCCATATTCTTTTTGTTTTGCATCACTGAGCTTATTAAAAATGGTTTGCACAATAAACCTACCCACTTGTTGTACTTCAAGCGAGTGGGTAAGCCTTGAGCGCACTGCAGCATTACGTTCTAGTGGAAAAACTTGGGTTTTTTGCTGCAAACGGCGAATTGCTGCACTGTTAATAATGCGGCCCCGATCACTTTCAAGCGCCGTGTGTAAATTATTGGTAGAACGCATTTCGCGCGCTGGAGTAATTTTTTTACCAAAATCGATCATTTTTCATTCCCACAAAGCGGTAAAATCGGGCTTTTGCGTTTTGTTAGCAACATTTTGCTATTTATTAAATTAAATCTAACAGCTTGTATCTTAAATTAAAATATTCATTTTTATTAAAGTTATTACTTTAAATCGTGGCCTTTATTCATATAT
>NZ_JAKEVM010000040.1 GCF_022398475.1 Pseudoalteromonas shioyasakiensis | reverse complement strand
TGGACAGTCTACGTGTGCGTAGTGACGAGTTGGAGTATCGTACTCAACGTGTGAAGTTGAGATTGTGATACCACGCTCACGCTCTTCTGGAGCGTTATCGATTGATGCGAAGTCTTTAGCTACACCACCGTATACTTTTGCAAGTACGTTAGTGATTGCTGCTGTTAGAGTTGTTTTACCGTGGTCAACGTGGCCGATTGTACCAACGTTTACGTGCGGTTTTACGCGTTCAAACTTTTCTTTTGCCATCTTAAAAAATTCCTATAAAGAAATTAACGCCTGACCCACTATTGGGCCAGACAAGCTAAATCATATAACAGCGCGAGCTGCAATTATTGCATCTGCAACGTTTTTAGCGGCTTCTGCATACTTCAAAAACTCCATAGAGTAAGATGCACGGCCTTGTGTTGCAGATCGCAGATCAGTTGCATAACCAAACATTTCAGAAAGTGGTACTTGCGCATTAATTTGCTTAAGACCACCGAATGCTTCTTCCATGCCTTCGATCATGCCGCGGCGACGGTTTAAGTCACCAACTACATCACCCATGTTTTCTTCAGGAGTGATAACTTCAACCTTCATTACTGGTTCTAGAAGAGCTGGGTTTGCTTCAAGCGCACCTTTCTTCATCGCCATTGAACCTGCAATCTTAAATGCCATTTCATTCGAGTCTACATCATGGAATGAACCATCATATAAAGTCGCTTTAACGCCAAGTAATGGGTAGCCTGCAAGCACACCTTGAGACATTTGCTCTTGGATGCCTTTGTCTACCGCAGGGATGTATTCTTTAGGAACGGCACCACCAACGATTTCGTTAACGAACTCGTAAGTTGGCGCTTCATCATCCGAAATATCCATCGGTTCAAGTTTAAGCCAGACGTGACCATATTGACCACGACCACCTGATTGACGTACGAACTTCCCTTCAACTTCAACAGCTGAACGGATAGCTTCACGGTATGCTACCTGCGGCTTACCAACGTTACATTCAACACTGAATTCACGTTTCATACGGTCGACAATGATATCAAGGTGAAGTTCACCCATGCCAGAAATAATAGTCTGGCCTGATTCTTCGTCAGTTTGTACTCTGAAAGATGGATCTTCTGCCGCTAGTTTACCTAACGCGATACCCATCTTATCTTGGTCAGCTACTGTGCGAGGCTCAACCGCAACAGAGATAACTGGCTCTGGGAACTCCATACGCTCAAGCGTAATAATTGAGTTCGGATCACACAGTGTCTCACCTGTTGTTACGTCTTTAAGACCAATAGCCGCTGCGATGTCGCCTGCGTAGACTACTTTGATCTCTTCACGTGAGTTTGAATGCATCTGAACGATACGACCAAGTCGCTCACGCTTACTTTTAACTGGATTATATACCGCATCACCCTGTTTAACAGTACCAGAGTAAACACGGAAGAAGGTCAAGGTGCCAACGAACGGGTCTGTCGCAATCTTAAAAGCAAGCGCGGCAAACGGTGCGTTGTCATCAGCAGGACGTTCTTCCTCAGTACCATCTTCAACGATACCTTGGATTTGTTTCACTTGTGTTGGTGCAGGCATATATTCGATAACAGCATCAAGCACAGCTTGAACACCCTTATTCTTAAATGCACTACCACACGTCATTGGAACAATTTCGTTTGCTAATGTGCGCTGACGTAAAGCTGCTTTAATTTCAGCTTCGGTCAGGTCTTCACCTTCTAGATATTTGTCCATTAGTTCTTCTGATGCTTCAGCAGCGCTCTCAACCATGTGAGAACGCCATTCTTCTGCAAGCTCCAGAAGCTCTGCCGGAATGTCCTCATAAGTGAAAGTCATGCCTTGATCTTCGGCATTCCAGTTAATGGCTTTCATCTTAATAAGGTCAATAACACCTTTAAAGTCGTCTTCAGCACCAATTGGTAGCTGAATTGGAACAGGCGTTGCTCCAAGACGAGATTTCACCTGGTCCACAACTGTTAAGAAGTCAGCGCCAGTGCGATCCATTTTGTTTACGAAGATCATGCGAGGAACTTCGTATTTGTTCGCTTGACGCCAAACTGTCTCAGTTTGCGGCTGTACACCAGATGAAGCACAAAGAACAACTACCGCACCATCTAGTACGCGTAAAGAACGCTCTACTTCGATAGTGAAATCTACGTGTCCTGGCGTATCAATGATATTGATGCGATGGTCGTCAAATTGAGCGTCCATCCCTTTCCAGAAACACGTTGTTGCAGCAGAAGTGATTGTGATACCACGCTCTTGTTCCTGCTCCATCCAATCCATAGTTGCAGCACCATCATGTACTTCACCGATCTTATGAGAAAGACCCGTGTAGAACAGAACACGTTCTGTTGTGGTGGTTTTACCTGCATCTACGTGAGCGCAAATACCGATATTGCGATAGCGCTCAAGTGGAGTTGTACGTGCCATATGATCCTCTTAAAGGTTAAGGGCAGATTACCAACGGTAATGAGCGAATGCTTTATTCGCTTCAGCCATACGGTGAACGTCTTCACGTTTCTTAACCGCAGTGCCTTTGTTGTCAGCAGCGTCAACGATTTCTTGAGCTAAACGTAAGCCCATAGATTTTTCGCCACGCTTACGTGCAGCGTCTACTAACCAACGCATACCTAATGCGTTGCGACGTACTGGACGTACTTCAACTGGTACTTGGTACGTTGAACCACCAACACGGCGAGATTTAACCTCTACCTGTGGGCGAACGTTTTCAAGTGCAGCTTCAAAGATTTCAAGGTGCGACTTGCCTGATTTCTCAGCAGCCACGTCTAACGCACCATAAACGATTTTTTCAGCAGTAGATTTCTTGCCGTCTAACATTACTACGTTAACGAATTTAGCAAGAAGTTCCGATCCGAACTTAGGATCTGGAAGAATTTTACGTTGACCTATTACGCGTCTTCTAGGCATTTTGTATCTCCGGTATCTTCAGGTTTGCTCTTTTAGAGTCAATACCCAAAACAATTAATTTAAAAATTTAGTGCTTGGCCTTACTAACGGAGAACCATTAGCCCTTAGGGCGTTTAGCACCGTATTTAGAACGAGCTTGACGACGGTCGCTAACGCCTGCACAGTCAAGTGCACCACGTACAGTGTGGAAACGCACACCTGGTAAGTCTTTAACACGACCACCACGGATTAGGATTACACTGTGCTCTTGTAAGTTGTGGCCTTCACCACCAATGTAAGATGTTACTTCGAAACCGTTAGTTAAACGAACACGCGCTACTTTACGTAATGCAGAGTTTGGTTTCTTAGGTGTAGTTGTATATACACGAGTACATACACCACGCTTTTGCGGACAAGCTTTAAGTGCAGCTGAGTTACTTTTAGTAACTTTGCTACGACGTGGCTTACGCACTAGCTGGTTAATAGTTGCCATTTAAATAGCTCCTGAAATTAAAATTACTACTGAAAAAATAAAAAATCCGCCCTGTTTACATGCTCGTTACAAAACGTGCAGGCAAATGGGTGGCGGAATTTTAATGAGCAAAGTTTAACCTGTCAACCTTAACTCATCGTAAGGCAGAAGATAACTGCCTTACGATTTCTTAATCTATTGATTAAGTTGAGATTATTGGTTTCCAGAGATATCTGCGTTTAGTGCGTCAGTTAGTGCTTGAGTTGCCTCTTCAGCGCTTACTGTTTGCTCTTCAACGATTTCACCTTGCTTGCGACGGTTTAAACGGTCTTGGTGATACGCAAAGCCTGTACCAGCTGGGATCAGACGACCCACGATTACGTTTTCTTTCAGACCACGAAGCTCATCGCTCTTACCATTTACAGCGGCTTCAGTTAGGACACGAGTTGTCTCCTGGAACGATGCTGCAGAAATGAAAGATTCTGTTGCAAGTGACGCTTTAGTGATACCCATTAACTGGATTTCAAACTTCGCTGGGATCTTGCCTTGTTTCTCAAGTTCACGGTTAGAAATATTAACGCGTGCTACTTCAACTTGTTCACCGGCTAAGAACTCAGTGTCACCGCCGTCAAGGATGATACATTTACGTAGCATCTGACGAATAATTGTCTCAATGTGCTTGTCATTGATCTTAACGCCTTGCAAGCGGTAAACCTCTTGCACTTCGTTAACGATGTAGTTAGCTACATGAGTTACACCACGTAGGCGTAAGATGTCATGTGGTGACTCAGGACCATCGGCGATAACCTCACCTTTAGACACTTGCTCACCTTCGAACACGTTAAGTTGACGCCATTTAGGGATCATCTCTTCGTATGCGTCACCCTCAGCTGGAGTGATTACAAGACGCTTCTTACCTTTTGTTTCTTTACCGAAGCTGATAGTACCTGTGATTTCTGCAAGGATTGCAGGATCTTTCGGCTTACGTGCTTCGAATAAGTCAGCTACGCGAGGTAGACCACCCGTGATATCACGAGTCTTCGAACCTTCTTGCGGAATACGTGCAAGTACGTCACCTGGGTTTGCAGTTGCGCCGTCTGTTACTTCAATCGTTGTGAATGAAGGAAGACGTGTTTCTTGCAGACCACGCTCATCGCTTTCGATGATTAGTTTAGGTTCTTTCGCATTCGCTTTACCTAAGTCTTTAACAACCACACGTGTTAAACCAGTTAACTCGTCTGTTTGTGCTTCGGTATTTGAGTCATCAATGTCGCTGAACGAGATTTTTGACTTGTGCTCAAGAACGATTGGGTGACTATGCGGGTCCCAAGTAGCAACGATGTCGTTACCTTGAACTTCTGCATTATCTTGTACTGCTAACACCGCACCGTAAGGTACTTTATAACGCTCTTTCTCACGACCAAAGCTATCGATGATAGTGATCTCTGTTGAACGAGACGTGATAACAATCTTACCGTCTGTGTTTAATACGTACTTCGCATTGTGTAACTTCAATGTACCGTTAGTTTTAACTTGTACACTGTTTTCAGCAGACGCTCGAGATGCCGCACCACCGATGTGGAAGGTACGCATCGTAAGCTGTGTACCCGGCTCACCGATTGATTGTGCCGCGATAACACCTACTGACTCACCTGGATTGATGATGTGGCCACGCGCAAGGTCACGACCGTAACACTTAGCACATACACCAAAGTCATTATCACAAGTGATTACTGAACGAACGCGTACTTCATCCACTGAGTGCTCTTCTAAAAGGTCACACAGTTTTTCGTCAAGCATGATGTTACGCTTAACAAGTACTTCGTTAGTATTTGGAATTAATACATCTTCAGCAACAACACGACCTAGTACACGCTCACGAAGTGCTTCTACAACGTCACCACCTTCGATAAGCGGTTTCATTGTTAAGCCATCTTCTGTGCCACAGTCGTCTTCGTTGATTACTAAGTCTTGTGCAACGTCTACTAGACGACGCGTTAAGTAACCCGAGTTTGCTGTTTTAAGTGCTGTATCGGCAAGACCTTTACGCGCACCGTGCGTTGAGATGAAGTACTGTAGTACGTTTAGACCTTCACGGAAGTTCGCCGTGATTGGTGTCTCGATGATTGAACCATCTGGACGTGCCATTAGACCACGCATACCCGCTAACTGACGGATCTGAGCGGCGCTACCACGTGCACCTGAGTCTGCCATCATAAACACTGAGTTAAATGAAGATTGCTCTTCTTCTTCGCCTTTAGCGTTGATTACAGTGTCTTTTGATAAGTTAGCCATCATCTCACGTGATAAGTTTTCATTTACACGTGACCAGATATCGATAACTTTGTTGTACTTTTCACCAGCCGTTACAAGACCTGATTGGAATTGTTGGTTGATTTCAGTTACTTCAGCTTCCGCTGATTCAATGATTTCTGCTTTAACCGGTGGGATCACTAAGTCATCGATACCGATTGAAACACCTGACTTCATTGCGTAGTGGAAACCTGTGTACATTACTTGGTCAGCAAAGATAACGGTATCTTTAAGACCTAGACGACGGTAACACTCGTTTAATAAGCCAGAAATTTGTTTCTTACCTAGGGCTTGGTTGATTAACTCAAACGGCATGCCTTTAGGTAGGATTAGTGAAAGAATTGCACGACCTACTGTTGTTTCAACAATAGATACTTGCTCAACTGCTTCACCTTCTTCATTGTTAACTGTTTCGCTAATACGTACTTTTACGCGCGCATGTAGCTCAGCATTACCACTGCGGTATGCTTTTTCAGCTTCTTTAGGATCTTTAAATACAGTACCTTCGCCTTTCGCATTGATGCGATCACGAGTCATGTAGTAAAGACCTAATACAACGTCCTGTGAAGGAACGATGATTGGCTCACCATTCGCTGGAGATAGGATGTTGTTTGTAGACATCATTAGAGCACGTGCTTCTAACTGTGCTTCAAGCGTTAACGGTACGTGTACCGCCATTTGGTCACCATCGAAGTCAGCGTTGTACGCCGCACAAACTAATGGGTGTAAATGGATCGCTTTACCTTCGATAAGCACAGGTTCGAACGCTTGGATACCCAAACGGTGAAGTGTTGGTGCACGGTTAAGTAATACTGGATGTTCACGAATTACTTCGTCTAATACATCCCATACTTCTGCCACTTCACGCTCAACCATCTTCTTAGCTGCTTTGATAGTCGTAGCCATGCCGCGACGCTCTAGTTTGCCGTAGATAAATGGTTTGAATAGCTCAAGTGCCATCTTCTTAGGAAGACCACACTGGTGTAGTTTAAGCGTAGGACCTACTGTGATTACAGAACGGCCAGAGTAATCTACACGTTTACCAAGTAAGTTCTGACGGAAACGACCTTGCTTACCTTTGATCATATCAGCAAGCGATTTAAGAGGACGTTTGTTAGAACCTGTGATCGCACGACCGCGACGACCGTTATCAAGTAGCGCATCTACCGCTTCTTGTAACATACGTTTTTCGTTGCGTACGATAATGTCTGGTGCTGCTAGATCTAATAGACGCTTAAGACGGTTATTACGGTTAATAACACGACGGTAAAGGTCATTCAGATCAGAAGTCGCAAAACGACCACCGTCTAGTGGTACTAATGGACGTAGATCAGGCGGAAGTACTGGAAGTACTGTCATGATCATCCACTCAGGGTTGTTACCTGATTGGTGGAAAGATTCCATTAATTTAAGACGTTTAGTGATCTTCTTACGCTTAGTTTCAGAGTTAATTGTAGGTAACTCTTCACGCATTTCAGCAATTAATTGGCCAAGATCAAGTTCACGAAGCAAGTCTAATACTGCTTCTGCACCCATCTTCGCTTCAAACTCATCACCGTGCTCTTCTAGTGCATCTAGGTACTCTTCTTCACCTAAAAGCTGACCACGCTCAAGCGTTGTCATACCAGGCTCAGTTACTACGAATGATTCGAAGTAAAGTACGCGCTCGATGTCACGAAGTGTCATGTCTAGCATTAAGCCGATACGTGACGGTAATGATTTTAAGAACCAAATGTGCGCAACTGGGCTCGCAAGCTCAATGTGACCCATACGGTCACGACGCACTTTAGTAAGCGTTACTTCAACGCCACACTTTTCACAAATAACACCACGGTGCTTAAGGCGCTTATATTTACCACATAAACACTCATAATCTTTCACTGGGCCGAAAATACGGGCACAGAATAAGCCGTCGCGCTCAGGCTTGAAAGTACGGTAGTTGATTGTCTCAGGTTTCTTTACTTCACCGTATGACCATGAACGAACCATATCTGGCGAAGCAAGACCAATGCGAATTGCATCGAATTCTTCGGTCTTATTTTGTTGCTTCAGAAACTTAAGTAAGTCTTTCACCTTAGCTCTCCTGTCGGAGGTTAATCTTGAGGGCGAACCAATCGCCCCTACATTCTATTCGGCCTAACAGGTGCGGCTTACGCCGCACCTAAATGGCTTAATTTTCTTCCAACTCGATGTTGATACCCAGTGAGCGGATTTCTTTCAACAATACGTTGAACGATTCTGGCATACCTGGTTCCATCTTATGGTTACCATCTACGATGTTCTTATACATCTTAGTACGACCGTTCACGTCATCCGATTTCACTGTTAGCATTTCTTGTAGAGTATATGCAGCACCGTAAGCTTCTAGTGCCCACACCTCCATCTCACCGAAACGCTGGCCACCGAACTGAGCTTTACCACCCAGCGGCTGCTGAGTAACAAGGCTGTAAGAACCAGTTGAACGTGCGTGCATCTTGTCATCAACCAAGTGGTTAAGTTTCAGCATGTACATGTAACCAACAGTTACTTGACGTTCGAACTGATCGCCAGTACGGCCATCATAAAGTGTAACTTGACCGCTTCTTGGATAACCACCAAGCTCTAGTAAGTCTTTGATTTCGCTTTCACGAGCACCATCAAAGGCTGGAGTTGCGATCGGTAAACCACCTTTCAAGTTATCAGCTAAGCGACGAACTTCATCATCAGAGAACGAGTCGATATCAACTTTCTGACGACAATCACCTAATTCGTAAACTTTCTTAACAAAGCTACGGATTTCGTGCAGTTCACGCTGCTCTTTCATCATTTCTTCTAAGCGCTCACCCACACCACGTGCAGCAAGACCCATGTGTGTTTCTAGGATCTGACCGATGTTCATACGTGATGGTACACCTAGCGGGTTCAGAACGATGTCTACCGTACGACCTTTGTCATCGTATGGCATATCTTCTACTGGTACGATAGTCGAGATAACACCTTTGTTACCGTGACGACCCGCCATCTTATCACCCGGTTGGATACGACGTTTAACAGCTAGGTATACTTTAACAATCTTAAGTACGCCTGGTGCTAAGTCATCACCTTGAGTGATCTTACGACGTTTGTTTTCAAACTTCTTATCGTATTCAGCTTTAAGCTCATCGTACTGGGCAGCTAGTTGCTCAAGTTCAGCTTGCTTATCTTCTTCAGCAAGGCTTTGAGTAAGCAGCTTTTCAGCATTTAGTGATGCAATTGAATCTGCGTTCAGACCTGCGTCAACAAGTAACTTACGAGCACGGTCTAATACACCTGCTTCTAAGATACGGAACTCCTCGTTGAAGTCTTTCTTCGCTTCGCGAAGCTGCATGTCTTCAACTTCTAACGCACGCTTATCTTTTTCAACACCATCACGGGTGAAAACTTGTACGTCGATTACAGTACCAGTTACAGAGTTTGGTACGCGTAAAGAGCTGTCTTTAACGTCTGACGCTTTCTCACCGAAGATAGCACGTAGTAGCTTTTCTTCTGGTGTTAATTGCGTTTCGCCTTTCGGAGTCACCTTACCTACTAGGATATCGCCGCCTTTAACTTCAGCACCGATATAAACAACGCCTGATTCATCAAGCTTGCCTAGTGCAGACTCACCTACGTTAGGGATATCTGCTGTGATCTCTTCAGGACCTAATTTAGTATCACGTGCGATACATTGTAGTTCTTGAATGTGGATAGTCGTTAGACGATCTTCTTGAACTACACGCTCTGATAATAGGATTGAATCCTCGAAGTTATAACCGTTCCATGGCATGAATGCCACGCGAAGGTTTTGACCAAGTGCTAAGTCACCTAAGTCAGTCGAAGGACCATCTGCTAATACGTCACCACGTGTTACCGGCTCACCAACCATACAAGTTGGTTTTTGGTTAATACATGTATTTTGGTTTGAGCGAGTGTATTTAGTAAGGTTGTAAATATCGATGCCCGCTTCACCTGGAATACGCTCATCTTCATGTACATTTACAACGATGCGGCTTGCATCCGCATACATTACTTCACCACCACGCTTAGCAACGATAGTTACACCAGAATCTTTCGCTAGTGTAAGCTCGATACCTGTACCTACCAGCGGTTTGTCCGCGATAAGTGTTGGTACGGCTTGACGTTGCATGTTTGAACCCATCAATGCACGGTTAGCATCATCGTGTTCTAGGAACGGGATAAGTGCTGCCGCTACAGAGATCACCTGTTGTGGTGATACGTCCATATATTGCTGGTCCATTTTGCCCATAAAGGTTGATTCACCTTTGTGACGACATGGAATTAGTTCATCAACAAACTCATTGTTTTCGTTCAAGTTTGAGTTCGCCTGAGCGATAACAAACTGACCTTCTTCAATGGCTGATAAGTAATCTACTTCATCAGTAACTACACCGTTTACCACTTTACGGTAAGGTGTTTCTAAGAAACCATAGTCATTCGTACGTGCGTACGTAGACAATGAGTTAATTAGACCGATGTTTGGACCCTCAGGCGTTTCGATTGGACACACACGACCATAGTGAGTTACGTGAACGTCTCGAACCTCGAAGCCAGCGCGTTCACGTGTTAAACCACCCGGGCCTAATGCAGAAATACGACGCTTGTGCGTTACTTCTGAAAGCGGGTTATTTTGGTCCATGAACTGTGATAACTGAGATGAACCAAAGAACTCTTTAACCGCAGCCGAAATAGGCTTAGCGTTAATAAGATCTTGTGGCATTACAGCGTCAAGGTCACCTAAGCTTAAACGCTCACGTACAGCACGCTCAACACGTACTAGACCAACGCGGAATTGGTTCTCAGCCATTTCGCCAACACTACGGATACGACGGTTGCCTAAGTGATCGATATCATCAACATCGCCAACACCGTTACGAATAGCGATAAGCACTTTCATAACAGCTACGATGTCTTCTTTCGATAATGTGCCAGGGCCAGTATCTGAGTCATAACCTACACGGCTATTGAACTTCATACGACCAACTGTTGATAAATCGTAACGCTCGTCAGAGAAGAACAAGTTATCAAATAAGGCTTCAGCCGCGTCTTTCGTCGGTGGCTCGCCTGGGCGCATCATGCGATAAATTTCTACTAATGCTTCTAAACGGTTGCTTGTTGTGTCGATACGTAATGTATCTGACATGTAGGCGCCGCTGTCCACTTCGTTGATATATAGTGTATCAATCTTAGTGTGACCTGCTTTAACCAATTCAGCCATTAGCTCAAGTGATAGCTCGTCATTCGCGTTTGCGATGATCTCACCAGTTGACTCATCAACATAGTTTCTAGCTACAACACGACCAATGATGTACTCATGCGGTACTTCTAATTGGTTAATACCTTTTTTCTCGATGTTCTTGATGTGACGCGCAGTAATACGACGACCCGCTTCAACAAGGACTTCACCGTCTTCGCCTTTGATATCAAAAGCGGCAGTTTCACCACGTAAGCGTGAAGGAACAAGTTCCATAAGAACTTTACCGTCAGCAACTTCAAACGCAGTTGTATCGAAGAATATCTCTAGGATTTCATCCGTTGAGTACTCAAGTGCACGTAGGATGATTGACGCCGGTAATTTACGACGACGGTCAATACGTACATAAAGGTTATCTTTTGCATCAAACTCGAAGTCTAACCATGAACCACGGTAAGGAATTACACGCGCGTTATAAAGTACTTTACCTGACGAGTGAGTTTTACCGCGGTCGTTATCAAAGAATACACCAGGGCTACGGTGTAGCTGAGAAACGATAACACGCTCTGTACCATTGATAACAAAGGTACCGGTATCAGTCATGAGCGGAATTTCGCCCATGTAAACTTCTTGCTCTTTAATGTCTTTAACTGTGCCTGGTGCTTCTTTGTCCATCACCACAAGACGCAATTTTACGCGAAGTGGAGCAGAATAAGTCACACCGCGAATTTGACATTCTTTTACATCGAATACTGGCTCACCAATACGATAACTTACGTATTGAAGCTCAGAATTTCCCGAGTAGCTTTTGATAGGAAACACAGAACGGAAAGCAGCTTCCAAACCGTGATCGCCATCAGCGTCAGGGACTAAGAATTTTTTAAACGATTCTAACTGCGTCGACAGTAAGAAAGGTATATCCAAAACTTGTGGACGTTTACCAAAATCCTTACGGATACGTTTCTTTTCAGAATAAGAGTAAGCCATGGGGTTCCTCAGCTTGCTGATCTTTGACCCGACCTGTTCTTGTAAGAACAGACTTAACTGGCATCTAAGCCAAGATGTACAACATTAAATTGTTGTTCTATTTTGCTCTGACACTTTCAACACCAAACTAGGTAACAACTTGAAAGTAAAGAGAAAATTAGATTTTATTTGCGTTACAGGATTGCATCGCTCTATAGCGCAAAAAGGCCGGTGATTAAATAATCACCAGCCCTTGCCTGATTACTCAGGCAGCGAACCTAGCGTAAGCTAGATTACTTAACCTCAACTTCAGCACCAGCTTCAGTAAGGTCTTTTGCAAGTGCTTCAGCTTCTTCTTTAGATACACCTTCTTTGATAGGTGCAGGAGCAGCTTCAACAAGTGCTTTAGCTTCTTTAAGGCCAAGACCAGTAGCACCACGTACAGCTTTGATAGCTGCAACCTTGTTAGCGCCAGCGCCAGTAAGGATTACGTCGAACTCAGTCTTTTCTTCAGCTGCTTCAGCAGCAGGACCAGCAACAACAGCAGCAGCTGCAGTTACGCCGAATTTTTCTTCCATTGCTTCAACTAGAGCAACAACGTCCATTACTGACATTTCAGCAATAGCATCAAGGATTTGGTCTTTAGTTACAGACATTACAAATTTCCTAATTATTACGGACTAAATATAGCCCAAAAAAAATATTACACCGAAAGTGAACAAAAAAACAGCTTAAAATTAAGCAGCTTGCTCTTCTTTCTGTACACGTACTGCTTCAATTGTTTTACACAATTTACCTGCAGACGCTTCTTTCATAGCGCTCATTAAGCGTGCAACAGCTTCGTCGTAAGTAGGTAGAGTTGCTAGCATAGCTGCGTCTACTACGTTACCTTCAAATGCAGCCGTCTTAACTTCGAATTTCTCGTTCTTCTTCGCGAAATCTTTGAAGATACGCGCAGCAGCACCTGGGTGCTCTGAAGAGAAAGCGATTAAGCTTGGACCTACAAGTGAGTCAGAAAGGCACTCAAAATCTGTACCTTCAACAGCACGTTTAGCTAAAGTGTTACGAACAACTTTCATCCATACACCAGCTTCACGAGCTTCTTTACGAAGGGCAGTGATAGCACCAACTGTTACACCACGAGAATCTGCAACAACTGCAGAAAGAGCACCAGTGGCTGCTTCGTTGACTTCAGCAACAATTGCTTTTTTGCCTTGAAGATTTAAAGCCATGGGTGTTACTCCTGGTTTAATGGGTTGCCGAAATTGGCTTCCCTGTTCTACTCTTCCCCATCAAAAATGGAGATGCTTTTTACGGCGAGAGCCAGAAGATTAGGAAAAATCTATCTGGGGATTCACACCGTCTACGTAGGTAAAATATTAAGGCTGAAGCCGCCTACGGTCTTGGACGGAAGCCCAATTTATCGTTTTTACCCGAAGGCATTACGAAATTATGGACTTCAACCCGAATTCTTTACTTGTTTCGAAATTAACTTTCTCAACAAAATGGCGCAAAATTATAGTTCAAATTTCGCGCCATGTAAACTCTTAATTAAGCAACAACTGTGCTTAGAGAGTTTTGGTCAACAGCAACACCTGCGCCCATTGTTGTAGAGATAGTTACTTTCTTCACGTAAGTACCTTTTGCTTGAGAAGGTTTAGCCTTCTTAAGCGCAACAATAAGAGCTTCAAGGTTTTGTTGAAGTTGCTCAGCAGTGAAATCAACCTTACCGATAGTAGTATGGATGATACCGTTCTTGTCGTTACGGTAACGAACTTGACCTGCTTTCGCGTTTTTAACTGCTTCTGCAACGTTAGGAGTTACAGTACCAGTTTTAGGGTTTGGCATTAGACCACGTGGACCTAAGATTTGACCTAGTTGACCAACAACACGCATAGCGTCTGGAGATGCAACAACAACGTCAAAGTTCATCTCGCCTTTCTTAACTTGTTCAGCAAGATCTTCCATGCCCACTAATTCAGCACCAGCTTCTTTCGCAGCATCTGCGTTAGCGCCTTGTGTGAATACAGCAACACGAACTTCACGACCAGTACCGTTAGGTAGTACAGTTGCACCACGAACGTTTTGGTCAGATTTACGAGCATCGATACCAAGGTTAACAGCAACGTCAACACTTTCTACGAATTTAGCTGTCGCTAACTCTTTTAAAAGAGCAACTGCTTCGTTGATTTCGTAATCTTTAGTTACATCCACTTTTTCGCGGATTGTACGCATACGTTTAGTTAATTTTGCCATTATCTTAGTCCTCTACGTTCAAGCCCATCGCACGCGCAGAACCTGCGATAGTGCGAACTGCAGCGTCCATATCAGCCGCTGTAAGGTCAGGTCGTTTTGTCTCAACGATTTCTTCAAGTTGAGCACGAGTTACTGTACCCACTTTTTCAGTGTTAGGACGGCCAGAACCTGATTTGATGCCTGCAGCTTTCTTAAGTAAGTAAGCAGCCGGTGGAGTTTTCATGTCGAACGTGAAAGAACGGTCACCGTAAACAGAGATCACTACAGGAACTGGAGCGCCTTTTTCGATAGATTCTGTACGTGCGTTGAACGCTTTACAGAATTCCATGATGTTTACACCGTGTTGACCTAGTGCTGGACCTACTGGAGGACTAGGGTTAGCCATACCAGCGGCAACTTGTAGCTTGATAATAGCTTCAACTTTTTTAGCCATAATAAATACCTCATTTGGTGGGTCATAGCCTTGTGCGCGCGAGGACGCGTACTCTAACGGCTTCCCAGTTTAAAAATTGGTTCTCACTTTTTAGTGATAAAACAAGTTGTAACTTGCCCTAACACAAAAAGGCCGCTGATTATAAGTTAATCAGCGGCCTTTTTCAAGCGTATTGCCAAAATATTAAACGATTTTGGCAGCTTTAATTTTTTTACTTACTTGTCTTGCTCAACTTGACCAAATTCAAGGTCAACAGGTGTCGAACGACCGAAGATAAGAACAGACACTTTCACGCGGCTCTTCTCGTAATCAACCTCTTCAACAACACCGCTGAAGTCAGCAAATGGACCATCGATAACACGAACAACTTCGCCTGGCTCGAATAATGTAGCTGGCTTAGGTGCTTCAGAGTTTTCTTGAAGACGGTTTAAGATGCGGTCAGCTTCTTTTTGGCTAATTGGTGCTGGACGATCAGACGTACCACCAATGAAACCCATAACACGTGCAGTGCTGTTCACTAAGTGCCAGCTTGCATCGTTCATGTCCATTTGAACTAGTACGTAACCTGGGAAGAATTTACGCTCAGATTTACGCTTTTGGCCAGCGCGCATCTCAACAACTTCTTCAGTTGGTACTAATACTTCACCAAAACTATCTTCCAAACCTTCAATCTTGATGTGCTCAAGAATAGTTTGTGCTACACGCTTCTCGTAACCAGAGAAAGCTTGTACTACGTACCAACGTAGTTTCTTTTCGTTCTTCTCATCCGACATGGGATTAGATCTCCAATCCAGTTAAAAAGCCTACTGCGCGGAATAAAATGCCATCTAATCCCCAAAGGATAAGCGCCATAATCACAGTTGCAACCATTACAATTAATGTCGTATGTGTTGTTTCTTGGCGAGTTGGCCACACAACTTTACGTACTTCGATACGTGCTTCTTTTGCAAATGCAAGAAAAGTACGACCTTTTTCAGTTAGTGAGGCAATGCCTAAACCAGCTGCAACAGCAACCACTACACCAATAGCACGTAATAATACAGATTGGTCTGCATACATGTGGTTACCAACGACTGCGCCTGCTAGTAGCGCAATTGCTACAATCCACTTTACTGAATCCATCGCACTTGATGGTGTTTCTACATTCGTGCTCATAATATTTTTACCTTAACTACAGACACAACAACCCTGCGCTCTGGCAGGGTTAATCCATTAAAATCTAAACTTAAAAACTGACTTGTTTAAACCGATTTTTAATTTCAGACTTAGCACACATTGTGTAAAAAGTGGCAGGGGCGGAGAGATTCGAACTCCCAACCGTCGGTTTTGGAGACCGCTGTTCTACCAATTGGAACTACGCCCCTGCAAAGTGGATGCCTATTATACTTACGCAATTCATTAACACAAGAGTAAAAGATACCCATTAGTTAAAATCTCATCAGTTCGTTTAAAAATCAATATTAACATTGATTAAAAAGCAGTTTATCATAAACCCATTACAGGAACATAAAACAACATGGATCAGTGTGCTGCTATTAAAATCCCCTTTTAATATTGTATTGTTATGCCTCACTTTGTTGATGGCTAATCAGGCTAGTGCACGTTCTTTACACCTAGGCACTTTTAATAGTCAGCAAGGCCTGAGTCAAAATTCAATCACTTGCAGCATCACCGACCAGCAAGGCTTTTTATGGTTTGCTACACAAGGTGGCTTAAATCGCTTTGATGGTTATGAATTTAAGCGTTTTAAAGCTAACAGCGATCATAAAAGCATTTCAGGGAACTGGATCACCGGCTGTGTTAAAGATAGTAAAAACCAGCTATGGTTTTCGACTGCAAGCAAAGGGCTTAATAGACTCAACCCTAAAACCGGTCTGTTTGATGTGTTTTCTACGCGCTATAACGGAAGCCTAAGTGAAGATAAAATTTGGTCTATGGCGTTAGCTAAAGATGATATTCTTTGGCTAGGTCACGAACACGGTAAATTAACCCGTTTTGATGTATCAAATAATAGTTTTACACACTTTCACTATAAATCAGCGCAGCCATTGGTTCGAGACATTGTTATTACCGATGAACTAATTTGGCTTGCCACAGATAAAGGGCTTATTTCATTTGACCCAATTACTGAGCAATTTACTCAGCATGCTCAGATCGCCGTGCCGCTCTGGCATCTCAAGTTGCTTAATGACGAAAAGCTGCTTATTGGCGCTAAACAAGGTCTTTATATATTAAATTTAGCTACGCAAAGTAGTGAAAAAATCGAACAGTTTAATGGAACCTGGGTAACAGACAGCCTCGTTGATCAACAGCAAAACCTTTGGCTTACAAGCTATGGACAAGGTCTATACCTTTTACCTGCAGGTGCTGACTTACAAGAGCAATTCACTCAATATCGCCATGACAAACAAAACCCCAACGGCTTAAGCAGCGACTATCTGCTTTCTCTTTTTCAAGACTCGCAAGGTGTTATTTGGCTGGGCACAGATGGCTATGGTGTGCACCGCTATGATCCTAAGCAGCAACAGTTCTCTCATCAATTAAAAACCTCTCAAGCAAATTCGTTAAGTCATAACTTTGTTCGTTCAATCGTTAAGAGAGCCAATGGTGAGGTATGGGTTGGCACCCGTGATGGACTCAACCGCAAAACAACGTCTGGTTATCAACACTTTAAAAACGCCCTACCTAATAACAATATATTTGCCCTACACGAAGATGCTAACCAACAGTTGTGGATTGGTACTTACGGTGGTGGTTTAATTAAGTATCAAGACAGCCTTGATGAGTTTACAACTTTCACCATGCAAAGCCACCAGCTAGCCAGTGATCGTGTTTACGCAATTACCAGCGACAAAACAGGTGCACTTTGGCTAGGTAGTAACCAAGGCTTAACTCGCTTTGAACCAACCTCTGCTAAGGTGACTCACTATAAGCACAATGATGCGCAAAATAGCCTTGCCAACAACACCGTATTTACTTTGGCTTATGATAATGAAGAGCACGCACTATGGATTGGTACCCGAGCAGGACTCAATAAACTCGATATCTCAACAGAGCAATTTAGTTTATTAGATGAGCAAGATTCAGGCGAGACAGGGCTTAGCCACAATATGGTTACCTCTTTATTACTCAGTGAAGACAGCATTTGGGTTGGCACTATGCAGGGCTTGAATCAGGTCAATAAACATACCCTCACAGTGAAACACATAACTGAGCAGCAAGGATTAGCTAATGACAACGTTTTTGACATTCTTGCCGATAAACAAGGCACGCTTTGGCTTGCAACCAATGGCGGACTCACTCGCTATAACCCCAGCACACAGCAAATTCAGCAGTTTTTGCCTGAAGATGGTATTCAACACCAGTCATTTATACTGGGTGCGAGCTTTCAAGCTGACGATGGCGAGTTATTTTTTGGTGGTATTAATGGCTACAATCATTTTTACCCTGAGCAACTAACTTTATCGCACACTCCCCCTACTCCAGTGTTAACTGAGTTATTACTTAATAACCGAGCAATTAAAAGTAATCATTTTGATAAGCAAACCAATACCCTTGCTAGTGCAACTCAGACATTCTCGTTTGCACAATCTGCTGGGGTTATCGGCTTTAAATTTAGTGCATTAAAAAATGGTGCGACTCCAAAGCATTATCAATATGGCTACAAGCTAGCTGGCTTTGATGAGCAATTTTTATATACCGATGCATCCCTTAGGCAAATTAACTATCCGCAATTGCCTGCTGGTAACTACCAGTTATTGCTAAAAGCAAAAGATCAATATGGCCAATGGAGTGACAGTACACAGCTATTAGAGCTTACTGTTGTGCCTCCTTGGTGGCAAACTAAATTAGCCTACGGCATTTACTTTACGTTTGCTTTAGCACTGACTTGGCTTGTGTTAAATGCCTTGTACAAGCGCAAACTAGCAGAGCAAGAGAAGCAAACCGAAATTGAGTTAAACAAACTAAAAGATCAGTTTTTAGATAACATCAGCCACGAACTCAAAACACCACTTAGCTTAATACTCGCTCCGGTAAGTCAGTTACAGCGAAGCAATGCAGACTCTCAAGCTCAAACGCAACTAGCCAGTATCAAACGTAACTGCCAGCGCTTACTAGAGCTCATCAATCAACTTTTACAACTGAGTCAACGTCCAAGCACGGCAATTTACACTGTCAGCCCCTATTCTATTACGCCATTTTTAACAGATTTAGTGGCGGATTTCAGACCTCTGTATGAGCAAAAACAGCTGCAATTTAGCTTCACTGACACCACCACTACAGCACTTAAGATTAACCTTGCTCCTGAACATGCCCACTCGATTTTCAGTAACCTGATAAGCAATGCACTTAAGTACACCCCTTCAGGTGGCACTGTCGATATTCACCTTAGTGAAGTGCAACAAGCGTTACAGTTTAAAATTAATGATACCGGTGTGGGTATTGCCAGTGAGCATCAGCAGTCTATTTTTCAGCGCTTTACTCGCTTAACATCGTCAGAACCAGGAAGTGGTATTGGCCTGAGCTTAGTAAAACAACTCGTTGAAAAGTATGGTGGCTCTATCAGTGTAAGCAGTAACATCGCTGAAGGTAGCTGCTTTACTGTGTCATTACCTGTGGTTGAAAGTGCTGATAAGCACATTAATAGTGCTACGCAAGTTCTTACCTCACAACAGACATTGCTGATTGTTGAGGATAATGAGGAAATGGCAGAGCTACTCCTTTCTTTATTTAATAACGAGTTTAACTGTATCTGTGCTGCTGATGGCCAGCAAGCTCTCGACCTTTGTCAGTCAGACCTGCCCGACCTCATTATCAGTGATGTGATGATGCCGAATATGGATGGCTATCAATTATTAGCAGCTCTTCGAGCAAACCCGGCCACCAGCCACATTCCGGTATTATTACTTTCAGCTAAAGCAGATACCCACAGCCGCTTAAAAGGGCTTGATTTATTAGCTGATGACTTTTTAAGTAAACCTTTTGAACCGACTCTACTAGTAAGCAGAGTAAAAGGACTGCTTAATCTGAGACAAATTTTAAACCAACACCTAACAGCACAACTGGCAGCTCCTCTGAATAGCGATACAGCGGCAGTAACAGTACAAAATAAAGATTACTCTTTTACAGAAAAGCTTAAGCAGATAGTACAAGCGCATTACCAAGATGAAAGCTTCTCGGTTGAGCAACTAGCCTCTGCGTTATGTTTAAGCTCTCGAGCTCTGCAACTAAAAATGAAAGCCTTGTACTCACAAACGCCTTCTGATTATTTGCGTAATACTCGCTTAGAGTTTGCAAAAAAACAGCTAATCGATAGCGCGTTAGCAATTGGTCAAGTAGCGGAGCAAGCAGGTTTTAGTTCACAAAGCTATTTTGCCCGAAGCTTTAAGAGCTATGTTGGCTTATCACCAAAACAGTATCGAGAAAAATATCAAAAACATGCCGAATTTCGCGTCAGTGAATAAAGTTTTCGCCTGAGTGCTATTAATAAAACACTGATTTTTATAGCTTATCCATACAAACGTCAATAACAACAAAGCCCATAGTGCGGTGTTATTTACTGCATGAGATATAAGTTAAGGAAAGTCATATGCTCACCAAAACACACAAAGCAATTTCGATTACGTTACTTGCTGCAGCACTGACTGCATGCCAGAGTACTTCGACAACCACCAGCAATAACAATAGCCCAGATATAAACGAAGTTGCACAGCAGCAGTACAATGGCCCAAAAGCTCGGATCGCTGTTGCCCGCTTTACTGATAAATCAAACGATTCACGTTGGTGGCGTAAAGAAATTGGTGAAGGTATGGCCGATCAACTCACAACGGCATTAGTTAGCACCAATCGCTTTATTGTTTTAGAGCGACAAGCACTTGATGCCGTATTATCAGAACAAGATCTTGCTGTGTCAGGCCGTGTGAGTGCAGCATCAGGAGCTGCGTATGGTGAAATAGAGGGAGCCGAAATTGTTGTGGTTGCCGCAGTTACAGAGTTTGATGATGACAACTCAGGCACTCGTGTCGGCAGTGGTGGCTTTATCGGCGATGTATTTAGCTCGGTATCGGCGGGTTTTTCAAGTTCGCACATGGCGATAGATTTACGCTTAATCGATACGCGTACTTCACGTATTTTAGCCGCTACCAGTGTTGAGGGTGGCAGTAAAGATTTTGACTTTACATCTGCTGCTACCAATTTTGGTGGCGCACTCGTTGGTGGTAACTTAAGTAGCTGGTCAAACACACCAAAAGAAAAAGCATTGCGCGAAGTGATCGTAAAAGCTGTTGAGTTTTTAGAATCAAAAGTACCAACAACTTATTATCGCTATAATAGCGATAACACCATTGCAGCAGGCCATACAGCCCCTGCACCACTAAAAGTAACCGCAGCAGCACCCGCTAAAGCGCCAGTTGCATCGGTTAGTGTTCCAACTCACAGAATGCCTTACTACGAAAAAACAGACTTAGCGATGTCACGACTGAACTTGGTTTGTTTGGGTTATTTGAAAAGGCAGCCTCACTACGAAGAATATGAAATAGAAGACGTAGAGTACGATGAAGCAACGGTGATTGCTCTCACTGAGTATCAGCAAGAAAAAAAGCTGAAAGTGACAGGCCTTGCTGATGAGACAACTAAGAAGTCTCTTGATGATTCAGGGTGTATTGCCAAAACGAACAAATCAAGTTTAGAAAGCTTTGGCAGTATGTTTAAATTTAACTAAGCAAACTAACAGCCAGTGCCAGCACTGGCTGTTTAACCCCTTAGTTTGTGCCTTTCACCAGTGGTACACCATTGTTACCAACAGGAATATAAACTGTTGTATGGTTAGGTGACTCAGCCATCTTTAACTGCGCATTAATAGCTTCATGCTGTAGATAATTTGGCGTCAAAGTGGCATTAATGATTTTTTGCGCCTGTGCAATACCTTTCGCTTCTTCTACACGTATCTCAGCATCTTTTCGTGCAATTTCTTTTTGCGTTTCTTTTTCAGACAGTAATTGTTGTGCAGCCAACTTTTTCTCAACAGCATTAGCAACAATAGCCGGATAGTTAATATTTCCCACTACGACATTGGCGAGCTTAAATGGCGTTGGTTCTAAATACGCTTTTAACCGAGCTGTTACTTCTGCTGCTATTTTCTCGCGATTAGTTTTTAACACACCACTATCGTATTGCTGCACTATATCACGCACATAAGTTCTAAATGTTTCACGGACAAATCGCGGATACCAATCTTCACCACCGTATTGCTCAACCACCGCTCTGACAGAGCCGCTTTCTATTGAAATGACCGCATGAAAATCAAAACTAATATTTAAGTCATCGTTAGCTAAGATTTTAAATGCCTCAGTATACGTATTCGGGCGCATATCAATATTAATCACCTGATTGCGCCAAAGTGACATGCCGTAGTTAGCTGGGCCAATCATAGTGCCCTGATAACCGCCTTCGCCAAACACCCGCGGCTTTTCAAATACGTAACCCTCTTCACCTGCTGGTGTACTTGGGTTAGTACACGCCGTGAGCGATACAGCCACTAAACCTGCTAATGCTAAACTTGGAAAAACACTCGATAGAAGTGTTTGCGTCCCTGAACGTTTAAATTTCATTGTTGTTATCTCATTCCATTATAAAATTTGTAATAACTCACCACGATAAAAATCACATAACAACCAAATTTGTTGAAATGGATGCTGCTTAGGCACATCAAGGTGAGTAAGTACTGACTTAAAATCATCAAGATGCCATATAGTACTTGCATTTCGAATTAATAACCAAGGCTGAGTAGACTCGTAGTGTTTCTTAGCTTTTTGTGCCAGCAAGCGATGCAAAGCACAGTGCAGACGCTCGTTACTCGGTGCTAAAGCCATTTCAGCGAGATCTCGTTGCATTGAGATAGACAGCGGCCGACCTAACACCGCCATTGCTTCTGTTTCGCTGGCATATAAATGTGCGACTTCAATATCAAGCCGTTCATCACCTTTATAACAACTCACGTCTGGTTTACTCGGCGTGTTATGCCAAATATTACGCATACTTACGCCAAACTGCTTTTCGTAACAGCGCAAAAACAACTTTGCTGCGCCATGCTCGAGCGCTATTTTTTCTTGTTCACTTTCACGATTCATTTAATGTTGCATACACATCTTTTAATAACCCAGAAGCGCCAAAACGAAATAGCTCGGGTTGTAAGTACGCTTCACCCATGATTGATTCAGCTAGGTCTAAATACTCAGCAGCATCGGTAACTGTTCTGACCCCGCCTGCCGCCTTAAAACCAACCTTTTTACCACTCACTTTTATGCTGTTCAACATGATGTCTGTTGCAGCTAGCGTTGCATTAACAGCCACTTTACCAGTACTGGTTTTAACGAAATCAGCGCCGCCATCAATTGCTAGTTTAGTTGCTGTTGCAATGAGGTCATCGCTTAATTCGCCACTTTCGATAATGACTTTAAGCTGCGCTTGAGTACCACATGCCTCTTTTGACGCTTTGACATACTCTAAAACTTTGCGCTCATCACCACCAATAAGCGCTTTGTAGGGGATCACTAAATCAATTTCATCAGCGCCGCGTTCAATGGCAAATAGGGTTTCATTTAACACTTGCTCTAACGGCTCATCCCCACTAGGAAAGTTAGTAACTGTAGCCACTTTAACTTGCTGTAGTTCACGCTCAGCGAGTGCTAGTTTAGCGTCGCTTACAAACTGGCTATACACACAGACCGCTGCAGGAATACCTAACGTTGGCTCAATACTGGCAACCAAGTTATTAATGGTTTCTGTTGTGTCGCTGTCATTCAGAGTTGTTAAGTCCATCAGTGCCACCGCTTGGGCAGCGCTTGTTTGCATTTTAGTCATAGCTCTTATATTTGTGTTGCCATATTAGTGACCTATAGTAGCAAATTTTTATCATTCGGCTATAAATCATAACTAATCACCATAAGGCTGCTTATTTACTTGTAACTCGCCGCAATCCCTTGTTAACTAAGTCTTAAGCCAAAACAAACCACCTGGTATAACTTTTAGTTATATAAACTTGGTTTTAATTATTTTTTACTTTTTTTAGAGCACTATATTCTGCTTGCCTGCAATAAGCAGTTTCTTGATGTGTTTTAGGGGTGAGAACAAAGTGCAATATTTACCAATCTTTACCAAATTAGACGACAAACCTGTGCTGGTAGTCGGCGGTGGAGATGTCGCATTACGCAAATGCCGCGCATTTTTAAAAGCGCGTGCTCATGTGACGCTAGTCGCCCCTGAATTTTGTGATGAACTTCGAGAACTTGCTGAGAAAGGTGATGTAACACTCATTAACGACTTTTTCAAAGAACAGTATTTAGATCAGCAAATGCTGGTAATCGCTGCAACTGATATAGACAGCGTTAACAAAGATGTGTTCGAACTTGCTAATGCGCGCAATATTTTCGTTAACGTGGTGGATGATCAACCTAAGTGCAGCTTTATTTTTCCATCAATTGTTGACCGTGATCCAATCACAATTGCAATTTCAAGCGCAGGCACAGCGCCAGTATTAGCACGTCGTTTACGTGAAAAACTTGAAACGCTTATTCCACAGCATATTGGTCCACTTGCTACATTAGTTGGTAGCTTTCGCGACAAAGTAAAACAACGCTTTAAACACTTTGCTGATCGTCGTCAGTTTTGGGAAGGCGTATTTGATTCATCAGTTGTAAGCAAAGTACAAGCGGGTAATACCGAAGCTGCAACAGCGCAGTTAGAGCAATTATTAGATGCAAAGCCAGAACCAGAAGGCGAAGTGTATGTTGTAGGTGCAGGCCCAGGTGACCCTGAGCTACTAACCTTAAAAGCACTACAGTTAATGCAACAAGCCGACGTAGTTGTATATGACTACTTAGTTTCTGATGAAATTATGGATTTAGTACGCCGTGATGCCGACCTAGTTTGCGTAGGTAAACGTTTAGGCGATCACAGCGTAGCGCAAGAAGATACCAATCAGATGTTGGTCGATTTTGCCAAGCAAGGCAAAAAAGTTTGCCGTATTAAAGGTGGCGACCCGTTTATTTATGGTCGTGGTGGTGAAGAAGTACAAGTTCTTGCCGCGAATAAAGTTCGCTACCAAATCGTACCGGGTATTACTGCTGCTGCAGGCTGTAGCGCTTATGCAGGTATTCCACTTACTCACAGAGATCATGCGCAAGCCATTCAGTTTGTAACGGGTCACTGTAAAAAAGATGGTCAAGAATTAGATTGGCAGTCACTTGCCAAGCCAAATCAGACCTTAGCGATTTATATGGGAGTGATTAAATCACCGCATATTCAAGCACAACTATTAAAACATGGCCGCGGTGCAGATACCCCCATTGCCATTATTGAAAACGGCACACGTAAAGAACAACGTGTGGTAACAGGGCAATTAGGTGAGCTAGCCGACTTGATTTCGCGCCATAGCATTATTTCACCTGCCTTATTAATTATTGGCGAAGTTGCATCATTGCATCATCAGCTTGCATGGTTTGGTCAAACAGAGCAAACCAGCAGCTTTGCCCAGCCAATTACTGGCGTAGCTTAATTTAACTTTTAATCATTTTAGTAGGACGACTAACAATGGCTTTAACACACCTTCAGCAATTAGAAGCTGAAAGTATCAAAATCATGCGCGAAGTTGCTGCTGAGTTTGAAAACCCGGTGATGCTTTACTCAATCGGTAAAGATTCATCAGTGTTATTACACTTAGCGCGTAAAGCGTTTTATCCAGCAAAGATCCCATTTCCACTTTTACACGTCGATACCAACTGGAAGTTTAAGGAAATGATCGAGTTTCGTGACCGCCTAGCTAAAGAGTATGGCTTTGATTTAATCGTCCACAAAAACCCTGAAGGGTTAGAGATTGATATCAATCCATTTGTACACGGCTCAGCAAAGCACACCGACATCATGAAAACGCAAGGCTTAAAGCAAGCGTTAGATAAATACGGCTTTGATGCTGCATTTGGTGGGGCACGCCGTGACGAAGAGAAATCACGTGCTAAAGAGCGTGTTTACTCATTCCGTGACAAACACCATAGATGGGATCCAAAAAACCAACGTCCAGAGCTTTGGAATACGTACAACAGCCAAGTTAACCCGGGTGAAAGCATTCGTGTATTCCCTTTATCTAACTGGACTGAACTTGATATTTGGCAGTATATCTACCAAGAAAACATTGAAATGGTTCCACTTTACCTTGCTAAAGAACGCCCAGTCGTTGAGCGTAACGGCACGCTAATCATGGTTGATGACGAGCGTATGCCATTAGAAGAAGGCGAAGTACCACAAATGAAATCTGTCCGTTTCCGTACCCTTGGTTGTTACCCGCTGACAGGTGCTGTGGAATCAAATGCAGGTACCTTAACTGAAATTATTGAAGAGATGCTGCTTTCAACCTCTTCTGAGCGTGAAGGCCGCGTGATTGATCACGACTCTGCTGGTTCAATGGAAAAGAAAAAACGTGAGGGCTATTTCTAATGTCTAAAACAAACGACACGATTAATGAAGTAAGAGAGTTAGGTATCGACGCCTACCTTGCGCGTCAACAAGACAAAAGCCTTTTACGCATGCTGACCTGTGGTAGTGTGGATGACGGTAAATCAACGCTGATTGGCCGCCTTTTACACGACAGTCACCAAATTTATGAAGACCAACTTGCAGCCCTGCATAAAGACAATGAAAAAGTCGGTAATGCCGGTGAAGAGCTTGATTTAGCACTCCTTGTAGATGGTCTTCAAGCTGAACGTGAGCAAGGTATTACCATTGACGTTGCTTATCGTTACTTCTCAACAGCAAAACGTAAGTTCATTATTGCTGATACGCCAGGACATGAGCAGTACACGCGTAACATGGTAACCGGTGCATCAACCAGTGATGTGGCGATTATCTTAGTTGACGCTCGTTACGGCGTACAAGTACAAACTAAGCGTCATAGCTTTATCTGTGACTCACTAGGTATTAAGCAGTTTGTTGTTGCTATCAATAAGATGGATATCGTCGATTTTGATGAAACCGTATATGAGAAAATCAAAGCGGATTACCTTAAGTTTGCAGAGCAACTAAACGTTACTAATATCAAGTTTGTGCCTATGTCAGCGCTTAAAGGTGATAACGTAGTTACACGTTCAGAGCACACACCTTACTACACTGATAAACCGCTACTTGAGTTACTTGAAGACTCGCCAGCTGCTGAACTTGATAACGGTTTTGAAGCACGTCTTCCGGTGCAATATGTGGTACGCCCTAACCTAGACTTCCGCGGCTTCCAAGGTACCTTAACGTCTGGCAAGTTCAGCGTGGGTGATGCGGTAAAAGTATTACCATCAGGTAAAAGCTCAAGCATCAAAGAGATTGTGACTTTCGATGGCAACTTAGATACAGCTGAAGCAGGTCAAGCAATTACCTTAACGTTAAACGACGAAATTGATATCAGCCGTGGCGATGTGATTGTGCCAGCCGCTTCAAAAGCCGCTGTTACAAACCGTATTCAAGCTAAATTAGTATGGATGCATGAAGCACCGTTAGTATTAGGTAAAAGCTATAACTTTAAGTTAGGCAGCAAAAACACCTCGGCAGTGGTAAGAAAAATCGATCACACGATTGATGTAAATACCCTTGAGCATGGTCAAGCAGACTCATTACAACTTAACGAAATTGCGATTGTAACCTTAGAGCTTACAGAAACAATTTTGGCTGATGAGTACCACAACAACCATGAAACAGGTGCGTTTATCCTAATTGACCGACTATCAAACCTAACCGTTGCGGCAGGTATGATTGAGCAATTACTTAGCACTGAAGAGCAACAAAGTAGCTTTAGCGACTTTGAAGTTGAATTTAATGCTTTAGTACGCAAGCACTTCCCTCATTGGCAAGCGCTTGATATAAGCCAACTTAAATAAGCTAGGTAAGACAATGCTGGCTATAAGACAACAAACGTTTTAAAGCCAGCATTACTATTTATATTTGATTACCACACTCTCACCCCTTTAAATCTATTTCTTTATTTTGAGAGCTTTGGTTCCTCAATCATTGGAGTAAAGATAATGGATGAAAATATCGTTTGGCATAATTACGCCATTAGCAAATCACAGCGTAGTGAGCAAAAAAAGCATAAGCCTGCCATTCTATGGTTCACTGGTTTTTCAGGTTCAGGCAAAAGCACAGTTGCAAACGCACTAGAAAGCTCATTAAACCAGCTAGGCGTTCACACCTATCTACTCGATGGTGACAATGTGCGTCATGGCTTGTGCAAAGATCTTGGCTTTACTGATGAAGACCGCGTGGAAAACATTCGCCGCGTTGGTGAAACTGCAAAGCTAATGGTCGATGCCGGTCTTGTGGTATTAACCGCATTTATTTCGCCATTTCAAAGCGAACGCGATATGGTAAGAAACTTAGTAGAGGATGGTGAGTTTATTGAGGTATTTTTAGATACCCCCCTCGACGTGTGTGAAACACGCGACCCTAAAGGGCTTTATAAAAAAGCGCGAGCAGGTGAAATTAAGCACTTCACTGGTATCGACTCAGACTATCAAATCCCTACATCGCCAGAAATTAAAATCGATACTAGCAAAAACACCCTAGACCAATCGGTGCAAGAGCTGGTAGCGTATTTAAAACAACAGCAAATTATAGGTTAAGTCATGAATCAAACAGAACTGCTAGAAGAAATCTTACTCCTCGCACGCCAAGCCGGTAGCGCAATAATGGGGATTTACGAAAAGGACTTTAATGTTGAGTACAAAGCTGATGAAAGCCCAGTGACCGACGCCGACCTAGCAGCTCACAAAGTGATTGTGAATGGCTTACAACATCTTACCCCTGATGTACCAATTCTAAGCGAAGAAAGCGCTGATATTAGCTGGGATATTCGTCAAACTTGGCACCGCTACTGGTTAGTAGACCCAATTGATGGCACCAAAGAGTTCATTAAAAAAAATGGCGAGTTTACAGTAAACATTGCCTTGATAGAAAAAGGTAAACCGGTATTAGCTGTTGTTGATGCACCAGCATTAGGTGTGTCGTATATTGCCGCAGAAGCAATAGGTGCCTTTAAAGATAAAGGTGATGAACGTATCGAACTTAAGGTAACTCGTAAGCCAAATAAAGGGCTTATCCGTGTTGTCGGCAGCCGTTCACACCCTTCTCCAGATTTAGCTGAATTTGTAAAACAGTTTGAAGATGTAGAAATGGTTTCAAAGGGAAGCTCGCTAAAACTTTGTCTGGTTGCCGAAGGTAGTGCAGATATATACCCACGCCTTGGCCCAACCTGTGAGTGGGATACCGGAGCTGGCCATGCGATTGCCGAAATAGCAGGTGCAACGGTTAGTAAACTCGATGGCAGCCCACTACTGTATAACAGTAAAGAAGAGTACCTGAATCCGTTTTTTGTCGTATCGGCATTACAGAACTAAAGCGTTCCGTTAAATATCGTAGGCTGGGTAGAGCGTAGCGAAACCCAGCATCTATCCTATCATCGTAACTCTAGCCCCTTTAACACTCCTTACTTTACAATCAGTTTAACCTAGCCAATAAGCCTTTGTTCCTATAGTATTTTGCTCTCTCAAACTATTAAAGGAATAACCATGACGACTGTTGAAAAAGCAATTGAAGCCGGCTATGAGGCACAAATTACCGCACTTTATAAAGCCCTTTCACAAGGGGTGCTTGCTGCTAATGGCGATGAAGGCGAAATCACAGCAGCTGAGGCGCGTTTCAAGAAAGGTTTAGCATTTGCCGCAGACATTAAAGCTCGCGCACTTGCAGCAGCAGAATAAATACCACAACAGGGCTTTATAAATAAGCCCTGCCACCTTCCTTTGTAAGTCTCTCCTTACAGCATAGTTATCTAAATACAACGCTAAAACATGCATTCTTAATCGCTTTTCTATATGCTGCGCGACAATTATTATTCTAATAGTGGAGTGCTAATGAACACACATCAAGATGCTATGCCGTATGATGCATCGACAACAAGTAGTAACTCAAAATGGAACCTTCATGACACCCAGTGGGTGTTAAGTTTATTTGGCACCGCAGTTGGTGCAGGGATCTTATTCTTACCAATTAATATCGGTATCGGCGGATTTTGGCCTTTGATTATCATGGCATGTCTTGCCTTTCCGATGACCTACTTAGCTCACAGAGGTTTAGCCCGATTTGTTTTATCATCAAAAAAGCCTGAAGCGGATTTTACCGATGTTGTAGAAGAACACTTTGGCATTAATGCAGGGCGCTTAATATCTTTACTGTATTTTCTCTCTATCTTCCCTATTTTACTTATTTATGGTGTTGGCTTAACCAATACAGTAGACAGTTTTATCGTTAATCAATTAGGTATGGAGTCGCCACCACGCGTACTGTTATCTGGTGTGCTCGTTGGCGGTATGATCAGTTTAATGCTAGGTGGTGAAGCATTGATGTTACGTGCTTTTGCAATCCTTGTTTATCCTCTCGTCGCTATCTTGTTTTTCTTATCGATTTACTTGATCCCAAGTTGGCAAATGCCAGATGTAACAGTGCCTGAGTTTTCTGGCTTCATGAAAACACTTTGGTTATCAATACCTATCATCGTATTCTCATTTAGCCACGCAGCTGCGATATCAAGCTTTGTACATGTACAGCGTGCTCACTATGGCAACAATGCTAAAATGAAGTCAGAAGCAATTCTGAAGCGTACCAGTCTACTATTAATCGTGTTTGTTTTACTGTTTGTATTCTCATGTGTGTTGTCACTATCTACTGAGCAAATGGTACAAGCAAAAGCTGATAACGTGTCTATCTTGTCATTCCTTGCCAATATCACTGATAACTCGTTTATTGCGACCTTAGGGCCATTAGTTGCCTTTATTGCAATTACCTCTTCGTTCTTAGGTCACTTCTTAGGTGCCCGTGAAAGCTTTAATGGTCTTGTTAGTAAGCAAGCCCATATGAACCCTAAACTCGTTGATAAAATTGGCACTGTTATCATGTTCTTCGCTATTTGGTATTGCTCAGTGATCAACCCAAGTATTTTAGACATGATGGATCAACTATCAGGCCCTATCATCGCCATGATCCTTTTCATCATGCCAATGATTGCCGTTTATAAAGTACCTAGCTTACACAAATACAGAAACCGCTTAAGCACACTGTTTGTATTAACAGTTGGCTCTCTAGCTGTGTTTGCACTTATCTACAGCATGATTAAGTAATCTCATCATTGTTAGATATAGAAGCCCAGCCGGGAAACCGGCTGGGCTTTTTTAGTTCACGAGATACGAGAGTGGAGTTAGCGAGAGTGGAGTTAGTGAGGGGAAAGTTGAAAGAGTAAAGTTTTGAGGTCTGGCGTAGGTTGGGTAGAGCGGAGTGAAGCCCAACACATCACAGAGCTATCAGCTTTCAGCCGTCAGCGATCAGCGATCAGCGATCAGCCGATAGGTGGAGGTTCTAGGTTCTAGGTTCTAGGTTCTAGGTTCTAGGTTCTAGGTTCTAGGTTCTAGGCAAAGTGTACTTGTTGGAATGGCTTTAGCCATGAATGTGTTTGTTATGGTCTGAATTCGGCACTGGAGTACCTCCTACGGGGTTTTGTTGCTGTGGTGGTCTGAATTCGGCACTGAAGTGCCTCCTACGGGGGTTGTTGCTGAGGGTGACTCTTTACAGGACAACCCCGCAGTTCAGCTGATGTCTGATGGCTGAAAGCTGAAAGCTCCAAACGCAAAAAAGCCCGACTCTTTCGAATCGGGCTTTCTCTTATTTGGAGCCTGGCGATGACCTACTTTCACATAGCAGCTGCTACACTATCATCGGCGCTGTTTCGTTTCACTACTGAGTTCGGCATGGGGTCAGGTGGGTCCAAAACGCTATTGTCACCAAGCAAAAGGCGTGGAAAGGATTCTCGACAAAGCGCGYAGCGCTTACGAGTCCTTTGCGCAAGGTGAACTGATTTCGCGTTAAGCGTTGCGGTTCACCCTACATAAATCTGGAATTCTGATATCAAGTAAATGTCTACTTTAGTAACTTAACTTCTGTTCATTACGCTGTCATAAAACGCGTTTGGCGTTGTATGGTTAAGCCTCACGGGTAATTAGTACAGGTTAGCTTAATGGCTCGCACCACTTCCACATCCTGCCTATCAACGTTGTAGTCTTCAACGGCCCTTCAGAGACTTTAAAAGTCTAGTGAGAACTCATCTCGAGGCCTGCTTCGCGCTTAGATGCTTTCAGCGCTTATCAGTTCCGAACGTAGCTACCGGGCAGTGCCATTGGCAT
>NZ_JAKEVM010000004.1 GCF_022398475.1 Pseudoalteromonas shioyasakiensis | reverse complement strand
GCCTTTTTCAAGTCTTTATTGCTTAAGCTGCTTGTTTTTTAGCAACCCATTGGTCAACAAACTTCTCTAGTACATTTAATGGTACTGCACCATTTTTAAGTACTACATCGTGGAATTCACGAATATCGAATTTATCGCCTAGTTTTTCTTTAGCTGCTTCACGAAGCTCTAAAATTTTCAGCATGCCCACTTTGTATGCCGTTGCTTGTGAAGGCATTACAATGTGACGCTCAACCATTTTAACGCCATCAGACGTCGCATTTGGTGTGTTATTTACGTAGTAGTCGATACCTTCTTGACGTGTCCACTTCATAGCGTGGATACCTGTATCTACTACTAGGCGACATGCACGCCATAATTCCATCGCAAGACGACCAAAATCTGAATATGGGTCTTCGTATAAGCCCATTTCTTTTGGTACTAGCTCTGAGTATAAACCCCAGCCTTCAACATACGCTGTGTAGCCGCCAAACTTACGGAACTTAGGTACATCTTCAAGCTCTTGCGCGATAGCAATTTGCATGTGGTGACCAGGAATACCTTCGTGGTACGCAAGTGCTTCCATTTGGTATGTTGGCATTGCTTCCATGTCGTAAAGGTTTGCGTAATAAATGCCTGGGCGTGAGCCATCTGGTGCAGGTTGTTGGTAGAACGCTTTACCTGCAGCTTTTTCACGGAATGCTTCAACAGCTTTAACTTTAAGGTCAGCTTTTGGCTTAACAATGAATAGCTCGTCTAGACGAGATTTCATGTTATCGATAAGCGCTGTTGCCTCATCAAGGTAACGTTGTTTACCTTCAGCCGTGTTAGGGTAGTAGAACTGCTTATCAGTTTTCATGAATTGCATGAATGCTTTAAGGTCACCTTTAAAGCCTACTTTGTCCTTAATTTCACGCATTTCGTCGTGAATACGCGCGACTTCAGCTAAACCAATTGTGTGGATTTCTTTCGCTGTTAAATCAGTCGTTGTGGTACGTGCTAAAGCATTATTGTAGAACGCTTCACCGTCAGGGAATTTCCAAGCACCATCACGGTCATCAGCGCGTTTTTCTAACTGAGCTAAGAAGTTAATTAGCTTAGTGTAAGAAGGTTTTACTGCTGCTTTTAGGGCTTTTTCAGCGTCGCTGATAAGTGCAGATTTTTCGCTGTCAGCAATCTCTAATGCATTAACTTTACGTTTAAAGTCAGCTAGTAACGTTGAGTCTTCACCGTCATGGAATGGTGCGCCGCGTAAGATATTATTGCTTGAATCAATCACGTGTGGGAAAACAAACTTAGGCGCGATAATGCCTTTATCTGCTCGTACTTCAAGGTCTTTGATTAGCTGATCAATAACCGTTGTAACACCATTTAAACGTGAGATATACGCTTTAGCATCAGATACATCGGCAATTTGATGTTGGTTGATTAAAAACGCAGGGATCATCGAGTGAACACCAAACATTTGGTTCACAGGGTAGTTGTAATGACGCCATTTGAAATCAGCAATTTCGTTTTCTAAATCTTGCTTTTTAAGGTCGTAGCTTACTTTTGTTGCGTCATCTAATAGGTCACGGTTAATTGCGTTAAGCGCAACTAGGTCAGCTTTAGTTTGTTCAAAGTCTTCTAAAACGCGCTCTTCGCTGCCATCGTCCCATTTGTCGTAATCTTTTTTGATGCCCATGTATGTTTGATAGATAGGGCTTTTCATTACATCACGGTTAAAAGTATCTTCGAAGAAGGCATTAGCTTTATCGATTTCACTTTGTACAGGTTGGCTTTGTACACTTGGTGCAGGCTTCGGTTGCTCTTGCATTTGTTGGCAGCCGCCAAGTAATGCAACACTTACCGCCGCAGCGATGAAGGTCAGTTTACGCATTATCGTTCCTTTGTAGTTGTTAGAAATTTAATTATAATTCTTAAACGAATAATTCTAGCAGGTCATTTAAAAAGCGGTGGCCTTTTGGGCTTACCTGCCAGTTATCTTTATCATCAATTAGTAAGCCTTTTGCAATTGCATCAGTCAAGGCTTGTTCCTGACTTTGCAGTGACAAACTTGTAAGCAAAGGTAAATCAGCTTTGGGGCAGGGTTCGACTAAACGAAAACGATTCATAAAGAATTCAAAAGCTAAGTCGTCTTCTGCTACTTGCCATTGTTCGTATAAATACGGTTTGGCAAGATCCATATAACCTCGAGGGTGTTTTACTTTCACGGTACGGGTGATGAGTTTATTTTCATCAGTAATTTTACCATGGGCACCGCAGCCGATACCGAGATAATCGCCAAATCGCCAATAATTCAAGTTATGACGGCATTGGTAGTCGGGCTTCGCGTAGCCTGAGATCTCGTATTGCTCATAACCTGCTGCTGCGAGTAACGCTTGACCTTGTTCTTGAATATCCCAAAGGGTGTCGTCATGAGGTAAGGTCGGTGGCTTAGAAGCAAACTGAGTATTTGGCTCAATGGTTAGCTGATACCACGAGATATGAGGTGGATTAAGGGCGATAATTTTTTCAAGGTCGCTTAAGGCGTCTGCAACAGATTGCCCTGGTAAGCCATGCATTAAATCAAGGTTAAAGCTGTTTAGCCCTGCTTGATGCGCCTGTTTAGCCGCATAACTTGCTTCATCAGCACCATGAATACGGCCAAGGGCTTTTAGCTTGTCGTTTTGCATGCTTTGCACACCAATCGAAATACGATTGATGCCAGCGGCAACATATTCTTTAAAGCGGCCTGTTTCGACGGTACCTGGGTTTGCCTCTAGGGTAATTTCACAGTCATCAGTTAGGCCAATTAATTTGTCGACTTCACCAAGTAGGCGAGTATATGCGTCACCGGTTAATAAGCTTGGGGTGCCGCCGCCAATAAAAATGCTGTGGATTTTACGCCCTTGCACTAAGTGCAAATCGGCCTTGAGATCATCAATAAGATGTTGAACGTATTCTTTTTCGGGGATCGTGCCTTTTTGGCCATGGCTATTAAAGTCACAGTAAGGGCACTTTTGCACGCACCAAGGCACGTGCACATATAAACTTAAAGGCGGTAAACTCACAGGCCGCCTTTTTGCTGCAATTGCGCAAGTAGTTGTTTTAAAGCTTGGCCGCGATGGCTAAGGGCATTTTTTTGCTCTTTAGTTAACTGAGCGCTAGTGCATTGCTCAGATGGTACGTAAAAAACAGGATCATAACCAAAACCACCTTGACCATCTTGGCTATGGGTGATTTCGCCTTCCCAGCTAGCACTACAAATAAGTGGTGTAGGGTCGTCGGCGTGGCGCATTAATACTAACACACACCAAAAACGCGCACTGCGAACTGGGTTATCAGCAAGCTCTTTCAGTAGCTTATCTATATTATCTTGATCGCTGGCACCCGCTCCGGCAAAACGTGCAGAGTACACTCCTGGTGCACCATTTAGACCGTCTACTTCAAGACCTGAGTCATCAGCAATCGCAGGCAAGCCTGTGATCTTTGCTGCATGGCGCGCTTTAATAATGGCGTTTTCAACAAATGTGGTGCCTGTTTCTGGCACGTCTGGTACTTGAAAATCGCTTTGTGGAACCACGTTAATATTAAGTGGGCTGAGCATACTTGCCAGCTCTTTTACTTTGCCAGGGTTACCCGTGGCTAAAACCAAGGTGTTGTTCATAGGTCTACTAATCTACGTAAAATTTTTGCTGAAACTTCAGCGTTTGTACTTTGCCATTTTGATTAATTTCGATATCAAAACGGTAAATTTCTTCGTTGCTGTAATCGATTTGCGCGAGGTAATAAATCGCATCGCCTTCAACAACTTCTTTAAATGTAAGCTGTTTTTTATTACCAAGTAGGTTACGTGCAGTGCCAGTTAAAGTTGCAGTCTGCGCTGTTTTATCGCTGTTTTTTAATACCGAAATATTAATAATCCCTTTGCTAGGGCTACGCTCTAAATCATAGTTTTTAGCAATGTTTGGCTGAATAAAAGTCGATGGAAATGCAATGTAATGAACTTCCCAAGGGCCAAGAACCTTGTACTGGGCGCCTGCTTGTTCATCAGCTTTGGCAAAGGTTGTAAATAAACTCAATACAATCAAAGAAAAATAAATAAATTGCTTCATGGTATATCTCACTTAACAAAAGAGGCCTTTCGGCCCCTTACTGCTTAACGTTAAACGCTTAGCCAATTAAATCCATTACTAAAAACTGTAAAAACTGTAGACCAATAATCAACACTAAGATTGATAGGTCTAGACCACCTAGTGGTGGGATAACCTTACGAATGGGACGTAACATCGGCTCAGTTAGCTGGTGGAATACAGCCTCAATTGGGTTGTAGCCTTGGCTTACCCAACTTAGTAAAGCACGAATAATTAATACCCAAAATAGTAAGTTTAGGCCTTCTTTAACTACCGTAATTAACGCTTGAATAAATACCGGACCTGGCGCCCAAGCGTTATAAAACATCAGAAAAATAACACTGAGTTTTGCTACAGCAACTAAATAAGCAAGCACTAACGAAGCAATATCAAAGCCACCCACTCCTGGGATGATTTTACGAAGTGGGTTCACTGCGAACGAAGTGGCTTTCACCACAAACTGGCTCATAGGGTTGTAAAAGTCAGCTTTTGCCGCTTGTAACCAAAAGCGTAAAAGGACCACCATTAAAAAGAGATCAAAAATAATCCCAACTAAAAAGTGCATGGCTTGCATAGTTTTACCTTCAAAAAGTAAGCTTAAAGTTCTTTTTCCATCGCTTCAGCGCGAGCAATACAGGCATCCATTGCACCTGCAACTGTGCCGACTAAACCTTGTGATTTAAGATGCTCAACAGCTTCGTGAGTCGTACCCCCTTTAGAGGTTACGTTTGCACGTAGCTGAGAAATACTGATGTCTGGTTGCGAAAGAGCCATTTCGGCAGCACCCAGTGCGGTTTGTTGCACTAAACGGCGCGCATCTTCATCACTAAAGCCAAGTGCTTTCGCTTTTTCTTCAATAGCTTCCATAAATAAGAAGAAGTAAGCAGGTGATGAGCCTGTAACAGCAATGATGTCGTTGATTTGTGACTCTTGCTCAACCCAAACAACAATGCCTGTACACTCAAAAACTTGTTGTACAAACTCGTGCTCTTCAGCGGTTTCATCCGCGCCGTATAGACCTGAAACACCACGGCCTAGTAATGATGGTGTATTTGGCATACAACGTACCATTTTCACATCTTGACCTAGCATTTCACGTAAACGGCTAACGGTAAGGCCAGCGGCCACTGAAATAAATAGCTTGTCGCTAAAATCAACGCCTGAATCTTGGAATGATTGGCAAAGATCGCCCATCATTTGTGGTTTAACAGATAAGACAATCACATCTGCATCGCGAAGTGCCGCGTTGTTATCCGCGGTAGTTTGCACCCCGAAATCAGCAGCAACCTTAGCTAATTTTTCTTGGTTGCGATTGGTTGCAATGATGTTTTTTGCTGCAAAACCGTTCTTTACCATGCCGCCAATGATGGCGTAGCTCATGTTACCCGTGCCTATAAATGCGATTTTTTTGTCTGACATATGTCTGTTATCACCTTTTAATTTCGTTGGCCAAATATATCCGTGCCAATGCGTACCATGGTTGAACCCGCTGCAATCGCCGCTTCAACATCATTACTCATACCCATCGACAAGGTGTCTACTTGGGGATATTGGGCCTTTAGTTTATCAAAGCAAGCGCTTAATTGCTCAAAATATTGTAATTGTAGCTGGGCATCATCGGTTTTGGCAGGAATCGCCATCACACCGCGCAGGCATAAATTAGGACATTGATTGACGAATTCGGCCAATGCCATTAGCTCGTCTGGGTGGCAGCCTGACTTAGCCTCTTCTAAACTAATATTAACTTGAATTAATACATTGAGCGGGGCTTTGTCGGCTGGTCGTTGCTCATTAAGACGTTTTGCAATTTTAGTGCGGTCAACACTTTGTACCCAATCAAAATGCGTGGCTACTTGGGCACTTTTATTTGATTGAATAGGGCCGATAAAGTGCCAAATAATGTCTTTATAATCAGCCAATGCTGTGACTTTTGTTACCGCTTCTTGAACGTATGATTCGCCAAACTGGCGTTGACCATGCTTATAGGCAGCAATAATATCGTCGGCAGGTTTTGTTTTTGAAACAGCCAATAGGTTGATTGATTGCTCATCGCGGTGATTATTTTTTGCAGCTTGAGCAATTCTTGCGTAGGCGGATGTAAGTCGTTCTGCTATTGTAACCATATAATTATCAGTTGGTTGTGGAGTCATAAATGGATATTACCGAATTATTGGCCTTTAGTGTGCAACACAAAGCCTCGGATTTACACTTGTCATCAGGCGTATCACCCATGATACGTGTTGATGGTGATGTGCGTCGTATTAATATTCCAGCATTAGAACAAAAAGATGTAAATAGTCTGGTATACGATATTATGAACGATAATCAGCGTAAGGACTACGAACAAAATCTCGAAGTGGATTTTTCTTTCGAAGTACCAAACCTTGCGCGTTTTCGTGTTAACGCATTTAACTCAAACCGTGGCCCTGCGGCGGTGTTTCGTACTATCCCAAGTGATGTTTTAACACTGGATGATTTAGGTGCGCCTGATATTTTTAAAACCATTTCCGATAATCCACGTGGTTTGGTGCTAGTCACCGGGCCAACGGGTTCGGGTAAATCAACCACATTAGCGGCGATGGTTGATTATATTAACCAAAATAAGCATCACCATATTTTAACTATTGAAGATCCAATCGAATTCGTACATGAGAATAAGCTGAGCCTTATTAACCAGCGTGAAGTTCACCGTGACACGCATAGCTTCTCTAATGCACTTAGAAGTGCACTACGTGAAGATCCGGATGTAATCTTAGTGGGTGAGCTGCGTGACCTTGAAACGATTCGCTTAGCGATGACCGCAGCAGAAACAGGTCACTTGGTGTTTGGTACCTTGCATACCACATCAGCACCAAAAACTATCGACCGTATCATTGACGTATTCCCAGGTGAAGAAAAAGACATGGTACGTTCAATGTTGTCAGAATCATTACGTGCCGTAATCTCGCAAACTTTACTTAAAAAAGTGGGCGGTGGCCGAGTTGCAGCTCACGAGATCATGATAGGTATTCCTGCAATTCGAAATCTGATCCGTGAAGATAAAATTGCACAAATGTATTCATCAATTCAAACCGGTGCATCGCATGGTATGCAGACCATGGATCAATGTTTAGCAAACTTAGTTAACTACGGCATTATTACAACCAATGATGCGCGAGCTAAAGCGCAAGATAAAACCCAATTTGGTGGTTAACGGAGCTATTTAAAATGTCTTTACCTTTAAATCATTTTTTACAAGTTATGATCGACAAAAAAGGCTCAGACTTGTTTGTTTCGAGCCAGCTGCCTGTCAGTGCAAAAGTAAACGGTGAATTAATACCTTTAAGCGATGAGAAGCTCTCTGATGAGGATTCACTCGCTTTGGTCGAGTCAGCAATGAACGACAAACAGCGCAAAGAATTTCATGACAGTAAAGAGTGTAACTTCGCAATTGCGACTGATGAAGGCCGTTTCCGTGTTTCTGCCTTTTGGCAGCGTGATAGAGCGGGTATGGTTATTCGCCGTATCGTGACGCAAATCCCAGATGTCAACGAACTAGGTTTGCCATCAACATTAACCGACGTGATTATGGCAAAACGTGGTTTAGTGCTGTTTGTAGGTGGTACAGGCACGGGTAAATCAACCTCGCTTGCAGCGCTGTTAGGTTATCGTAACCGCAATCAGCGTGGTCATATTCTTACCATTGAAGATCCTATCGAATTTGTTCACGAGCATCGTAAAAGTATCATTACCCAACGTGAGGTTGGTTTGGATACTGAAAGCTTTGAATCAGCTCTAAAAAGCTCGTTACGTCAAGCACCTGATGTGATCTTAATTGGTGAGATCCGTTCACAAGAAACCATGGAATACGCACTCAGCTTTGCCGAGACGGGTCACTTGTGTGTGGCGACACTGCATGCGAATAATGCCAACCAAGCCATTGACCGTATCATGCACTTAGTACCAAAAGAAAAGCACGATAAGTTAAAGTACGACTTAGCACTTAACCTTCGCGCCATTGTTGCTCAGCAGTTGGTGCCAACTTCCGATGGGGAAGGGCGTGTTGCTGCTATCGAGATTTTGCTTAATTCACCTATGGTGGCAGAGCTCATCAAGCGTGGTGATATTGGCTCTATCAAAGAAACCATGGCTAAATCGAAAGAAATGGGCATGCAGACCTTTGACCAAGCCTTATTTGAGCTTTATAAACAGCGCCGTATTAACTACGCTGATGCGTTACACCATGCTGACTCGCCAAATGACTTACGCCTAATGATTAAGCTGCAAAACAATGAACAAAGTGGTGCGGGCTTCTTACAAGGCGTGACTATCGATGGTCTTGATGGAAAGAGTGACGAATAAATGTGTTTGCGAGTAAATTTAATCGGTTGGTTATTTTTATTGCTGAGTACCTTTCAGGTATATGGCAATGATAATAAAAGTGTGGTTATTTTTATTCGCGATGATGTTTATGACGATTACAGTCGCTTTTTGAATGGTCGCAAACCTCTTGAAGTTAAAGACTTCAGTGGTGCTTACATTCGCCGTGATGTGGTCGATATGATCATAGCTCAACAAGCATTGAGTTTAGGCGGTTTTACCAAGCCATTTCGTTATCACAAAGGCAATGTTAATTATCGCAATACCAAGCTGTTAGAAGATGGCCAGCTACTATTAAGCTTCGATAGTGTTTGGTCTGTTGATGCAAAGCAGCTAGTTGGGTCGGTATATATCTCTGATCCTGTGATTAGAGATGGTGAGTATTTTGCGGGTATATTCACTTCACCGAACAATAAGAAAGTGCAGCAAGTAAAACAGCTTGCTGACTTTAAACAATTAACCGCAGTGTCAACGCCACGCTGGCAAACCGATTGGCAAACGTTATCTGCTCTGCCCTTAAAAGAGTTGCTCAGAGAAGATGAGTGGCTTGGGCAAGTCCGCACTGTATCGATGCAGTGGGTTGATTTTATGATGATGCCCTTAATGCCTAGCCTCAATAATCGCTACACATTAGAAAACATTGAACTGGTAGCTGTGCCAAACCTAGTGCTCCAGCTTAATGATAGCCGTCATTTTATTATTTCGAAGAGTCACCCCGATGGAAAAGCGGCCTTTGATGCAATTCAAAAAGGGCTTGCGCAGCTTCGTAAAACAGGCGCAATTGAAAAAGCCTACCGAGAGGCAGGCTTCATTCCAGATTTAAACAACTATACGGTGATTAATAAAGCGCCTTAGTCGCCATAAAACTGCTCAAAAAAGCTTTCTAAGATGATCACCGCTGACATATTATCAACATTACCTTTACCAAGGTTTCGGTAGCCACCTTGTTCGAACAAACGCGCTTTGGCATCTGCCGTTGTTAGTCGTTCATCCTGCGTTTCAACCGGTATAGCAAAGTGGTTGTGTAAGCGGTTTGCGAACTTCTTAGCTTTAAAAGTAACTTCTTGATTGGTGCCATCCATATTAAGCGGTAAACCAACCACCATTAAATCAGGTTGCCACTCATCCACTTGTTTTTTAATAAGTTGCCAATCAGGGATCCCATCTCTCGCTTTTACAGCTTGTAAGCTTGATGCTGTTCCTGTGAGCTCTTGACCAATGGCAATACCAATACTTTTGGTGCCAAAGTCAAAACCCATTACGGTGCGTTCACCGAGTGGCTTAAAAGTTCGTTTTGTCATAGTCTTAAAATTTATAAATGTTAGGCGTGGCCAGCTTCAGAGCTTAATTGCCCGATATCAAAACCCAGCATAGAAACGGCTTTTTCCCAGCGTTTTTCAACAGGGGTGTTAAAGATGATCTCAGGATCTGCTTTGATAATTAACCATGAATTCTCAAGCAGTTCTTGCTCTAGCTGTCCTTGATCCCAACCAGCATAACCCAGTGTGATAATAAATTGTTCAGGTGCTTCACTCGTGGTTAGGCTTGCTAACACATCTTTTGAAGTGGTGATCATAATATCACTACTAAGTTTTTGACTCGCTGCATAACCTGGTTTTGGTGAGTGCAGAACAAATCCGCGATCGGTTTTTACAGGTCCGCCTGCGTACACAGCTAAACCTGCAGCTTGCTTGCTTTTGTCGTTATCAATTTCGATTTTATCGAGTAGCTCACCCACGGTGATATTGATAGGCTGGTTAATTACCAAGCCCATCGCACCATCTTGATTGTGCTCACAAATGTAAGTGACAGCACGCTTAAAAAAAGGGTCTTGCATGCTCGGCATTGCGATTAAGAAGTGATTCTCTAATGACTGCATAGGTCGCCCCTTTTGTTGTTTAATTTAAGTATGGCTCAGTTTTCTTTCAATGGCATCAAATAAGTGACCAGTGATTGAAATGTCATAAGCGGCTTCAATCTCTTTTACACACGTTGGCGCAGTGACATTGATTTCAGTTAAACGGTCGCCAATGATATCTAGACCAACAAAAATAAGGCCTTTTTCTTTTAGTGTAGGTGCTACAGCCTCTGCAATTTTACGGTCTGAATCGCTAATCGGGCGTGCTTCACCTCTACCACCTGCTGCCAAGTTACCGCGCGTTTCGCCATTTTGTGGGATACGAGCTAGGCAATACGGCATTACTTCACCATCGACCACAAGTACGCGTTTATCGCCTTGCTTGATTTCAGGAATATAGTTTTGTGCCATTGCAAAACGACTACCATGTTCGGTTAGCGTTTCGCAGATCACACCAATATTGGCATCATCTTCTTTAACTCTAAAGATAGATGCACCACCCATACCATCTAGCGGTTTTAAAATAATATCTTTATGCTCAGCTAAAAATGCACGAATGTCTGCTTGGCTACGTGTTACTAAAGTATCAGGCGTATGTTCGCTAAACCAAGCTGTGAATAGCTTTTCGTTAGCATCGCGTAAGCTTTGCGGCTTATTGATTATAAGCGTGCCAGCTTGCTCAGCACGCTCTAAAATATAGGTAGCGTAGATGTACTCAGTATCAAAAGGCGGATCTTTACGCATTAAAATAACGTCTAAATCTGCTAAAGCAATGGTGGCTTTTTCTTCTAATTCATACCAGTGATTTACATCATCAAACACACGGGCTTTGGCGGCTGTTGCAAAGCCTTGACCTTGACGTAGAGAAAGGTCATCCATTTCCATGTAGTAAATTTCGTAACCGCGCTGTTGCGCTTCCATCATCATTGCAAAGCCAGTGTCTTTTTTAATATTAAAGCCACTAATTGGATCAGAGATTATGCCTAGCTTAATTGCCATATTTTTGCCTTAGAATCGTATGCCATACTATGTTTTGTTACTTTGATATATGGGTATTTTTACGGTTTTCAATTCGCTAAATCGCCAAACTGTAATTGTAATGCGCTCAATACCGTCAGAGCGGCTGTTTCTGTTCGCAGAACACGTGGGCCTAAGCGAATATCAACAAAGTTTTGCTGTTTAGCAATGTCAATTTCTGCATCGGTAAATCCTCCTTCAGGGCCGACTAAAAAGCGCACTCCTTCGTTTGGTACTTGAATAGTTTTAATACTGTGCTCAGCACGCGGGTGCAAAGTAAGTTTAATCGCCTCACTTGCTTGTTCTAGCCAGTCTTTTATATCGATAGGAGGGTGTACAACAGGCACAAAATTACGGCCTGATTGTTCTGCGGCGGCAATTGCAATTTTTTGCCATTGTTGATGTTTTTTCTGCAGTCTGTCACCACTTAGTTTTACGCCACAACGTTGGCTAAAAATTGGGGTGATTTCTGTGATACCCAGTTCAACAGATTTTTGAATAGTGAAATCCATTTTATCGCCACGAGAAATGCCTTGGCCCAAGTGAATTTTTAAAGGCGATTCAACATCATGATCAACAAATTCCTGAGGCTCAACGACGACATTTTTTTTGCTGACTTCAATAATTTCACTGAGGTATTCACCTCCTTCACCATTAAAAATCGAAACCTTATCACCGACTTGCATACGCAATACACGGCCAACATGACCTGCTGCATCATCATCAAGTGCTACTGGGGTGTTTAAAGAAATCGCTGAAGGTTGGTAAATATGTGGAACTCGCATGGCTGTCACTTATCAATAAATTTAGCAATATGGTAAGTATACAGCGGCTTAGGTGCAATTATTTATTTGTTATTTAAATTCGTCTTTGGCACTTAAAACATGTGCAGTGGTTTCGGCAATCTCAGACTGGCAAGAAAGGTGGTTAATGTGAGCAGCATCCGGGCAAGGTGTAAAACTAAAACTATGTCCATCTTGTTGCACTAAGTAACGTATTTTGTGAAGTGAGTTATAAATAAATTTTTGTGCATCATTCGCCAGTTGATAGTCAGTCTGATTAATCAGTACACCTTGAATATCGTGGTGTTCATGTAAATAGCTGGCGAGTTCTGAGACACTAATTTCATTACTAAAATCGCAATAGCAATAATCCTTAACGAGTTGATCAAACATGAGTTTAACCATATGGCGGCTATTAGCACCAGCCACAACTAGAGTCGAATTTTCGGCATTTGCAAAGTAGTGCTGAGCAAATGCGCGGCTAAACTCATCATCTATATCAACTAATAAATAATTATTAACTTTAAAGGGCATAATGCCTCACGATTCAAATACTTCCGTATCAAATTGAAAACATACTTATTAGTAAATAGCCTATTGCACCGAAAACGGCAAACTCTATACAGGCTATGCCAATGTTATCTTGGTGATCTACTTCTAACGATGTGTCGATATTAGGTAGAGAGATATATTTAATAATGTAGCTCAAAATATATAACAATACCCACATTGCACCGCAATGAGATACTAGAGTGAATAAATTTTCTACCATCTTACCACTAATAAATGATGCACTGGCAAGACCAGCATAGCCCGCAAGTGCTAGGCCGATAGACTTACCCGCGTAGCGAATGCCAATAGAGGTATTTTCAAGGTTAAAGTTACTTTGTAGTGATGCACCTTGGTTGGCTTTTGCAAAGCGATATTCACGAATTTTACTATCAAGGGCAAACATACCTTGCAGCACAAAAAAGCTCACAGTGGCGATCAATAAGCTGCTGTAACCTTGGGTATGGCACCAGTTATAAAGGCCAAGAGCGATAATGCAGTTTGCGATTAACATGCCTGAATCAACTAAAGCGGCGCAGACATTTTGCTTTAGAATGGCTGCTTCTTCATTAAAGCGATGCAAAATCCATTTACGATGAATTAAATGGCCTATTTTTATAAAGGCAAACAACAGCACAATGAGTAAAAGTACTTTTAGCGGGTTAGATTGGGCTGCACTTAAGCTAATTTCATCAAATATATAAGCGATAGTGGCTATAACGACCATAATTTCGCTGGCAAAGCTGATCCCCATGGCAAAGTTATCATGTTGCGCAAGCTCTTCTTTAAGCGCTTGTTTTGCTTTGATTTGCGTTAGAATACGTAGCAGTACTATAGTGACGCAAATTACAGCGAAACTAATAGCAATCGCGACTAAACTAGTGTTAGATAGTGATAAATATGACATGCAGGTCCCTGCTAAATAATTCTTTGATAATCATTCTAGTACGGTTATTGGCAAGTTAAAAGAGAGTATTTAATGAGTAATTTACACGCGCTTCCCGAGTCACTTCATCAGTTAGGCCAAACCCGCTTCGCGAGCTTGTATGAGGGGCAAACTGAGCAACAAAAGATTATTAACTTGCTGTCTTTAAGTGACTTTGCGTGGAACTGCTTACAATCTCAGCCTGATTTAAAAGACTGGTTACTTGATGATAAGGAGCTTGCTAATCGTGCAGTTGAAGCTCCGTTAAGTAATTCTGAAATCAATGAACTGGATGACAATGCTGCGCTGGCAAAGTTACGTTTGTATCGAGAAAAATACTGGTTGAAAGTGGCTTTTCTTGATTTGTGCTGTGCAAACCCAATTGCCGATAGCATCGCTTATATCTCGGCCCTTGCAAACCAGCTTATCGATAGTGCCAATCAGTGGGCCTTTGCGCAGGTCGCAAAAGTCAGTGGCATGCCGCTTGATGATGACGATAATGCAATGCCAATGTTAGTTTTAGGTATGGGCAAACTTGGTGGGGGAGAGCTTAACTACTCATCTGACATAGATTTAATTTTTTCTTACCCTCGCGATGTTGCAACGCAAGGGGGGCGCCGCTCCATTGAAGCGCAAGTTTTTTATACCAAAGTGGCGCAAAAGCTAATTATGGCGCTTAACCAAACTACGGTAAATGGCCAAGTTTTTCGGGTTGATATGCGCCTGCGCCCATTTGGTGAAAGTGGGCCTTTGGTAATGAGCTTTCATGCAATGGAAGATTATTACCAAGAACAAGGACGTGAGTGGGAACGCTACGCCATGCTAAAAGGGCGATTAATTGGCACAGAAAATAGGTATTGGGATGAGTTTTATGAATTGCTACGCCCGTTTGTGTACCGCCGCTATATTGATTTTTCGGTGATTGAATCGCTGCGCAAGATGAAGCAAATGATTGCTCAAGAGGTACGCCGAAAGCGCCTTACAAACAATATCAAATTAGGTGCTGGCGGCATTCGAGAAGTAGAGTTTGTAGTACAAGCGCTGCAAATGGTCCGAGGCGGCCGTGAAGCGAACCTACAAACTCAGTCATTACTGGTTGCTTTAAAAGAGCTGGTTAACAACCAAGTGATGTCGAATAAAGAAGCTGAGTTATTAACACAAAACTATTTAGACTTACGTCAAATAGAGCAGTACCTACAGATTTTCGATGATAAGCAAACGCAAACCCTACCTGATGACGAGTTAAACCAGCAGCGTTTATGCTATTTGCTCAATAAAGATGATTTTGATCAGTGTTTAACTAGCATTGAGCAGACCATGTCTCAAGTACATGGTGAGTTCGAACAAGTGATTGGCTTTGAAAGCGAAACGGCAGATCCGTGTGAAAGTGAGTACATTAGCGCTTGGGAAATGACAGATGTTAGCCTGATGTGTGAGCCAAATCTTGACTGGCAAGCGGCGCTTGAAGATTTTAAAGCGCGCTTAACTAAGGCGAAAATTGGCAGTCGAGGTCGTGATATCCTCGACAAATTAATGCCGCTTTTACTTAAACAGTTAACAGTTACAAAAGCCAGTAGCGACGCTTTTACCATGATCTGCCAAGTGTTGAATAAGATCATCTCACGAACTGCCTACCTAGAGCTGTTATACGAAAACCCAGGGGCGTTAAATCAATTGGTTGCACTTTGCTGCCATAGTAAATGGATTGGCGAGCATATCTCTCGTTACCCAATTTTACTTGATGAGCTGATCGATCCACAGGTGCTCTATAAACCGACGCCTTTATCTGCTTACAAAGATGAAATAAGGCAGTATTTCTTGCGTATTGAACATGGCGATTTAGAGCTGCAAATGGAAGCACTTCGTCAGTTTAAACAAACGCATCAGTTACGCATTGCAGCAGCCGATGCAACCGGTGTACTGAGTGTGATGAAGGTAAGCGATCATCTTACTGCACTTGCTGAGGCTATTGTAGAGCAAGCGGTCAATATTGCATGGCATGCATGTGTTGAGCGCTTTGGTCGACCAGCGAATACCTCAGATCAAGAAAAGGGCTTTGCTGTTATTGCTTACGGCAAAACTGGCGGCTTTGAAGTTGGCTACGATTCAGATTTAGATCTGGTATTTGTGCATAACCACGATGGTAGCAGTTATACCGATGGTGATAAGTCGATTGATTCCCGTCAGTTTTACTTAAAGCTTGCGCAGCGCTTAATGCATCTATTCAACACGCGAACTGCGTCAGGCATATTGTATGAGCTTGATACTCGTTTACGTCCTGAAGGGGCATCGGGTTTACTAGCTATTAATTTAGAAAGTTACTACCACTATCAGCAAACTCAAGCATGGACCTGGGAACATCAAGCTTTGGTTCGTTCACGCATGATTTATGGGCAAGATTCGTTGCGAGAGCGTTTTGCACAAATCCGCAAAGACGTTTTGTGCCAAGCCCGCGATAATGAGAAGCTTAAGATTGATGTGGTTGAGATGCGCGAAAAAATGCGTGCTCACCTTGCTAAAGGCAATGATGATCTGTTTGATTTAAAGCAAGATAGGGGCGGTATTACAGATATTGAGTTTATCACTCAGTATCTGGTGCTGAATAATGCAATGCAGCACTCTGAGCTAACGACCTGGTCTGACAATGTGCGTATTTTAGCTGATGCTGCACGTTTAGGCTGTATTACTGAGCAAATGCAGCAAGAATTAGTGGCTGCGTATATTGCCTATCGTTCACGTTATCATGTAATGAGTTTGAATCAGCAAGGGCGTTGTGCGCAACGTGCTGAGTTAACTCAGCACATCGAATTAGTAAGTCAGGCGTGGCAACAGGTGTTTTAGCTTTTTAAGCGACGGCAGTTTTCGCGCACATAAGCAGAGGGCAGCTCAGTGATAACTGCGGCTCTTTGCTTAAAGCAAAAATAGGTGTAAACCTCATTTTCGAAATCATCGTTGATGGCGCGGCCAACCTGATAAAGGGTTGAGACAAAGTTACTATCAACGCGAAAATGATCTTTTACAACATAGTCTTTGCTTAAATACCAGTACAGTACGATATCTTCGTGACGAGCATAGTCAGAGAGTACATCTTTTAAGGTGTTACCATTTTCAAAGCGGCGCGGTTGAATATCACCAGTCCAGTTAGGTGATGAAGGCTCTACGACTTTTTCGCGTTCAAAAAGTGCGACATCTAAGCTGGTTTCTGGCGTAGGTAATTTAAGAACGTATTTATCGCGCTCATTATTCTTGTTATTTACTTGGTTACGTAGCGCCGCATAAAAGCGCGATAATCCTTGCGCTGCAGCATTTTTGGTATCTTTAATGTCCATTACTGGACCACTACCAAATAAAAAGTAAATAGCAGCAGCAATCAAAATAACAGCTAATGATAAATGCTTAACCCAAAACCACATTTCTAATACTCTTGTTGTTGATTAGCTTTATAAAACCATACAAACGGTAAAATGTCACTCTACTTGTAATAAGAAGGTGCATTCTTATCAGGGCGAGTTTTAAAGCGACGGTGGAGCCACATATACTGCTCAGGCGCTAAATCGATAGCTTGTTCCATACGCTGATTTACGTGGGTAACGTCTGCAAGGTCATCGCCACTTGGGAAGTTTTCAAGTGCAGGTAATACCTCTAGATGGTAGCGACCCTCTTCATCACGACGGCTCGTTAAGCTTACTGTTTCGCAGTTACGGCTACTTGAAAATAACAGCGTTCCTGTTGTTGTTGCTGCTTCTTTTACCGCATAAAAAGGCGCAAATTCGCAGCGGTTACGGCCGTAATCTTGATCTGGCAAATAGTAGCAAACCTTTTTATTTTTAAGCGCTTGCAGTAAGCCTTTAACATCTTTTTTGCCAATTAAGTATTCGTTAGAACGAAGACGACCGTTAGTCGTGAAATATTCCATTAAAGGGTTGTTATGCGGGCGATAAAAGCCAATACCTTGGTGTTTAACACCCATAATACGGCTCGCCATTTCTAGGTGTAAAAAGTGTGGCACAAGCAACAGCACACCTTTACCTGATTGCTGAGCTTTTTCAAAGTGCTCTAGGCCTTTAACAGAACCAAACACTTTATTGATTCGCCACTGGGGCCACCACCAAGCCATGCCGGTTTCCATCATTGCAATACCGGTATTTTCCATATTCTTTCGAACTAGTTCGCGTTGTTCATGCTCTGGCATATCAGGAAAACATAAACGAATGTTTACCTCAGCAATATGGCGACGACGTTTCATAAAACGGTGTACTAAACGGCCAAGCAGTTTTCCAAGCGCTAGTTGTAATTTATGTGGTAACCAAGAGATAAGATATAAAAAGAACACGCCAATCCAAGTTAACCAGTAACGAGGGCCTAAAAAAGACGCTTTAAAAGGAGATGAACTAACCACAAAAAAATCTCTAAAAATAAAAAAGCTAGTTTAACTGTATGTCCTTAAAAACACAAAAAAGCCAGCACGAGGCTGGCTTTACAATAAGGACTTTATAGAAGAAATGCTTAGATTTCTTTTAAACCTTGGTTAATTGCAACAAGGTCTTCGCTAGTTAGTGTACCAGCAGCTTGTTTCAAGCGAAGTGTTGAAACAACATAGCGGTAACGCACGTTTGCTAAATTACTTTTTGCATTGTAAAGGTTTTGCGTGCTGATCAGTACGTCTACGATAGTACGTGTACCAACTTCAAAGCCTGCTTCAGTTGCTTTAAGCGCACTTTCAGCAGAAACAACAGCTTGTTGTAGCGCTTTATAAGTAGCAATGTCAGACACTACTTGGTTGTACGATGTGATAACCGAACGAGTTACTGCACGTAAGCTTGCTTCTAAATCTTCACTTGCCGCAACATAGAAAGCGCGTGCTTGATCTGTCGCTGCTGTTGTTGCACCACCTGAGTAGATAGGTAGGCTGAAGTTAACACCAATACTTGTACTATCTTCGCGTGGCTGGTGTGAGTTGCTGTTTAGATCAGTTAGGCTGTCACCGTATGAAGCACTTAATGTTAGCTTCGGATAGTGACCTGCTTTTGCTAAATCGATTTGATCTTTAGCAATATCAACCGTTACTTTTGACACTTGCAGATTTAAGTTTTGGTCTTTTGCAATTTCAATGTAGTCAGTTGACTGCTTTTTAGGTGCAACAGTTGAAAACGTTTCAGTATTCAACATGTCTAATTTCGCGTGGTATTTACCAGTGATTTCGCGAAGTTGCTCACGCGCTGTTTCAACACTGTTCTTAGCAACGATTTCTTGTGCTACAGAGTTATCGTACTGAGCTTGCGCTTCGTGTACGTCAGTGATAGCTGTTAAACCTACCGCATAGCGCTCTTTAGTTTGTTGTAATTGGCGCTCGATGGCACGTTTTTCTGCTTGAACAAACTCAAGGTTATCGATTGCGCTTAGTACGTTGAAGTAACCTTCAGCAACACGAACAATTAAGTCTTGGCGTGCAAAATCATACTGAGCGTTTGCTTGTAATGCTTGTTTATCTGCAATACCGAGTGAATTCCATGCACCTAAATCAAACAGCGTTTGGTTTAAGCTAATACCACGGCTAAATTCATCAGGATCATAGTCATAACCTGCATAACCCGTAGCATCATTACCCTCGTAAAGATCTGATTTGGTTGATTGGTAACCAAGGCTTAAACCAATTTGTGGTAATAGTGCACTTAACGCGCGATCGCTCTCATAGGCTTGTGCATCTGCTTGGGCTTTTGCTTTAAGTACGGTAGGATCGTTTGCTGTCGCAATTTCGTAAACTTGTAGTAAGTCTTCAGCGTAACTAGCTGTTGCAGTCAGTGCGCTTGAAAACCCGATCAGCGCAGCGAGTAGTGTTTTTTTCATTGTTCGTTCAGTCCTTAGACAATTTTGTACTGTGACCATGGTACTCTTTTTTAATGAATAACCAAAAAAAAATTACGTAAATCTGCATGTCCAAGTGTAACAGAATATAATTGGCCGTAACATTTACTTAAAACGCAAAGGAAATAGTGAATGAAAATATCAGCAATCTCACAATTTAATCATGATGACATAGAGTTAAAGCCGATTGAGCGTGTTTATGATGGTTTCTTTAAAATTAATACTTATCGCTTTCATCATGCATTGTTTGCTGGTGGTAAATCAGTAGAAGTTAAACGCGAAATTTTAGAGCGTGGCCATGCTGTTGCTGTACTTCCTTATGACCCTGCGACAGACCAAGTTTTGTTAATCGAACAAATCAGAATCGGAGCGCTCGCATCAAAGCAGTCACCTTGGTTACTTGAGTGTATTGCAGGCATGGCAGATGGCAGTACTGATTATGAAGATGTAGCGAAGCGCGAAGCGTTCGAAGAAGCGGGAATTGAGCTTAACGAGCTAGAATTTATGATGTCGTATCTTTCAAGCCCCGGCGGCACCACGGAGCGTTTGTATTTATATTTAGCGCGCACTGACTTAGCAGGGTATCAAGGCGGTATTTTTGGCCTTGATAATGAAGATGAAGATATCAAAACCCATGTAATGTCATACGATGAAGCTATGCTGCGTCTAGAACAGGGTGAAATTGATAATGCAGCGACAGTTATCTCATTACAGTGGTTAGCACTGAATAAGCAACGTATACTGTCTGATTGGAAAAACTCATAGGGGATTATTTTGTCGTACGTCAGTGCCCAGCAGCGTTATATTCAAAGCTTACCTAAGTACTTAACTTTGTGTGAGCATAATTACGTGCGTGCGCTCAAGCTATTACCTAATGAGCGCCGTATAGGTCAGGAACGAAAGGTACAATTAGGGCACAGCACTTTTGCGGTTAAAGTTGACGATACAGCAAAATACACCACAGATATTTCTATCAAACAAGAAGCCGGTCATTTACCTTCGGTTAAGCCATTGTATTTAACTGTGCGCATGTATCATGATGCGAAAGTCGCTGAAATTGTGCATCATGATTTTCATCAGCGCATCAAGCCTTCCTATGCTTACCCGAATCCGAATATGCATCAAAAAGATGAAAAATATCAGCTTAACGCCTTCTTATATGACTGGCTGGTGGCTTGTGTTGAAAATGGCCGAGCAGTTTTAAATTGGGATGTAAATAATGGCTTGGTTTAGTAACGCCTACCATTTTGATAAAACAGCACTGAAAGTTGCCCATATCACTGATTGCCACTTATCAAAAGACACAACGGGTGAATACTTTAACGTAAATACGGCAGCGTATTTTGGGCGCTGTTTACAGGCTATTTCTGAGCTCGATGTGGATTGTGTGGTATTTGGTGGTGATTTAACACAAGATCACAGCACTGAGTCTTACCAGCTTTTTGCTAAATTAATAGCAGACTCAGCGCTGAGTTGTCCGGTGTTTTGGTTGCCGGGTAATCATGATGAACTTGCCGAATATGAAAAGCTTACAAGCCCGCAAATTTTAAACAATAAGCGAATTACCTTTTTAGGTGGGCAGCTGCTGTTGGCAAACTCAAAAGGCCCAACGCCAGCAGGTTGGGTAACACAAACGCATTTAGATGAATTAAGCCAAGCGGTAGGGCAGGTACCTAGCGTGGTGTTTTGTCATCATAACCCGCTGCCTATTCAAGCCTACCTAGATAAACATATGCTAGAAAATGGCCCGCAGTTTTTAAATACCTGTGTTAATACTGAGCAGTGTGTGGGGGTATTTCATGGTCATGTGCATCATGGGTACACGCAAACCTACCGTAATCTTAGTGTGTATGCGACACCGGCCAGCTCAATACAGTTTACCAAACACACTATGGCGTGGCAGCAAGAGGATTTGGGCCCCGCATTTCGAATCATCGACTTAATAATTGATGAGCAACAAAACTTACTGTTAAGCACGGATGTAGTATGGCTAAACGAGTAATTTATATTCATGGCTTTAATAGCTCTGAGCAATCTTACAAAGCCGTTCGTTTTGGTGAGCACATGGCGCAATTTGATGTCGATTATCAGGTGCCGCGATTAACTCATGAGCCATTACATGCAATTTTACAATTAGAACAACTGCTAAATGATGATACTGTATTACTAGGTAGTTCATTAGGCGGTTTTTATGCGACCTATTTGTCGCAACGTTATTCGATCCCTGCGGTGGTCATTAACCCTGCGGTTCGTCCATTTGAGTTACTTGATAACTATTTAGGGGAAAACTATAACCCGTACCAAGACAGTCATTATGAACTTGGTACCCGTCACATGGATGCATTGCGTAGCTTATATTTGCCGCAATTAGACACCCCTTCATTGATTTATTTGCTACAGCAAACGGGCGATGAAGTACTGCCGTTTCAGCAGGCGGTTAAATATTATTCTCAGTGTAAGCAACACGTTGAATTTGGAGGCGATCATAGTTTTATCGGCTTCGAACAAACCTTTGCAAGTATTGTAGATTTTCTTAAAATCACGTAAAACATAGCTAAGCGCATAAAAGATATAAAAACTATGAGTCAGCAAAATTATAACGCCGAAGCAATTGAAGTCTTAAACGGATTAGAGCCCGTAAAACGCCGCCCAGGTATGTATACCGACACGGTTCGACCTAATCATTTAGGTCAAGAAGTTATCGATAACAGTGTCGATGAAGCAATGGCAGGTCATGCCACTAAAATAGATGTCATCCTTCATGAAGATAACTCCCTTGAGGTTATCGATGATGGCCGTGGTATGCCGATTGATATTCACCCTGAGGAAGGTATTCCTGGTGTGGAACTTATTTTTACCAAGCTGCACGCCGGTGGTAAGTTCTCTAATAAAAACTATCAGTTTTCTGGTGGTTTACACGGGGTAGGTATTTCGGTTGTAAATGCGCTATCGACTCGTGTTGAAGTAACAGTACGCCGTGATGCGCAGCAATTTCGTATGGCCTTTGAAAACGGTGACAAGGTTGAAGATTTAAACGTCATTGGCACTGTGGGTAAGCGTAATACAGGTACAACCGTGCGTTTTTGGCCTGATGCTAGCTATTTTGACTCAGCTAACTTTTCTATCACTAAGCTTAATCACTTATTAAAAGCCAAAGCGGTATTGTGCCCAGGCCTGCGCATTAAGTTTACCAACAAGCAAACCAAAGAAAGCCAAGAATGGTATTACGAAACAGGTTTAAAAGATTACCTAGTTGAAGCAGTTAAAGGTTTTGAAGTATTACCAAAAGAGCCGTTTATTGGTGACTTTTCAAGTTCAACAGAAGGCGCTGACTGGGCTGTTGTATGGCTACCTGAAGGCGGTGAATCAATCGCTGAAAGTTATGTAAACTTAATTCCTACTGCACAAGGCGGTACGCATGTTAATGGTTTACGCCAAGGCTTGCTTGAAGCTATGCGTGAATTCTGCGAATTCAGAAACTTATTACCGCGTGGTGTAAAGTTAACGCCAGATGATATTTGGGAGCGCTGTAGCTACGTATTATCGGTTAAAATGCAAGACCCACAATTTGCAGGCCAAACAAAAGAGAAGCTTTCATCTCGCTCATGTGCTGCATTTGTATCTGGTGTAGTGAAAGACTCATTTAGTTTATGGTTAAACGAGCATACAGAAACGGCAGAATTATTAGCTGAGTTATGTATCTCAAATGCGCAGCGCCGTTTACGTGCTGCTAAAAAAGTTGTGCGTAAGCGTGTTACCTCAGGCCCTGCATTACCGGGTAAATTAACTGACTGTAGCGCCCAAGATAATGACCGTACTGAACTGTTTTTAGTAGAGGGTGACTCAGCGGGTGGCTCAGCAAAACAAGCGCGCGACCGTGAGTTCCAAGCAATTATGCCGCTGCGCGGTAAAATCTTAAATACCTGGGAAGTTGAATCTGGGCAGATTTTAGCATCGCAAGAGGTGCATGATATTTCTGTCGCTTTGGGTATTGACCCTGATTCAAGTGATTTATCTGGTCTGCGTTATAACAAAATTTGTATCTTGGCCGATGCTGACTCGGATGGATTGCACATTGCTACCTTGCTTTGTGCGCTGTTTGTTCGCCACTTTCCATCGCTTATCAAACAAGGCCATGTGTATGTAGCTATGCCGCCGCTATTTCGTATCGACATTGGTAAAGAGGTTTACTACGCCCTTGATGAAGACGAAAAGAACGGTATTTTAGCGCGCATTGAAGCTGAGAAAAAACGCGGTAAGGTTAATGTTCAACGCTTCAAAGGGTTAGGTGAAATGAACCCGTTACAATTACGCGAAACCACCATGGATCCTAATACGCGTCGTTTAGTGCAACTAACTTTAGACGAAGAAGAACAAACCATGGAAATGATGGATATGTTACTTGCGAAGAAACGTTCGTCAGACCGTCGCCAATGGTTAGAAGATCACGGTAACCGCGCAGAAGTTTAATAAAGGGTGTAGCAACTTAGTTGCTAGCAAAGAATTAAAGGGCAAGACAAAAATGAAAAAACTACTGACCTCATTATTATCGCTGAGCTTGTTATCAGCGCCTGTAATGGCAAAAGATATTCTCGATAAATTAACAGTTGCTGATGGCTTTTCTATAAGCCTGTTTGCCGATGATGTTGAAAACGCGCGTCAAATTGCGGTATCAAAAAGAGGTATTGTTTACGCAGGTTCGCGTAAAGCAGGTAATGTTTATGCACTGATTGATCATAACAGTGATGGTGTTGCAGATAAAAAGATTGTCATTGCTACAGGCCTTGAAATGCCATCAGGTTTAGCGATTAAAGATGGTGATTTATATGTGGCTGAAGTGTCACGTATCATTCGTTTTAAAGACGTAGACAAAAACCTAAAAGATCCTAAATTCGACGTGGTATACGACAAGTTTCCAACTGATCGTCACCATGGTTGGAAGTTTATTAGTTTTGCGCCAACCGGTGAGCTAATTGTGCCAGTGGGTGTGCCATGTAACATTTGTGCGGAAGACGACAAATACGGCCGTATCTTCTCGTTAGATGTGGATACAAAAGAAATTAAAACCATCGCCAAAGGTGTTCGTAACTCAGTTGGTTTTGATTATCACCCTACAACGAATGCATTTTGGTTTAGTGATAACGGCCGTGACATGATGGGCGATGACATGCCACCATGCGAAATTAACCGTGTTGGTGAAGGTGAAGAGGGCGCGCATTATGGTTTCCCTTATGTTCACGCTGGTGCGATTTTAGATCCTGAGTTTGGCAAAGGTAAAAGTATTGCTGACTATAAATCGCCAGCCCTTGCACTTGGTGCTCATGTTGCTCCTCTAGGTATTCATTTTTATAACGGTAAGCAGTTTCCTGCTAAATACAAAGAGCAGCTTTTTGTTGCTGAGCATGGTTCGTGGAACCGTAGTAAAAAATCAGGCTATAAAGTGATGCTAGCGAATGTTGAACAAGGTCGTATTACTAAGTACACCCCGTTCATCACAGGCTTTATGCAAAACGAAGAAACATTTGGTCGCCCAGTTGCATTTGCAGAGCTTGCAGATGGCAGCTTATTGATCTCAGACGACTTTGCTAATGTGATCTATCGCGTTAGTGCTAAGAAAAAATAGGTAAGCGTTAATGAGTGATACAGATACCTTGCTGATGCAAGGCGTAGAACAACAAACAATGGGGCGCTTTACTGAAGACGCCTACTTAAACTACTCAATGTACGTCATCATGGACCGTGCTTTACCTCATGTAGGTGATGGTCTTAAGCCTGTACAGCGTCGTATCATCTATGCAATGAGCGAGCTGGGGCTATCGGCGCAAGCAAAATATAAAAAATCAGCCCGTACCGTGGGTGATGTACTGGGTAAATACCACCCCCATGGCGATAGTGCTTGTTACGAAGCGATGGTGTTAATGGCGCAGCCGTTTTCTTACCGCTACCCGCTGGTGGACGGTCAAGGTAACTGGGGGGCTGCCGATGATCCTAAATCATTTGCTGCAATGCGTTACACCGAAGCGCGTTTATCTAAGTTCTCAGAAGTTCTGCTAAAAGAGCTGGGTCAAGGCACTGTAGATTGGACCGCAAACTTTGACGGTACACTTGATGAGCCAATGGTGTTACCTGCGCGTTTACCACACATCTTACTTAATGGTGTAACGGGGATTGCGGTAGGTATGGCAACCGATATTCCACCACACAATGTGCGTGAAGTTGCCAGTGCCTGTTGTCTATTACTTGATAAGCCAAAGACAGAAATCGAAGAGTTGCTTGAGTTAGTGCATGCGCCTGACTACCCAACAGAAGCTGAAATCATCACACCAAAAGACGATATTCGTAAGATTTATCAAACCGGACGTGGTTCTATCAAGATGCGTGCAATTTACACTGAAGAGCAAGGTGACATAGTGATCACCGCGCTGCCTCATCAGTGTTCAGGTGCAAAAGTGCTTGAGCAAATTGCAGCCCAGATGAATGCTAAAAAGTTGCCAATGGTTGCTGATTTACGTGACGAATCTGATCACGAAAACCCAACTCGTATCGTGATTGTACCGCGTTCAAACCGCATTAAAGCTGAGCCACTAATGGCGCACCTATTTGCAACCACAGATTTAGAAAAGAACTACCGCGTAAACTTAAACATGCTTGGCCTTGATGGTCGTCCGCAAGTTAAAGATTTACGTAGTATTTTAACCGAGTGGTTAACGTTCCGCCGTGAAACAGTTCGCCGCCGCTTACAGCACCGTTTAGATAAAGTATTAGCTCGCTTACATATTTTAGAAGGTTTATTAACGGCCTTTTTAAATATTGATGAAGTTATCGAAATTATCCGTACTGAAGATAAACCAAAGCCTGTATTAATGGAGCGTTTTGGTTTAACTGATATTCAAGCGGAAGCGATTTTAGAGTTAAAACTACGTCATTTAGCAAAACTTGAAGAGTTCAAGATTAAAGGTGAGCAGGATGAACTTGCTCTTGAGCGTGACAAGTTAGAGCAAACGCTTGGTTCAGAGCGTCGTATGTCGACCTTAATGAAAAAAGAAATCCAAGAAGCGGCTGAAATGTATGGCGATGATCGTCGCTCACCAGTTGTTGAACGTGTTGAAGCAAAAGCGTTAAGTGAAAAAGACCTTATCCCTTCAGAGTCAGTGACCGTTGTGTTATCTGAAAAAGGTTGGGCACGTGTTGGTAAAGGCCATGATTTAGATGTTGAAGGGCTGAGTTACAAGTCAGGCGACAGCTATAAAGCCTCAGCGCGAGGTAAGAGCAATCAACCTGCAGTGTTCTTAGACTCAAGTGGCCGTGCTTTTGCTACTGATGCACACAGTTTACCTTCAGCTCGAAGCCAAGGTGAGCCAATGACAGGGCGCTTTAACTTAAGCGCAGGAGCCAACTTTGAGCATGTGGTGATGGCAGAAGACAACCAAGTGTTGTTAATGGCCTCAGATGCAGGTTATGGCTTTATAAGCGACTTTAAAGATCTGGTGAGTAAGAACAAAAACGGTAAAGCGCTGGTCAGTGTTCCTAAAGGCGGTGAATTACTCGCGCCAATTAGAGTAACTGACGTAGCAACAGATTACTGTATGGCAATTTCTAACGAAGGCCGTATGTTGTTATTCCCACTGCGTGATTTACCTAAGCTTAGTAAGGGTAAAGGAAATAAGATTATTTCTATCCCAAGTGCGAAAGTACAAGCCCGAGAAGAGTTTGTAAAAGTACTGGCAGTGGTGCCTGCGGGCAGTAGCGTAACCCTGCATGCAGGGAAACGAAAACTGACACTTAAACCGGCTGATCTTGAGCATTATCATGGTGAACGTGGTAGACGAGGTAATAAGTTACCCAGAGGCTTACAACGTGTTGATGAAGCTGTAGTCGAAGTGACTCAAACTGATGATAGTGATGAGTCGCCAAGCGAAGTAACAGAGTAAAAAATAAAAGGCCTGCAATTGCAGGCCTTTTTTATTGTTAAAACGTTATGAAATTTTAAGCGTACACATGTGCGCTTAAAGCTATGGAAATGGTATTTTTCACGTTATAATGCGCGCTGATTAGTACGAGGAGAATTCGTTTGTTAGCTATTTTTCGCATAATTTTCATGGCGTTATTCATTGTTTTAAGCTGTGTTTTTGGGCTGCTTTTATGCATCGTTAAGCCGTTTTATACTAATAACGTGCATATTATTTCGGGTTGGTTTTGCAAGGTAGCTAAAATTTTAGGTGTCAAACTAGAGCTTAAATATCACGAGGCTCCAAAAAATATTGGTCCTGCTGTCTATGTAGCAAATCATCAAAATAACTATGACCTATTCACTTTACCTGCCATGGTGCCAGAGAATTGCGTAAGCCTAGGTAAGAAAAGCCTCAAATGGATCCCATTTTTTGGTCAACTATATTGGTTATCGGGAAATATCTTAATTGACCGCGCTAACCGCTCAAAAGCGGCAGGTACAATTTCTAAATCAGCTGAGAAAATAAAACAAAAAGGTCTATCGGTTTGGATGTTTCCTGAGGGCACGCGAAGCTATGGTCGTGGTTTATTACCCTTCAAAACTGGGGCATTTCACACAGCAATGAGTGCTGATGTGCCAGTTGTGCCTGTTTGTATGAGTACAACGCACAAAACTATTAAGCTAAATCGCTGGGATAATGGTACAATTTACCTCGAAATGTTAGCGCCGATTTATCTTGATAAAGACGTATCTGCTCGTGACCATGCTTCACATGTTCATCAGATTATGGCTGCTAAAATAACTGAATTAGATGCTCAAGTGAGAAACAAATAATGGAAAATTGGCGCGAAATTACTGAAGACATCGTTACTTCATTACTTGAAGATGGCTCAGATCCTGAAGTACTTTATGAAGTGGAACACCACTTTGTTAGCGAAAATTTTGAAAAGTTAGAGCAAGCCGCTTTAGCCGCTTTTAAACTAGGTTACGATGTTGAAGAACCTGCAGAACTTGAGCTAGAAGACGGCGAGAAAGTGTGGAGCTTTGACGTGGTTGTTGAGTGTGAACTTGAAGTAGAAGCGATTATGGAAGACGTAGACAAGCTAGAAGCGCTTGCTCAGCAAACCGACGTTGAATACGATGGCTGGGGTACTTACTTTCAGGAGTAAAGTTAGCGAGTTGCTAGGGATGGGAAGTTAGCAAGTTTCAAGAGTAAAGTTAGCGAGTTTCTTGAGTCGTTAGCTAAGCGATTCTAGCTTTACTCTTTCTAACTTTCCCCTAGAAACTTTCCCCTTTCTAGCTTTCCCCTTTCTAACTCTTCCCTAATACCTATTTCGTATTCGCTACCCAATCTATAGACATTTGTAATCAATTAGCGATAATAAAAACTCGATGTTTTTATGCGCTAAGCTCACATATGCTTATTACCTTACCCATTGCCGAACTTGTACCAGGGATGTTTGTTGACAGTGTCAGTAAGCAACAAGAGCATGTAAATAGTATTAAAATCAAAACACGTGGTTTAGTGCGTGATAAAACGATTATTCAACGCCTTATCTCTGAGGGGGTTGAAGAGCTACTCATCGACTTTACACAAAGCGATGTTGCACTCCCTAAAAAATACCAACCAAAGCCTGAACCGGCTAAACCTAAGGTTGAACAAAAGCCTGCAGCTAACGAAGCACCACAAGGGATAACGGTTCAACAAGAGTTTTTAAAAGCCAGCGTGCATTACGAGCAGCACAGCCGAAAATTACAAGGTTTCTACTCAGATATCACATCGGGTTTAAAGATGAATGTCGCTGTGCTTGATGATATCGCCGTTGATATAGTCAGCTCGGTATTTCGTAATCACAATGCCTTAACTATTTTAACTCGCCTTAAAGATAAACATATTTATAACTGGCGGCACATGATCAACACCGCTATTTTGGTGAGTGTGTTTGCTAAGTACCTAGGCTACAAAGAAAAGACAATAAAAGAGCTGGCAATGGGTGCATTGATGCACGATATCGGTCAGGCGAAAATGCCACAAGGTGTATTGTCTAAACCAAGTGCCTTGAACGACAACGAAATGCAAGTTGTTAAAAAGCATGTGGCGCAGAGTTTAGGTTTAGTGAAAGGTGAAAAGGGCATTACGCCGTTAATGCTTGATATGATAGTGAATCACCATGAGCGTTTAGATGGTACAGGTTACCCTCGCGGTATTGCAGCTGAAAAGCTGAGCCGTGCAGCCCGTATGATGGCAATCGTCGATGTTTATGATGCTATGACAGCAGACAGGCCGCATCAAATGGGAGAAGAGCCAATCTCAGCGCTGCGTTATTTACTTGCCAATAAGCAATTGTTTGACTCTGAGTTGGTGCAACGCTTTATTAAATGCCTAGGGGTGCACCCTGTTGGAACGATTGTGAAGTTGAATAATGAGCGCTTGGCGTTAGTGATGGAAGGTAACCACGAAAACCCAATTAAGCCGAAAATAAAGATCTTCTATAATGCCAAGCATAAGCATCATATTACTGCCAAAGATGTCGATTTAAGCGTAGAAAAAGAACTAAAAATTATTGCGAGTATTAAGCCTCTAGATTATCAGCTTAATTTGGCTCGTTTGTTAAAAGAGCATCTGCTTGTTTAGACTTAAAACAGCGTTTTTTGGCACTGCGTTTTGCTGATATAAATGCACCACTAAAACAACTCGTCATTAATACCAACCACAGCAATGTGCCTTTTTCTACATGTAAGGCCACACAACATAACAGTAGTGATAAAACAGCACTCAGCATGGCGCCTAGCCAATAGTGATTGACTGGGTTATCGCAATCACCCGCTTTAGTGCACGCGCAATAGTTTGCTTTACAAAAATAATGAACACTCACACCACATAACATCAGTGCCGCAATAATCAATGCGATTTCCATACTCAAACTCAACAGTAAAACCTTTATTTTTAGTCTAAAGGGACAAGAAATAGATGTCAATGCAAATGATAATTACTACTGTTTGTTGTTTTTGTAATCAGAGCTCTGATGAGTTTTAATAAGTTGTTATCTTGTTGTTAAAATGCGGGTTTTTACCTATTTCTAACGAAAAATTACAGTTTTTTGATCTTAATTAAGGTAATGTTCGAAAGTTTGTAATCATTAGAATAAAACATCTAATACCAACATACAGCGCTAATCTTTTATGCTTAACTAATAGGTTGCCCTCATTGTTGGATTAGCTTTCGCACAAGTTTGCAAGAGGACACAGATTTATGAAGTTCACTAAAACACTAATTGCAGCATCACTTGCTGTTGTTTCTGCTGACAGCTTCGCTGCAGCTTTCCAATTAGCAGAGCAAAACGTTTCAGGTTTAGGTCGCGCATACGCTGGTGAAGCAGCTGTTGCAGATGACGCATCAGTTGTTGCTCGTAATCCTGCACTTATGTCTTTATTCAAAGACAAGCAAATCTCAGTAGCAGGTATTGCTGTAATTCCAGATGTAAGTTTAAAAGGCGAAAGTGCTGCATACGGCTTAGATGAAAGCTCTATCGATGACGATAGCATCGCACCATCTGCATTTATCCCTGCAGGTTACTTCACAATGCCTTTAAACGATAAAGTGTCTTTAGGCTTTGGTGCTTTTTCAAACTTCGGTCTTTCAACTGAGTTTAAAGATGACTACGCGGCAGGCTCTATTGCAGGTGAAACTGAAATCGTAACAGTTAACATGAATGCTAGCGCTTCATATAAAATCAACGAACAGTTCAGCTTAGGTCTTGGTTTAAACTATGTTTATGCTGATGCAAAAGTTGTTCGTAATGCAGGTACTAATCCATTTGGTTTACCAGCTAGCACGCAAATTGCTCACCTTGAAGGTGACGACTACGGCTTTGGTTGGAACATTGGTGCGATGTATCAGTTAGACGAAAACAACCGTTTTGGTTTTAACTACCGCAGCGAAACAGATATCGACTTTGAAGGCGAGTACTCAAACCAACTTCCAGCTGCAGTTGGCGGTTTAGCGGGTACTACAGTACCGGGTGAGTTAAAACTGACTTTACCAGCAATTGCTGAATTTTCTGGTTCACATCAACTTGATAAGAAGCTAGGCGTACACTACAGCATCTTATGGACTGGTTGGGATAGCTTCCAAAAATTAGAAGCTTATACACCAAGCCTTGAAACGCCTGTATTCTCTAAAGAAGAGAACTTCTCAGATTCAATGCGTTACTCTATCGGTACTGACTACCAGTACAGCGATGCACTTTTACTTCGTGCAGGTATTGCATACGATGAGTCACCAGCAGACCAATCACACCTTTCAATCTCTATCCCTGATACAGATCGTTTCTGGTTCTCGTTTGGTGGTAACTACGCATTCAGCGAAAACTCAAATGTTGACTTAGGTGTAAGTATCCTTCGTGGTAAAACACAAAACTTCTCTGAAAAAGACAGCCTAGCTGCTTCTTTAGGCCAAGATGTTTCATGGGAATATGAATCAAAAGGTCACGCAGTTCTAATTGGTGCTCAGTACAACTACAAATTTTAATTTTGACGCGACGTAAAGTCGCTGCTACAGAGCATTAAAAAGCCGCGCTATAACAATGTTATAGCGCGGCTTTTTTGTAAGCGCGAATAAATCGCGCTTTATATATGCTGTTATAGACTTTCGATTTTCGCTTTTTGCGCTAATAGTTTGTCTTTCGCATCTGTAAACTCAGCCAGCTTAGCATGCTCTTTAGCAAGCACGGCTTCTGGCGCGTTATTTACGAACTTCTCGTTAGCTAATTTGTTATTAACTTGAGCTAAGCCTTTCTCTGCTTTTTCAAGCTGCTTCGCGATACGAGCTAGTTCAGCTTCAACATCGATTAGGCCAGCCATTGGGATCATGATCTCAAGGTTACCAACATACGATGTTGCACACGCAGGTGCTTCGTCTTTGCTATCAAGAAGCGTGAACTCTTCAAGCTTAGCAAGAGACGCTAAGAAAGCTTCGTTTTCCGTTAAGCGGCGTTTGTCTTCGTCAGACGCATTAGCAAGCAATACCGATAATGGTTTGCTTGGGCTGATATCCATTTCACCACGGATGTTACGAATAGCAAGAATGAATTGTTTAACCCACTCTAGGTCGTCCATCGCTTGGCTATCAACATTTGCTTCATTGTAAACAGGGAAACCTTGAACCATGATGCTAGTGCCCGCAGTTTCGATACCTGCAAGTGGTGCAACACGTTGCCAAATCGTTTCTGTGATGTATGGCATTAACGGGTGCATTAAGCGAAGTAGGCTTTCTAATACCGTGATTAAGGTATGACGAGTGCCACGTTGCTGTGCTTCGTTGCCTTTAAACAATACTGGTTTAGTAAGCTCTAGGTACCAGTCACAGAATTGGTTCCAAGTGAACTCATAAATAGTGTTTGCGGCTAGGTCAAAACGGTAGTTTTCTAGATGCTCAGTATAGGTTTTAACAGTTGCTTCAAACTGGCCTAAAATCCAACGATCAGCGAGTGAATACTGTTTCTCAGCATCTGTAGCGAAACCACAGTCTTGCTCTTCTGTGTTCATCAATACGTAACGACTTGCGTTCCATAGTTTGTTACAGAAGTTACGGTAACCTTCAAGACGGTTCATATCCCAGTTGATATCACGACCCGTTGAAGCCATTGCTGCAAGGGTGAAACGCAGTGCGTCTGTACCGTGTGCTTCGATACCGTTTTCGAATGTTTTACGAGTGTTCTTCTCAATCTTCTTCGCTAGTTGTGGCTGCATCATGTTACCAGTGCGCTTTTCAACTAGGCTTTCAAGATCGATACCGTCAATCATGTCGATAGGATCAAGTACGTTACCTTTCGATTTAGACATCTTATCGCCGTTTTCATCGCGGATAAGGCCAGTTACGTAAACGGTTTTAAATGGTACTTGTGGCTTGCCGTCTTCATCTTTGATGAAGTGCATGGTCATCATGATCATACGAGCAACCCAGAAGAAGATGATGTCGAAACCTGTTACCAATACGTCAGACGGGTGGAACGTTTTTAAATCATCAGTGTTTGCCGGCCAGCCTTGCGTTGAGAAAGTCCAAAGCGCAGATGAGAACCAGGTATCTAAAACGTCTTCGTCTTGCTTAAGTGCAACATCATCAGCAAGGTTGTTATCGCGGCGTACTTCAGCTTCGTCACGACCAACGTAAACGTTGCCTTCGTTGTCGTACCAAGCTGGGATGCGGTGACCCCACCAAAGCTGACGTGAAATACACCAGTCTTGTACGTCGTTCATCCACGAGAAGTACATGTTCTCGTATTGTTGAGGTACGAACTTAATGTCGCCATTTTTAACGGCTTCTTTTGCAGGCTCAGCTAGAGGCGCTACGCGCACGTACCACTGATCTGTAAGAAGAGGCTCAATCACTACGCCAGAACGGTCACCGTAAGGTACAGTTAGGCTATGATCTTCAATTTTTTCTAGTAGACCAAGTTCTTCAAATTCGCTCACAATCGCTTTACGTGCATCAAAGCGGTCAAGGCCATGTAGGCGCTCAGGAATTGGCGCATCTAATTCAAGCTCTTTACCATCAAATGTGTAGCTTTCACCTTCGCTTAATACCGCAGCATCTTTGTTGAAGATGTTGATCATTGGTAGTTGGTGACGTTTACCTACTTCGTTATCGTTAAAGTCGTGGGCAGGCGTGATTTTCACACAACCAGTGCCTTTTTCCATGTCTGCATGCTCATCGGCAACAATTGGAATACGGCGGTTTACGATAGGCAGTAAAATTTCTTTACCGATCAGATCTTGGTAACGCTCATCATCAGGGTTAACAGCAACACCTGAATCACCTAGCATTGTTTCAGGACGTGTTGTCGCAACAATGATGTAGTCTTTACCATCTTTGGTTTTTACGCCATCAGCAAGTGGGTAACGTAGGTTCCACATGTGACCTTGTTTGTCTTTGTTTTCAACTTCAAGATCAGAAATCGCAGTGTGTAGCTTAGGATCCCAGTTAACTAGGCGCTTACCACGGTAGATTAAATCTTCTTTGTGAAGACGTACGAATACTTCTTTAACCGCTTCAGAAAGGCCTTCGTCCATAGTGAAACGCTCACGGTCCCAATCTACAGAAGCGCCTAAACGACGTAATTGTTTAGTGATCGTGCCACCAGAGTGGTTTTTCCACTCCCAGATTTTATCGATAAATGCTTCACGGCCAAGGTCGTGACGTGTTTTACCTTCTTCAGCTGCAAGCTTACGCTCAACAAGCATTTGCGTTGCGATACCCGCGTGGTCAGTACCTACTTGCCATAAAGTGTTGTTGCCTTGCATACGCTTTAAACGCGTTAGCGTATCCATGATGGTATCTTGGAACGCGTGGCCCATGTGTAAGCTACCCGTGACGTTTGGTGGCGGGATCATAATTGAGTATGCGTCACCTTGGCCAGACGGTTTAAAGTAGCCATTTTCTTCCCAGCCTTGGTATAAAGACTGTTCAATATCTTGCGGATTATAGGTTTTATCCATTACACAGAACCTTAAATAAATGCTTAAATGTCAATTTCTTGCGTTGCAATATGGGCGCCCAGTTGGCGAAGCTTTTTAAACCGCTCACGGGCGGCTTGCTTAGCATTTGGCTCAACGGGTACGAAATCATAAACCTGCTGAAAACGGCGAATAAAATCCGGTAGGTGTTCAGCTAAGTTGATTAATATTTTTCTGTTGCCGACAGGTGGAGTCATACCAATTTCAACCGGAGCGCCACCTTTAGGGCCTTCACCTTGTAAGTTGTGAGGTACAAAACTATCTGGTTCAAATGACCAAATGATGTCGTCGATTGTGTGGGCCGTGTCGGTGTTATCAGCGTAAATAAATACGCGATGACCTAGACGATACTGATCCGCAGCAATTTTAGCTGCCAGATCGAAAACAGCGCCAGCCGTTTGGTGGGCACTATCATCTTGTTTTAGAACGTAAAATTGTGCGTTCATATTCATAGTGACTTTCGTCCCCACAGATACACAGATCAAAGCAGGGATTTTGACATAGAACGCGAATTGCTTCAATTAATAAGGCGCCATTTGGCGCCTTATTTAGGGATAGTTTTAAGCTTGCGATAAGGCTTAATCGTGACTTGCTTCACTCACGCCTGCGCGGTTTAGTAAATACTGAGTCAACATAGGTACCGGACGACCGGTTGCACCTTTGTTTTTACCGCCGCTGCGCCATGCCGTACCTGCGATATCCAAATGCGCCCAGTTATATTTTTTGGTGAATTTAGATAAGAAGCATGCAGCTGTAATGGTGCCTGCGGCACGGCCACCTAAGTTGGTGAAATCAGCGAATGGGCTTTCAAGTTGCTCTTGATAGTCATCCCATAAAGGTAACTGCCATGCGCGGTCGCCACTTTGCTCAGACGCTTTTAGTAGGTCATGGGCCAGTGGGTTGTGGTTTGATAGTAAACCTGTGGCATGTGAACCCAGCGCGATAATACACGCACCTGTCAGTGTTGCTACGTCGACAACGGTATCAGGTTCAAAGCGCTCAACATAAGTGAGTGCATCACACAGTACTAAACGGCCTTCAGCGTCTGTATTTAACACTTCAACTGTTTGCCCCGACATAGTGGTTAAGATATCACCCGGGCGATAAGCGTTTGAGCCTGGCATGTTTTCACAACCCGCTAAAACACCGACAACGTTAATTGGTAATTGCATTTGCACTAAAGCGCGCATAGTACCAATAACACCTGCTGCACCACCCATGTCGTATTTCATTTCATCCATGGCTTCGCCTGGTTTGATCGAAATACCACCTGAGTCAAAGGTTAAGCCTTTACCCACTAACACGATTGGCGCTTGGTCTTTGTCGCCACCTTGATAGTTGATCACTGACATAACCGATTCATTAGCACTACCACGGCCAACTGCTAGGTATGAATTCATGCCCAGTTCTGCCATTTTTTCTTCGCCAATAATATCAACGCTTACATTATCGAAGTTATCAGCAATTTCTTGTGCTTGCTCACCTAAATAAGCAGGGTTACAGATATTTGGCGGCATGTTGGCAACATCTTTACATAACTTGCTACCTGCAGCGATGGCTAAGCCATGCTCAATTGCACTTTCGCCAATGGTTAACTCGCGACGCGTTGGTACGTTGAAAACAATTTTACGTAGTGGGCGACGTGGGTCGCTCTTTTTGCTTTTCAGTTGATTGAAGGTATACAAGCAGTCTTGAGTTGTTTCAACTGCTTGGCGTACTTTCCAATAAGTGTCACGGCTTTTAACGTGTTGCTCAGTTAAAAAGCATACCGCTTCCATCGAACCGGTTTCGTTTAGCGTGTTAATCGTTTTTGAGATGATTTGTTTATATTGTTTGTCATCAAGCTCACGCTCTTTACCACAACCTACTAGTAGTACACGCTCGCTCAGTACATTAGGTACATGATGCAATAGCAATACTTGGCCTGGTTTACCTTCAAGGTCACCGCGACGCAGTAAGTTTGAGATATAACCGTCACTGATTTTATCTAATTGTTCACCAATGGGGGATAAACGACGTGGCTCATAAACGCCTACTACAATACATGCGCTACGTTGCTTTTCTGGACTACCACTTTTTACGCTAAATTCCATTGTTACTCCTGATATTGAGTCGTATAACCTTAGTTTATAAGGGTAAGAAATTCTTTTTCGAGTCCTTTCTTACATTTTTTAGTTTAATAGCACTAATCTTAGTACATAAACTATGACTCTATTTATGTGTTTTTGAACTTTATCTTAATGTGAATATCAATATCACATAATAGACGCCATCTGCACCATTTATGCAAGATTATATGTTCTTGCTAGGTATGATATTTAACTTTGATGGCATATAATAAAGTGAGTAAAATAACTAGTTTACTCAAAATTCCTTACTATTCCAGTGAAACTCGATGTTTAACAGGGGCGAGCATTGCTAATTTTTCGTTATTTGACCACTGAAGTCTTCAAGTCGCAGGTCGCCGTATTTTTAACTTTGATGACTATTTTTGTGTCTCAAAAGTTTGTTGTTATTTTAGGAGACGCCTCTGAAGGGGGTCTTCCAGCTAAACTTGTGCTCTCGATGATTGCACTAAAACTTCCTCAACTTGCTTCACTTATCTTACCTTTGAGTATCTTCTTAGGGATTATTTTGGCATACAGTCGCATTTATGCAGACAGCGAAATGACTGTTTTCAAAGCCTGTGGTGTCAGTGAGTGGTATGTGGTTCGTGTCACGCTTATCTCAAGTACTGCGATGGCTATTTTAGCCGGTGCGCTTACTCTTTATGTTGCGCCATGGGCCAGTGAGCAAGAATATCAATTAAAAGAACAAGCGAAAGCCGATGCTGGCTTATCGGCACTTCGTGCTGGGCGTTTTCAGCAAACTGGAAACGAAAAAGCGGTGGTTTTTATTCACAACATCGAAAATAGCGGTAAAGAGCTTCACAAGGTATTTGTTGCACAGCTTCCTGACCGTGAAAAAGGTGACTTAGCCCGTTTAGTATATGCAGAGCGTGGTGTGGTGATTGAGCAAGATAACGGTGAGCAGCAACTTGTTCTTAATGACGGTAAGCGCTACGAAACAGATGGCGAGTCTGCTGCGTTAAACCTAACAGAGTTCGATGGTTACAGTGTACAAATTCAAGATCAAGAAATTGAGCACCAGCGTCGTAAGTTAGAAGCTATTCCAACACTTGATTTATTCAAAATGAAAACCTCTGAAGCAATTGCGCAGTGGCAGTGGCGTTTAGCTATTCCGCTTTCAATTCCATTATTAACTTTACTCGCAGTGCCTTTGAGTGTGGTGAATCCGCGCCAAGGTAAATTCGCTAAATTAGTGCCTGCAATCAGCTTGTATTTAGGGTACTTCATTTTATTGAATGCAGCTAAGTTTGCTGTTGAAGATGGTAAAATTCCGCCTTCAATTGGTTTGTGGTGGATCCATTTATCAGCCTTGTTTATTGGTGGTTTCTTGATTATTAAAGGTCGTCCGCTCGGCGCATGGTTAAAGGCAGTTGTGACTAAGCGGGAGTTAAGCGCATGATGAAAACACTCGACTGGTATTTAGGTCGCAGCATAATTCAAACCACCGGTTTTGCATTAATGGTGCTGGTAGGTATTAGTACCCTCATTAAGTTTATTGAGCAGTTAAAATCAGTTGGCCGTGGTAGCTATGATATTGCAACTGCGCTGATTTACACCCTGTATAGCATGCCGGGTGATTTAGTTATCTTTTTCCCAATGGCTGCCTTGATTGGTGGCTTAACAGGTTTAGGTGCATTGGCCTCAAACAGTGAGCTAGTCGTTATGCAAGCGGCGGGTATGTCACGCCTGCAAATTATTGCATCAGTCATGAAAACCGCGATGTTTATGGCGATTTGTATGATGGCGCTAGGTGAATGGGGTGCCCCAGAAGCACAGCTCAAAGCAAAAGAAATACGTAACCAAGCGATTTATGGTGGTGATGTATTTAATGCTAAGCAAGGTGTGTGGGCGAAAGATGGTAGCAACTTCATTAATATTGAAGATGTCGATCAGCAAGGCACTTTACGTGGCGTGCATATGTATCACTTTGATAAATCGTTACAACTTACTCAAATTACCAAGGCAGAAGAGGCAATAAACCGTAAAGATGGTTGGTTACTTCGTGATGTAAATAAAGTAATGATCACGCCAGAGCAGATCAATACTGAGCAGCATAAAGAAGAGTTTTACGACTCGCAGCTGACCGCCGAAAAATTAGGAGTGGTGTCGGTTAAGCCCGAAGCGCTGTCGTTTACTGGGCTTTGGTCATATTTAGGTTATTTGCAGCAAAATGAGCAAGACACCAGCACTTATGAGCTAGCGCTATGGCGTAAGATCATGCAGCCAGTATCTATCGCCGTTATGTTGTTAGTTGCTTTATCGTTTATATTCGGCCCGCTTCGCACAGTAACCATGGGCGCACGTATCATCATGGGTGTTATAACCGGTATTACTTTCCACTTAACCAATGAGATATTTGGTCCTGTGGTGATGGTTTACCAAATTCCAGCTGTGGTTGGTGCCGTATTACCAAGCCTACTGTTTATTGGTTTTGCTACTTATCTATTGAATAAACGAGTTTGATAGTCGTTTAAAAAGCACAAAAAAAGCGTGGGTTCAGCCACGCTTTTTTTGTGCTTGCTGTATTGCTTAATCAAGTGAGCGATAAATACGTTTATTTTCTTCTTTGGTGAGGGTGATCACTTCAGTTTTTGCGATGTAATCTTGCAAGGCACGCTTATTTTTAAAATCGACCAACACCACTAAGTTACCTAAACCTAATAGTGCTGTAATGGCTCTAAGTGCGCCTTGATGCCAGCTAATTAAATGACCATCGAGAGTTTGCACCTTTAAACGCCATGCACGCATACCAATAGTTTGACCGCTCTTAGCCCAAAAATAGCTAAAGAAACTAACACTCACTATCACCAATAACACACTACGAATGCCATACAATAATGGTGAATTTTGAATGAAAGCAGATACATCTTCAGCGTCACCAATACTTAGTAAGTCTAAAGAAATTAGCCCTTGAACAGCTAACAAATACAGTACGGTTGTCAGCATCGCAAAGGCAATGATAACCAAGGTATCGTAGATTAAAGAGGCAAAGCGGCGCCAGAAACCGGCACGTGGAAACTCAGCTGACATAAACAATCTCGTCCAATTAAATTGCGCAGTAGTTTAGCAAAGTCCTTCGCAAACAAGAAATACTTAACGGCTGTTTAGCAAGTCGACAAACAGGTCTGACCTGCTATAGTTGAGAAAATAATAAAAAATGAGCACACAGTTATGGCCGTTTCTCAAAGCGAAACTCATCAGGTATTTAATCAACCCAAACCACTTGAAAACTACAATGCCTATGAGGCCGACACGGTACTTCAATATTGGCAAAATCGTTTTGCTGGGCAATGGGGAACTGCGCATTTAACGGCCTTTGGAGAGCAAGTGGGTGGTGCATTACTGCAAGCAGGATTCTTAGCAAACAAACACTTACCAGAATTAACCACTCACAGCCGCTTTGGCGAACGCATAGACCAAGTTGACTATCACCCAAGTTACCATCAGCTAATGCAGCACGCTATAGAGCAAGGGCACTGCGCATTGCCTTGGCAGCAACAAAAAGCCGGTAGCCATGTTGTAAGAGCAGCAATGGCGGTGCTGCACAATCATGCTGATCCGGGCTCCGGCTGCCCATTAACCATGACGTTTGCTAGTGTGCCTGCCATTGCGAGTCAAGAAAATGTAGCGGCTATGTGGCTACCTAAAATACTGGCAAATCATTACGATTCTGACAATAAGCCTTGGACAGAGAAAAAAGGTGTCACCATAGGTATGGCGATGACCGAAAAACAAGGCGGCTCTGATGTTCGGGCGAACACCACCAAAGCAGACGCCATCAATGAAAGTGGTGCAGGGCAATTATATGCTTTAACCGGCCACAAATGGTTTTGCTCAGCGCCTATGAGCGACGCCTTTTTGGTACTCGCTAATACCGATGACAATCAGTTATCTTGCTTTTTAGTGCCGCGCTGGCTCGAAACTGGCGAGAAAAATGCCATGTATATTCAGCGCTTAAAAAGTAAATTGGGGAATCAATCAAATGCGAGTTCTGAAATTGAATTTAGAGGTGCACATGGTTGGTTACTCGGTGAGCCGGGGCGAGGCATTGCCACTATTATTCAAATGGTTGCTTTAACCCGTTATGACTGCATGTTGGGTTCAAGCTCGCTGATGTTACAAGCAATAAAAGAAGCAATTTGGCATACATCTGGGCGCAGTGTATTTGGTAAAAACTTGCATCAACAGCCGCTCATGCTCAATGTATTGGCTGATTTAGCTATCGAGGCCGAAGCTGCACTCGCCATTTCAATGCGTATTGCCCATGCCCTTGATAAACAAGATAATAGTAATGAGGTGGCATTAATACGCAGTGCTACAGCAATCGGTAAATATTGGATCTGTAAGCGGGCAGTGCAGCACACTTATGAGGCTATGGAATGTATTGGTGGTGTGGGTTATGTTCAAGACAACATTACCAGCCGACTTTATAAAGAAGCACCGGTAAACTCTATCTGGGAAGGCTCTGGTAATGTGCAATGCCTTGATCTTTTACGCGTGTTTAGCCGTGAACCAGAATCACTTGAGGTGCTTATTAATGAGCTTGAAAAAGCGCGCAGTTTGCACCCTGATTTTGCGATAAAACTCGATGAACTAAAAGAGATGCTCACAGATACTGCAAACCTCGAAATGCATGCTCGGCGCATAATTGAGAAGCTCGCGCTACTTTGGCAAGCAGCAACACTATTACAATTTGGCGAGTCACTTATTGCCGATGCGTTTGTAAAAAGTCGTTTTAGTGGTGCAGGGTTTAGTCAGTACGGCTGCCTGAGTCATGATATCGATTGTCAGGCGATTGTTTCGCGAATGATGCCAAAACTCTAAAGTTAACAACTTGTTTAATTATTGTGCGGTTGAGCACTGGCGCCGCACAAAACGCTTGCCGCCTTACCCATTCTTTGTATAATGCTTGGCATAGAGACAAAAGCAATTAAAAAAGCTCTTGCTCTAAAGTGGTTTTTCTTTATCTTCTCGTGTTTAGAAGGTTAAAGAAAAATGAAGCCAGTATGATGGAATTGGTAGACATGACGGATTCAAAATCCGTTGCCTTCGGGCGTGGCGGTTCAAGTCCGCCTACTGGTACCACTTTTGAACCCTAGCCAATTGGTTAGGGTTTTTTTATGCCTGAAAAAAAGTAGTTAGCGGACTTGAGCGCCACGCAGGGCGTGACACTGGAATAAGTAAAAGTCCGCCTACTGGTATCACTTTTGAACCCTAGCCAATTGGTTAGGGTTTTTTTATGCCTGAAAATAGTAGTTAGCGGACTTGAGCGCCACGCAGGGCGTGACACTGGAATAAGTAAAAGTCCGCCTACTGGTACCACTTTTATGACCCCAGCAGATTTGCTGGGTTTTTTTTATGCCTGAAAAACCCCAGCCATCAGCTATCAGCTGTCAGTTTTTAGCTAGAGCGGTGCGGTTGTTGGGTTTTGAAACCACCCTTAGCAATTTAATTCGTAAAAGCATTGTAGGAGGTAGTTTACTGCCGAACCAGCAATGCTGAAAAATATAATTCATGGCTAAAGCCATTCCTACGGGTGCATTTAGCCTAGCGCCTAAAGCCTACAACTCAATTCTATATTTAGAGTTAATTAAAAGTTCAGCCATCAGCTGTCAGTTTTTAGCCGAACGGTGCGGTTATTGTTTTTTGAAACCATCCTCAGCAATTCAATTCGTAAAAGCATTGTAGGAGGTAGTTTACTGCCGAACCAAGAAAACCGAACCAGCAATGCTGAAAAACATAATTCATGGCTAAAGCCATTCCTACGGGTACATTTTGCCTAGCACCTAGCACCTAGCACCTAGCACCTAGCACCTAGCACCTAGCACCTAGCACCCAGAGCCTAACACCTATAACTCAAATCTAAGTACCAATTCAGGCTCTATTAAAGCAACTTTTGTTCTATTTCTAAGCGGTCAAGTTCAAACTATGCTTAATCTACAAATAACCACGAAAAATGTGTGCTTATTTGTTTGAAAATTAACCGTTTAAGACTAGAGTACGATGGTGTTTGAATACATCTTATAATACAATTTGTGGCCTTAAGAATAAGTGAAGTCAATCACTTAGTGCACATTATCGGGTAAGGTAGCTTAGCGTGGGTACATACGACTTAAAGCGTATTGTTGAAAGTATTTCAAATCTTAAAAGTGAGAACTTTTATAATGCAATATGCCTGTCTTTATCAGAAGTGCTTGGTGCTTCTCATGTTTTTTTAGCTCAAGTTGATGAGTTAACTCAACATGCGACGACCATCGCTTTGGCTGCGCATGACGAAATCATTGAAAATATCAGCTACGATATTCGTAGTACGCCATGTAATGATGTTAGTTGTGGCTGTATTTCAAGTTACAGCTCGGGTGTTCAGCAGCTATTCCCACATGATCAGCTACTTGTCGATATGGGCATCGAAGCCTATGTGGGTGTTCCACTACAAAGTATTTCGGGCAAAACCGATACTATCCTTGTCGCGCTATTTCAGCATGAAATAGGCGATGCACTACAGATTGAATCGTTCTTTTCGCTCTTTACTGGCCTTATCCAGCGTGAAATCGAAAAAGACCGTTTTATTGCTAAATTAGATTTCTCAAACCAACTGATTGAGCAAAGTCACGAAGCGATTTTTATTTGCGACCACAATGTACATATTACCTACGCGAATACCGCATTTACTAAAATGACGGGTTATTCGTTGGATGAAGTCTTAGGGCAAAATCCAAAAATTTTAAGCTCAAACAAGTATGACCCGCATTTTTATAAAGCAATGTGGCACCAAATTAATACTGAGGGAAAGTGGTCTGGTGAAATCACCAATAAAACCAAACAAGGTAAGTTGTACACGCAGTTTTTATCGATAACCAAAATGCAAAATAATGGTGAAGATTGCTATGTGGCGTTTATTTTGGATATCACCGAGAAAAAAGAAGCCGAGGAGAAAATTTATTTTCACGCAAACCACGACCAACTTACCGGCTTAACTAACCGTTTTTACTTTAAAGAGTATTTGTGCAAGCTAATATCGTCTTTGTCGTACCAAGACGATGCAAATACTAACCTAGCCGTGATCTACTTTGATGTTGATAAGTTTCAAGATATCAATACCGTTTATGGCTTAACCTTTGGTGATAAGGTTTTATGTGAGCTTGCAGAACGCCTCGACGGTAGCTTCAAAGAATCTGCTTTTTCGCGTATCGATGGTGATAGTTTTGCTATCTTACAAACTTATCAGCATGTCAGTGAACTTGAGCATGTTTGCAAGCAAATTACCGCGTTACTTGTTGAGCCTGTATCTATTGGCGGCATTAGTCAGCAGGTTTCAGTTACGCTGGGCATTAGTCAATTTGAGCAAGCTGGAACGGCGACTTCACAAGAAAAAATCGAAAAAATAGCCCGTCGCTTAGTTCGCCAAGCTGAGCTTGCCACCTTAAATGCAAAACAAACAGGCGATGAATATCTGTTTTTCTGCAAAGAGATGGATAACAAGGTTAAAAAGCACAACTTACTGGTTGAGCAGCTTACACAAGCCGTGAAGAACAACGATATTGAAGTGTATTTTCAACCTATTATTGATATTGAAAATAACACGGTCGCTAAATTCGAAAGTTTAGTGCGTTGGAACAACCAAGGACAATGGGTATCACCTGCCGAGTTTATTCCGCTTGCAGAAGAGTCGCGGGTGATTATTCCTCTCGGTGAGCTTGTGTTGATTAAAACCTGTCAGCAAATAAAAGCGTTAGAAGCACAAGGATATGAAAACTTTGTTTTTAACGTAAACCGTTCTTTATTTGAGTTTACTGAGTTTAATCCAGAGCGTAATGCATGGCTTGAAACCATTAAAAGCCAAGGGGTTAAGCCATCGCAAATTTCATTTGAATTAACCGAGAGTGTTTTAGCGCCAGAAAATACCAACCACCTAGACGTGCTTACGCAGTTGAAGCAAGCTGGGTGTTTAATTTCGCTAGATGATTTTGGTACGGGTTATTCGTCTCTTAGCTACTTGCGTCGTTTTCCGGTTGATGTACTTAAACTTGATAAGTCATTTATTGATGAAGTACATGTTGATTTAGGCGACGAAGCGCTGGTTAAATCGATTATCCAAATGAGTCGTGTTTTGGGTATTAAAGTCGTTGCTGAAGGGGTTGAAGAGCGCGAGCAATTGGCTGTGCTAACCGAAGCCGGTTGTGACTATATACAAGGCTATTACTTTTCTAAACCATTGCCAGCAAATGATGTAATTCCATTTTTAACGCAATTTTCTCGAGAGCAGTAGGTAATTACTGTATGATTTTGACATCAAACAGTTAGCAAAGCTTGTGATGTCAGAATTAACCGCAAAGCAAAACATAAAGGCGATTGTTACAGCCATTAAGGCCGAAGAGCAGTCGCTTAGAGCGCGTTTCCCTATACTCAACCAGCAAAATACACTTGCGATGTTTATTCTGCTGGTGTCGTTGTGCTCACTAATCGGTGTTGCAACACTTTATTACTTAGCGGTTATTCCCTCGTGGCTGTGTATCATTCTGGTTGCCTTTATTACCTCGGTATCGCATGAGCTTGAGCATGACCTTATCCACAAGCAGTACTTTAGTAATCGTCCTTTTATACATAACTTTATGATGTTAACCGTGTGGCTTATGCGGCCAAATACGGTTAATCCTTGGTATCGCAGAAAGATTCATTTACATCACCATAAAGTATCTGGCACGTCGCAAGACTTAGAAGAGCGTTTGGTGGGCAATGGCATTAAATCGCCATTTTTGAGAGCCTTGGTCATCACTGATGGCTTGCTAGGTTTGCTAGTTAATACCAAGCGATTTAGTAAAGAAATTAGCGGTTTTAAGTTTTTACGGGTATTTAATGCGGGCTTTCCGATTGCAACCGCATATTTTGCGATTCTTTATGGGGTAATTGCTTATTACGCTGTGCAGTTTTTGCAGCCATTTACATTGCCAGATTGGGGAGCTGAGTTATTGGCGATGGCAGAGTTTTTAATGGTGGTACTTATCGTGCCTAATATTATTCGTTCTAGTTCTCTTAACTTAGTGACATCTTCAATGCATTATTATGGCGGTGTAAATAACTTGCTTGAGCAAACGCATGTGATCACCAGCCGCTGGTTTTTACCGTTTCAGCTATTTTGTTTTGATTTTGGCCGAACCCATACAATCCATCATTTTGTGCCGAATCAGCCCTTTTACATTAGACAATTGATCAGCAAAAAAATACGTCCTATTATGGCCCAGCACGGGGTACGTTTTAATGACTTACAAAGCTTAAAACAGGCTAATCATTACCCTGTAAAAGGGCAATCATCTCAACAAGGAGTTTAATATGAAGGTCACTGGTCGTTGTCATTGTGGTGAGGTAACTTATCACGCAGAAGTGGATGAAAATAAAGTGATTAACTGTCACTGCACTGACTGTCAAATTATCTCGGGTGCGCCATTTCGTACTGTTGTTGTGTCTGTGCCTGATGGGGTTACTTTTACAGGTGCTGAGCCAAAAGAATATATAAAAATTGCCGAGAGTGGTAATCAGCGTGCGCAAGGGTTTTGTGGTAACTGTGGTACAGCCTTGTACGCGACTTCTGTAGGAGCTGGCGAGCGTATTTATGGCTTACGTATTGGCGCCGTAGAGCAAGCTGATGAGCTTATTCCAAAAGCGCATATTTGGTATCGCTCATATAAACCTTGGCTAGATAACCTAAGTAATATGAGTGCCTTTGAAACCGCACCTAAGTAGCTGCGGTTTTATTTCTCTTGTTGGTCGATAGTGATATTTCGGCCGCTTAAGTAACCAAATAAAGCACACAGCAGGCTAGATGCAATACACAGCCAAAGTGCTCCTGCCCAGTTATTAAAATAACTATGTAAGGCGCCCGCAATAATAGGGCCTGTTGCAGCCAATAAATACCCGATACATTGTGCCATACCCGATAACGCTGCAGCTTGCATTGAGTCATGAGTGCGCAGGCTTACAAATGATAAGCCCAATATAAAACAGGCACCTGAGCAAAAACCTAAGGTGACTGACCAAAGCATCGCAAAGCTAGGCGCAACTAATAATCCAACAGAACAAAGCGCGCCAAGTAATGCCAAGCTTAGGGTTAAGATGCGTTGATCTTTTAATTTGGCAAGTAGTGGAATAAGCACAATACCTGGTAGCGCTGAGGCTACTTGAAAGGCGCCTTGCAAAGCACCCGCGTGCTGCGCACTGTGGCCGCCTTCTATTAAAATGCTGGGTAGCCAACCTAGCATGATATAAGTGAAAAACGAGTTAAAGCCGAGCAATAAGGTGATTTGCCAAGCAAGTGCAGAGTGCCAAATTTTGCTTTGTGTATTGTTCGACACATGTGCCTGTTTTGGCATGGTATGTTGCTTAAGTTGTGGTAACCACACCACAATAGCCAGCACAACCAATAAGGCATAACTGGCAAGCGCCAATTGCCAACCAAGGTCTTTATACTCAGCCAGCGGAATGATGAGTGCTGAATAGCTGCCACCAAATATGCCCATTGCCAAAACATAACTAGACGTCATTACTGCCACTTTGTGTGGAAAGTCTCGTTTTATCAGGCTTGGCAATAACACATTACCAATCGCGATACCGACACCAATCACTGCAGTGCCAATAAATAATACGGTGGCAGAATCAATAACACGAGAGACAACCCCTATGCCTATTAATACAAGGGCAATGAAAAGTGATACTTCAAGGCCACATTTTTTAGCAAGGCTTGCTGCCATAGGTGAAGCAATAGCAAATGCAATTAAAGGTAAAGTCGTCAACATGCCTGCTTGTGATGCATTTAACTTAAATTGATCAATGATCTGTTCAAGTACTGGAGCAATACCAGTGATAGGGGCTCGCAAACTGGCTGCAATAAGAAAAATGCCCAGCACTAAAAGAAGGTTACGAATTAGATTTTGAGAAGATGACACGCTGTTTAGGAACTATAGTAATAGGTACATTTATCATACCAAAACACTAAACAGCGTGGGTGAACTATGAGATAGCTCACCAAATAATGCGGTTATTTAAAACTGATAACTTGCTGATAACATGGCGTTGCGCGGTCTACCCGGAAAGTAGCGATCGCCACTAAATGTTGTGTAGTCAGCGCGCTCTGCATAACGTTCGTCGGTTAAATTGTTTATACGTGCAGTCACAGTAAAGTTAGCTGATAGCTGCCACGCCGCTCTTAAGTTTACTAATGAGTGACCTTCGTAGCTATGCTGGTTTTCAGGATCAGTAAAGTAGCTGCTGGTGGTATGTAGCTCAAGCCCAACACGCGTGATGTCGTTTGCTTGCCAAAGTAGTTGTAAGTTAGCGATGTTACGCGGTGCAGTATCAATGAGATTACCATTGATATTAACCCCGCTGAGTAATTGGTCATAACTGTATGTATGCTTGGCGTGGCTCGCGGCTAACTGCATCGATAAGCTTGGCGTAATGGCATAGGCTAACTCAAGCTCAATACCACGATGCTGGGTTTGGCCATCATTGACGTAATAAAAATCACTGTCGCGGAAAATCGTGTTCTTTTTATTCATTGCATAAATGCTAACTACATAATGCAGTTGTGCTTGTTGACCTTTTAAACCTAGCTCGAGGTTTTTAGCTGTTTCAGATTTCAGATCTGCGACATTTTGTTCGCGTTGTAACTGATAAAGCTCTGCCGCTTGCGGTGCTCGATAACCTTCTGAAGCATTGGCGTAGATAAACTGGTTATCAGCATATTGATAGCTTAAACCAAGCTTAGGTGAAAAGTTAGTAAAGCGATTTTCGCCGCTTTCTGGTCGAGAATAGCGGCATCCGCCCATTGCGCATGCTGTACCATCTTCTTTTGTGCGACCAGCCAACATATGGTTGTCGTAGTCATAACGCATACGCTCGTATCGACCACCAAGGCTGATGAGTAACTCATCAAGTTGCCAATCAAGATTCACAAATGGTGCTAATAGGGTGCTAGTTACTTGATAGTCGTAATGTTTTCCTTGAGGCACGGTGGCAACTAAAAACGCTGAGCCTTGAGTTGGGCTATACTGATATTGTAAAAAATCAGCATCCGTAAGCTCACCATCAAAGCCAACTGTTAAGAGGCTAGAGCCTGTTAACTTATGCTGCCAGCTTGATTGAAGGCCAACACCTTGCTGAGCATTTTCTTCAAGGGGAGTACCCGGTAAAAAATGCTTAAAGAAGGTCATGTTTTGATCGCGGATATAAGGCGTTAGGGTAAAGCTGTTAGCCTCATCTTGTGTCCAATTTAGCTTGGACCAAACACGCAAAGAGCGAGCTTTACGAAATGCATCAGGATCAAAATTAGACTGAGCTATTTGCTCATCCTTATAGCTTTCAAAGCCTTCGATGTAACCAGCCGTTTGTTGATCTAAATGGGTGTAAGTCAGGCCTGTATTTACACTTAGTTTTTCGCCATCAAAACGGTGACGCAGTGATAGCTTTTCTTGATCAACACTTTCGTCATCACGATAACCCGTATCTCGGGTGATCGTGGCATTAATGCCTAAACCTTGCTGGCCAAAGTCACGGCCCGTACCAAGTTTGTAGCGAGTGTAGCCAAACGAGCCGTAATCAAAACCAAGTTGGTTGTGGTCATAGGTTGTATCTGGCGTGATCACGTTGACTACACCATGGACTGCGTTTGAACCGTAAAGAGCAGAGCCCGGGCCTTTCAGTACTTCGATACGTTCAGCCATTTCAGTGTGGGCTTCGAATAACTCATTGATGTTGCAAAAACCAGCTGCGCGAAGTGGAATACCATCTTCAGCAGTAAGTAAGCCTCCGCATGCACCTGCGCCAGAAAGTACAGGTGAACGTAAAGCGGGTAAATACTCCTGGCCATTACCGTGTTGAAGATTAGCACCGGCCACTTGCTTAAGGGCTTGTTCAATATGAGTAGGAGCGATAAGCGCCAGTTGCTTTTGTGAAATACTGCTGACCACAACAGGCAAAGGATCTGCCAACACTTCGCTGCGCGAGGCGGTCGTTGTAATATGTTCTAGCTCATTATTAGCGAAAGCTTGATGGTTAAACAATGAGGTGCTCACAAGCACTGAGAGTATCGACAACTTCATGAAAACCCTTTGGTTAGGTACAACAAAAACCAAAGGGTAACTGCTTTTTAGGATGGGTAAAAGCTTTCGCGATTAATAACTTTGTCTGTTATGCGCTACGGCGATGTACGGCAAAACCAGCCAGTGCTGCAACTAACCAGAACAAGCTACTGCCGCTACTGCCGTTTCTGTGCGTGACATTAGCTACTTTTTCTTCTTTAACGCGGGTTTTAAATTGCGCCAATTCAGTATCTAGATTTGTGATCATGTCATCAACAGCGCCATTAAAGCTTGCCAGCGATTGCTCTTTAGCGACTTCATCGATGCCAATCGCTGTGCTGCGTTGCTCTGCTTTATGTATACCTGGAGCGCGAAACAGCATTTTTCGGCTTTTTACATCAAATACGGCGGTATCTACAAAGGTTTGTACTGAGTTTTCATTGCCCGGAATCACATATAAACCAACAATCGTTAGATATAAAAAAGCGGCGTTATTTTCTAAGCTTTGCGACACTTGGTCGTACGAAACAAGGGCCATAATATCCACATCATATAATCGTGATACTTGCTCTAATGCGGTAAATCCTTCGCCGCCTTTTAAATAAGTACTTGGGATCACTTCAATGCGGTCAATATAGTCATATTGCATAAACTGCTTTTTAACTTTGTTCAGCAGTGCCACTTCGTCACCGTGGTGTAAGCCATCATTGTACTTGTTAGGAATAAAGGCAATCCCAACAGTAGCAGGTAAGTTTAAAGTTGGGATCGTTGCTTGGTGTGCCGCTCTGTCTTGCTGGTCTGGGTAAAGGTACTCAACCAATGAACTTGATTGCGTTTTTTGATTGCCATATTGGCTCATCATGGCACTACAGCCCGTTAGTGCAGTAATGCTAATGACCAAACACCATTTTAGTAGATTCATAAATTATCCTTATTATGTAGTGAGGAAGCGTTTGTTTATGTTGCAAATATAACGACAGACGCCCCAAACGGAACTGTAACTCAGACTCGATTTTTCGTAAATAGTGCCAAAGTAGTTTAAAGAAATGTAAAGGTTAGCTTTCTAATGTGTTGATATATACCCAAGCCACCTCAAGATGCAGAATTCAGCGTTTCACAGGTGCTTAATATCAAGGCGTTACTTTGCAAGAATGGCATCCCCTTTTAAGAAGTAACAACGATGAGAGTAAGTGCCTGTGAAGCGCCCAAAGGGTTGGTTTAAAAGCGATTTATACTGCGTTATTGATTTTAACAATAGAACCACTATTACTTGCAATCAATGCCTTGCCTAAATCGCTTTTAATTCCAACTGAAACTCGCATCTTGAGGTGGTTTGGGTATATAAGTAGTTAAGTTTTTAAATTGTAACCCTTCATCTATGATTCAGGCTAAAACGTTAGGCTTTTTACCAAGAGCAAACGTTGAGGGTCTCTATTATGAATAAATTACTTACTATCTCAGTTGCCGTTTTAGGTTTGAGTTTGATACCTATGGAAGCAAACGCGAAACATGATCGTGACCATGATAGATACGAACAAAAACACGAACGCAAAAAGCACAAAAAACACCACAAGCATAAAAAACATCACAAGCATCACCATCATGACAGATATGATCGTTACGATAGATACGACCATTACAGCTACCGTGATTTACCACCCGGTTTATACAAAAAAGTAGGGCATGGTGGTGGCTTACCACCAGGTTGGTATAAGCGTTATCATCATGGTGATATTCTTGACCGAGATATATATCGTCATGGGCGAGTGATTAAACGTCGCGACCGAAATGGTATTATTGCCATCGAAATCGACGACCGCCTTATTCATCTAGTACACGATACGCGAGAGATTCTATCAATCGTTACTCGCCATCGTTAATTCTGTCAAAAGCCGCTTAGCGGCTTTTTTTAGCTGTTTCATACCCAGTTCAGAAAAACTTGCTACGCTTAACTAGGACTAACAAAAGGAGCACTCGTATGAAAGCATTGTTAACAGTTGCAGTGATTGGTTTAAGCCTAGTGACGGCTGGCGCACTTGCAAAAGACAAGGATAAGGACAAAGGTAAAAGTCTGCCACCTGGCCTTGAAAAGAAGCTTGATAATGGTGGTGATTTACCACCCGGTTGGCAGAAGAAATTACGCAAAGGCGATATTCTTGACCGTGATATTTACCGCCGCGGTAAAGTGATTAAATCACGAGACAGAGATGGTCTAATTTCAATTCAAGTAGACGATACTGTCGTGCGTTTAGTGGAAGATACCCGAGAAATTATTTCTATTTTGAGTCGCTAATTTTGCTTGAATCGATCATGACTTATGGATTGAGTTCACTATTGGCCATGCTGCTAGTGGTCTCAATCTTGCCATTTTCATATTCCCAACATTATTTAATTCGCAGTTGTGACTTTGTACGCTTGCAAGTGGTTTACCTTGCTTGTGCGAGTTTAATTGCTGCAAGCTATTTAATCAGTCGTACGGGATCAATGCTTTATATTGGTTGTGCTCTGGCGAGTATCATCGTGCTGCTTTTACAAGTTGGCTGGATTTATCCTTACACAAGACTAGCTAATAAGGAAGTTGCCTCAAGCAATAAAAGCGATAAGCACAGTATTCGTATTATGTCGGCAAATGTACTGATGTCGAACACCGAATATGCCAAACTAATTGGCTTAGTCAAAACGCACCAACCTGATTTCCTCATTACGTTAGAGTCTGATCAAACTTGGCAAAATAAACTGAGCAGTTTAGAAAAAGAGTACCCATATCGTGTCTACTGCCCAAAAGATAATCGTTATGGCATGCACTTGTACAGCAAGTTTAAAATTAAACAACAGCAAGTTTGTGAGCTTATAGAAAGCGACATCCCCTCAATTCATATTTTGTTTGAAGATGCAGATGGCGTAGAAGTACAAGGGCACTTTATTCATCCTGCTCCCCCGAGCCCCACAGAAGAAGACAGCTCACGACCGCGTGATACTGAGCTGATAATTTTAGCTAAAGCACTTAAAAACAGACAGCGACCTTGTATTGTTGCCGGTGATCTAAATGATGTTGCTTGGTCGCGGAGTACCCGCTTGTTTATGCGTATTAGTGGTTTGTTAGACCCACGCAAAGGTCGCGGCTTTTTTAATACGTTTCATGCCAGTTATTTCTTTATGCGCTGGCCGCTTGATCACCTTTTTCATAGTAATGAGTTTAGCGTTAAGCGTATTGAGCGTTTGGCAAAATATGGCTCAGACCATTTTGCACTACTTACTGAACTTGTTTATAACCCCGATTCTGACAATCAAAAACAACAAGAGCAGATTGATAAAGAAAAAGCAGTGGATGAGTTAAAAATGCCAGCAGCGTCTAAGCAGCAAGTGCCAATGTTTAACAAGTGATAACCTTATTCAGGGCGGACAATTAGATATAAGAAAGGGCTCTAATGAGCCCTTTCTTTGTGGTTAGTCGTTGACCATAATGGTTTTGATATTAACAAATTCACGTAGCCCAAAGCCGCCGTGTTCACGACCATAGCCACTGTCTTTTACACCACCAAATGGTAAGTTCGGTTGCGCAAGGCCATAACCATTAATATTCACCATACCGGTATCAAAATGATGCTTTGCAAGCTCAATAGCTGCTTGTTCGTCTTTTGAGAAAATACCGCCACCAAGACCATAGCGAGAGTCATTAGCAATTTGCATTGCCTCATCATTATCTTTTGCCCTGATAAGCGATGCTACAGGTCCAAATAATTCATCATCATAGGCGGGCATGCCCGGTTTAATGTTTTCAAGTAGAGTCGGGGTGTAATAAAAGCCTGTGTGCTCAGCAACTTTACCGCCAGTAACAATGCTCGCACCTGCATTGACTGAATCAGTCACTTGCTGATGAAGTTTATCGCGCAAATCTTTACGGGCCATTGGACCGAGCGTGGTTTTTTCATCATTCGGGTCACCAAGAACAACTTGTTCAAATTGATCTTTAATTAAGGCTTTAAAATCATCGTATAAAGCATCAACCACAATAAAGCGTTTTGCGGCAACACAGGTTTGCCCGTTATTGATCAAACGCCCTTGTGTACATGCGGTAATCGCCGTATTTAAGTCAGCATCATCAAGTACAACATAGGCATCGTTACTACCAAGCTCAAGTACCGTTTTCTTAACCTGTTTACCTGCAAGCTCAGCAACTTTTTTGCCTGTTTCGTCGCTACCAGTAAATGTCACACCTCGAATAGCTGAGTGCTCAATCAGTTTGCTTGCGGTTTTTCCGTCAATCAGTAAGTTTTTAAAGCAATAGTCATCAAAGCCTGCTTGAGTAAATAACTGCTCAATTTTTTCAGCCATGCCAAATACATTACCAGCATGTTTTAGCACTGTAGTATTGCCCGCCATGATATTCGCGCAAGCGTAGCGAATGACTTGATAAAGCGGGAAGTTCCAAGGTTGGATACCTAAAACGACACCGATTGGTTGGTAGCTAATAATTGCACGGCCGTCTTGCATATCTCGTTTTTCATCAGCAAGCACTTTTGGCCCTTGTTCTGCGGTATAGCGACAAATTGCAGCGCATAATTCAACTTCTTGTAGGCCTTGCTGATATAACTTGCCCATTTCATCGGTCATCAATTGCGCTAATTCTTGTTGATTAGACTCAATCACTTGTGCAAGTTGATTGAGTAATTTAGCGCGCTGTTCATGGGATGTTGTGCGCCACTTTAAAAAAGCTTGATGACATTGGTCAACTTCACTCTGTGCTTGTTGCAATGATAATAAATTATACGTATTTAAGGTTTGCTCATTGGCTGGATTGATTGTAGTAACAGTATCAGTCATCATTATCTCCTTACAAAATTGTAGGAAAAGGTTTGCAAGGCTAATACCTAATTTTCGATATCCTAGCTATCTGATTTAATTGACTTTTATTTTAACTTAATATTAGCTAGGCACTCTTTTTCTGTAAAAACTGCAACAGGCTGCAAAACTTACAAGGAATACGTAATGATAAATTCTGTGTTAAATACCGAGCTTGCGATTATTCAAGCGCCGATGGCAGGTGTGCAAAATGCCAAACTGACAGTGGCTGTGTGTGAAGCAGGGGGGCTTGGCTCGTTACCTTGCGCTATGCTATCGGCTGAGCAACTTGTCTCAGAGCTTGATTACATTAGTCAGCATACGGATAAGCCGTACAATCTTAATTTCTTTTGTCATCAAACACCTGACTATACACTGGCTCAGCAAACTGCTTGGCATAATGTGCTTGAGCCTTATTTTGATGAGTTTGCTGTCGATGCCTCACAATTTACCCGTAACGCTTCACGCCAGCCAATTAATCAACAAGTGATCGATATTATCGCGCCTTATAAGCCCGCTGTTGTGAGTTTTCATTTTGGTCTGCCCAGTAAAGAGATTGTTTCTCAGATTAAAGCGTGGGGCGGGGCTGTTCTTTCATCAGCCACAACGCTTGACGAAGCGCGCTGGTTACAAGCAAATGGTGCCGATGCGGTTATTGCACAAGGGATTGAAGCTGGTGGTCACCGAGGTCATTTTTTATCGATGGATTTATCGCTGCAACCAACCACAGCGCAATTAGTGCGAGAATGTGTAGAGCTTGAAATACCGGTTATTGCAGCAGGTGGAATTTGCTCAGCTGAAGATGTAGCTCAGTACCAAGCATTAGGTGTATCTGCTGTGCAGGTGGGGAGCGCTTATTTACTTTGCGAAGAAGCGACAACAAGTGCTTTACATCGTGAAGTATTAAAAACGGCTAAGCCAGACTCAACAGAATTGACAACCTTATTCTCTGGTCGCCCAGCACGAGGAATACGCAACAGAGTGATGCAAGAGTTAGGGGCGATGCCAGAGCAAGCGCCGCCCTTTCCATATGCATCGATTGCGATGACGGCATTACGTGCAAAAGCAGAGACTAAAGGCGACAGTGGTTTTTCTCCGCTTTGGTGTGGTGAGCGCTTTGTGGTTCGAGAAGGGGTTAACGCCCAGCAAATTACTGAATTACTAATGCAAGGTTGGCAATCTTGACAGATACCCAGTTACTTCCGCTCGGTGATAGTTATCATCAGCTAGCCGGTGAATTTCGTAACAAACTTGCAGGGCAATGCGCTATAAAGCGGTACGCTAAAGGTGATGTTTTATTGCAGCAAGGCGACGAACAAGATGCAGGTTACTTAATTATATCTGGGGTGCTTGGGGCATTTCATGCATCCTCGCAGGGTACGCAAAAGTGTAAAGAGTTTTACTTTCAAGATGAATTTGCACTGCTTTATGGTAACTGGTTAATTAAAACCCCAGCGCTTTATCAGCTAAAAGTAATACGTGATGCTGAGCTTATTAAGGTGCCTTTGGCTTTACTTGATAGTGCCGACTGGCAAGCAATAAAACATCAGTTAATTAGTCAGCAATTATTGTTTAAAGAAGCAAAAGAAGCGTTTTTATTACTCAATACCCCTGAGCAGCGTTACCAATATTTACTAGAACAAAAGCCGCATTGGCTTGAACAACTGAGTTTAAACGAAGTTGCTATGTATTTAGGGATCTCTGCGATTTCTTTATCGCGAATTAGACGGCGTCTTAACTTAAGTTAAGGCGCAGCAAAATAGTGAACATTACACTGCTGGTTTTTCAGGAGTCGTTATGTTTATTTTATCTCAGTGCTTAGTTGCCATTGCCACATTACTCGATTTGGCTTCATTTCAGTTTAAACAAAGGCAGGCAATTTTAGCTTGTTTGTTTAGCTCGGTTCTACTGACATCTGTGCACTTTATGCTGCTCGATAACTTCAGTGCAGCGAGCTTAATGCTGATTGCAGCACTACGTTATGGCTATTGTATTTTTGCCCGCAAAACCTGGGTGATGATAGCTTTTATGCTTTTGAGTATTAGCGCAGTACTATTTACTTGGCAAAGCTGGGTTAGCTTTATCGCGCTGTCGGCAACGTTACTGCAAACTTATGCTTCATTCCAAGGCAAAGATTTTACCTTACGCATACTGATGATTGTTGGCACGATTGGTTGGATAGCCCATAACACTTTGGTTTTTTCACCACTAGCAGTGGTAATGGAAACGGTATTTTTAATAAGTAATTTAGTGGGCTTATGGCGTTTTTATGCTCACCCTAAGCCCGCTTAAATTTGATTTAAGACTTACCTAGCATGCGACTAAGCATGCCATCTTTGTCAACAAACTGGTGTTTAAGTGCTGCGGCAATGTGTAAGGCTAAAATCACCACGATAATAAGCACTGAACTGTGATGCACAAAGCTGCCTGCATCAGCAAGCCAAGGTGTTTTCTCTGGTGCGCTCAATAGCTCAAACTCAAAGAAGCTAATTGCACGACCACCCGCATAGCTCATGATAAAACCAGATAACGGCATAGCTAGAGTTGCAAGTAATAATAAGCCATGAGTGAGGTGAGCAATCGCTGTTTGCCATTTAGGCATTGCAGATGTCGCGGGTAATGCACCTTCTTTAATACGCCAAATAAGCCTTGCAATGGCAAAAACTAATACCACTAAGCCCATTGATTTATGCCAACCCATATAAGTAAATTTAGCGGGTGGCTCGGCAAAATCAGCAACATAAATGCCCATCGCGAATACGCCGATAAACAAAATGGCAACGGTCCAATGTAAAAGGATGGTTGGTTTTGAAAGGGGGGCTACCTTACTCATGGTTTACTCTCATAATTGGCTTTAACTATAAGTATAGACTGCCACAATATCTGATGGTTGCGTAAAGTAATGTAAAATAACTTAAAGAGTGTCAGCAATGAGCTTTAATAAAAAGGTCTCGCGCTGAATCGATAGTCCCTGTTTATCACTCATTGTCATAGTGGTTTCGTTGTGTGCGATGGCATCAAAAATATTCACCCACTTAGGGTGCATGCCATTTTGCACTTCGTAATGCTCCATTTTAGGATCTGCAAATTCATCGCTAATTTCACAGAAGTAGCAATAGGATTTGATATGAACACAATCAAAGTCGTCTTTATACCAAGGCCTAACTTCTTCGTATAATCCTAATGGTTGCTTTATTTTAATTTGTAGTGCACCTGTTTCTTCATGTAACTCTCGTAGAAGCCCTTGCTCAATGCTTTCGCCTTCATCAACGCCACCACCAGGTAGGCTGTAGTCATCATAACGGGCGGTGTATAAAAGTAGTATTTGTTCACCTTTTAAAACAATGGCGCGGGCAGTGTGACGAATGAACACCGTTCCATAGTCATTACTTAAATTTGGGTGAATTACTTTTCTTAATAACTTCATAGGATTACAACTTTAAATTAATGCAAGTACAGCTTAGCTTAATATTGAACGTGCCATAATAACCTTTTTTTCGCATTTAATTCATTATGCTTACCCCAAATTGAAACTAATAAGGTAATATAACTGGAATTAAGAACTATTTAGGTATCTAACGTTTAGTTTTATTTTCGAAAAAACTTTGCGTAGAATGGTAGAAAAAGCTTAGGAAATTAATATGTTGAACGTACTTTTAGTTGATGATGACAGTGAATTTAGCGATGTAGTTTGTCATATAGTTGAGTTCCTAGGACACAATATAAATACCGCAGCGAACCTTGCTGAAGCTGAGCAATGGTTTGAAAACAACACGTTTGATCATGTCTTTTTAGATTTTATGTTGCCAGATGGCAGCGGCCTTCATTTACTAGAGCACTTAAAAGCTATCGGTCAATCGCCTCGTGTTACGTTAATTTCAGGTCACCCTTCAGTAAAAGGTAAGTTGGCTGAAATGTGTGAGCCAAATGTCGGCCACCTAGTTAAGCCACTGCAACGTGAAGATATTGAGCGTGTACTTAACCCTAAAAAAGCAGCCCCTAAGAAAAAAGCAACGCCAGCGATTAAACGCCACTTCGGCACTCTAATAGGTGAATCTGAGGTGATGCAAAAGCTTTACACTATGATTGAACGAGTCGCGGCCACTTCTGCCAATGTAATGTTGATGGGTGAAAGTGGTGCTGGTAAAGAAGTGGTTGCTCAGGCAATTCACAACGCCACTGAGTGTGATGGCCCTTTAGTGGCAACTAACTGTGGTGCATTTTCAAAAGAGCTGATTGGTAGCGAGCTTTTTGGCCATGAAAAGGGTGCATTTACAGGCGCGATTGCGCGTAAAGAGGGGGTGTTTGAGCAAGCTGCTGGTGGTACTTTATTTTTAGATGAAGTAACTGAAATGCCAATTGATATGCAGCCAAATTTACTGCGCGTGCTTGAAAGCAAAAAAGTAACTCGAGTGGGGGGTACCAAAGAGCAAGCAGTTAATTGCCGTGTTATTTCTGCAACAAACCGCACCTTGACCGACCTTGCGCAAAACAATGTTATCCGTGAAGACATTTACTTTCGTTTAGCGGTATTCCCCATTGATATTCCACCGCTTCGTGAGCGCAAAGAAGATATTCCACTGCTTGCCAATGCCTTTTTAGAGCAGCTTAATGAAGAAAACGGCACCGACTTTAAATGGCAAGCGGTGCAAATCAAAGAGCTTGAAGCCCATGATTGGCCAGGTAACGTGCGTGAGCTTCGCCACGCTATTCACCGCGCCTTTATTATGAGTGACCCTAAAGGCACAGCTATTACTTTACCTGAATCGCTAGAGTCGCCATTTTCTAAAGTGAATAAAGAGAGCCAAGCAAACCAAGTTGTTGCAGGGCAAACCATTGAAGAAGTTGAAAAAGAATTGATCCACGCTACTTTAGATAAAGTACAAGGTAACAAGACGATTGCAGCACAAATGCTGGGGATCAGTACGAAAACACTTTATAACCGTTTAAATGCTTATGGAGGCATTGGCGAATACAAATAAAAGGATAGCTATGAATAATAACGAGTCTTTACGAAAAATGGTACACGATGCCCGTGCGCCGCTGAACCGTATCTCAATGAATGCAGAGTTAGTTAAGCTCGTATTAGAAAATGATATGCCAAAACAAAAAGCATTAGAGGCATTAAATAAAATAATAGCTAATTGTCAGCAGTGTAGTGAGCACTTACAAGAAATAAGTGACACTCACGCTGCAGATTAAGCACTCATAGATTAGGAAGCAAATGCAAAAACAAAAAGGAAAGATAGCGGTCAATTGGGCAGGCTTTATAGCTGTGGTGCTCTGTATTGTGGTGGCTAATGCGTTTTTAGCTCTTAATAGCATTCGCTCACTCACCGAAACACAAAGTAGTCTTGATAACACCAATTCGCTCAACACCGCGATTGAGCGTTTGCACTTATCTGTGGTGCAAGCTGAGTCAGGTCAGCGTGGTTATTTACTTAGTGACCGAGAAGATTATTTACTCCCTTACAATGATGCAATCGCTTCAATGCAGGCGCAGATCATGCTTGTGAAAAGTTTGCACTCAGAAATTGAAGGGCAAGCAGACCGCATTGCTCGTTTAATACATTTGGTAAACGACAAAGTGGCGGTAATGACTAAAACAACTGATCTGGCCCTTGCAAATAAAGACGTTAAGGCTCGCCGCTTGTTACTAACAGACCAAGGTCGCGATCTATATAAAGATATTCGTACAGCAGTTGATGAAATACAAATGCGAGAGCTTAACTTTAAGATAGAGCAGTTTGCAAAGCTCTCGCAAATCAAAAACGAAGCGAAGATTACATTTGCTATTACGGCTGTGACCAGTACCTTATTGATTATAGGTATGTTTGTATTAACACGTATCAACTTACGCAACCAAGCTAAATACAGAGCTGAGCTTGAAAATCAAAACGAGAATCTAGCGGCAAAAGTTGCAGAACGTACGCAAGAGCTAACTATCTATTCTGATGAGCTAAGCCGCTCAAACAGAGAGCTTGAAGACTTTGCTTTTGTTGCAAGTCATGATTTACAAGAGCCACTGCGTAAGATCCAAGCCTTCAGTGACCGCCTTGAAAAGATGTTCAAAGATGAACTAGGTGAAAAAGGCATCGACTATATTAGCCGGATGAAAAATGCGGCTCAGCGTATGTCTAATTTAATCAATGACCTGCTTGAGTTCTCACGCGTAACCACCCGTGGTAAAGATTTTACTGATACTGATTTAAATGAAGTTGTTGCAGAAGTTCTTGATGATCTTGAAATTGCGATAAAAGAATCTGAAACTACGGTTAATCTTGATACTTTACCGCATATTCAAGCCGATCCAAGCCAAATGCTGCAATTGTTCTTAAATATTCTTTCAAATGCGGTGAAGTTTAGACGTGAGAATGTTGCGCCTGTGATTGATATTATATACCAGCGAACGTCAGAATTTAGCGAAGCTCACAATAGTGATGTGGAGTGGGAAGTTATTACCATTTCAGATAACGGCATCGGCTTTTCTGAAGAGTATCTTGAAAAAATATTTGTTCCGTTTCAGCGACTGCATGGTCGTTCTCAATATAAAGGTACAGGCATAGGTTTATCGGTTTGTCGTCGTATTGTTGAGCGTCATGGCGGAGAAATAACCGCAAGCAGTCGCGTTGGTGAGGGTGCAAGCTTCACCCTTAAACTACCCGTGGAAGCATCGCTTTTCACATTACAAGGAGAGGCGTAATGCCACTTAATAAAGTTAAACCAATTACCATTTTAATGGCTGATGACGACGAAGATGATCGTTTATTAACCCAAGATGCATTGGCCGAAAGCCGTGTATTGAACGAGCTGTTTTTTGTTGAAGACGGTGTAGAGTTGCTTGAATACCTTGAGCGTAAAGGCAAATTTAGTGAAAAAGAAAACTCGCCTCGTCCGGGCTTGATTTTACTCGATTTAAATATGCCGCGTATGGATGGCCGAGAAGCATTACAAGCCATCAAAGCCAACCCTAACTTAAAGGGTATTCCAGTAGTGATTTTAACCACATCAAAACAAGAAGAAGATATGGTTAAAGGCTACGACTTGGGCGCTGCATCATACATCACTAAACCGGTTACTTTTGAAGGTTTAGTTGAGTTAATGCAAACACTAGGGAAATACTGGGTAGAGTTTGTAGAGCTACCACCCTCGCAGAACGACTAAGTCCAATTCGCATAAATACTTAATTAAGCTAATTGGAATAAGGAATAAGAATGTTAGACAAGGTAACCCGATTACTCTTAGTAGAAGACGACGAAGACGATTATATTCTTACTTGCGACTACCTAGACCAATTAGGTTCCCATACATTCGATGTTGAGTGGTTAAGTTGCCCTGAAGAGGCCATTAGTGAGCTTAGCGAAAACAAACATGATATTTGTTTGTTAGATTATCGCTTAGGCGCATCAGATGGCCTCGAAGTACTAAAACGGGCTGTGGCAAATGGCTTTCGCGGCCCGATTATCATGCTTACCGGGCAATCAGATGAAGCTCTCGATTCTGCAGCGCTCGATGCCGGTGCGGTTGATTATCTGGTTAAAAGCGAGATGAACTCTAGCCGCTTTGCCCGTGCTATACGCTACGCTTTAGCTCGCCGAGATGTTGAAGATGAGCGTGTTGAACGCTTAAAAGCAGAAGCTGAAAACCGATCTAAAGACCGCTTTTTGGCCCATTTGAGTCATGAGTTACGTACACCTCTGTCTTCTATCTTGGGTTACACTGAGTTACTCATGCAAAGTGATAAAAATCAGCATGCTCAAAATGAGTTGGGTGTGATCTACCGAAATGGTAAACACTTACTGAGTTTACTAAATGATGTGCTCGACCTATCAAAGATTGCTGCCGATAAACTGGAGCTCAATTGCAGTGATGTTAACTTAGATAGCCTAATGGCTGACGTCTATACCTTAATGCGCGTTTCTGCGCTTGATAAAGGCTTAACTCTTAAGTTTGAGTCGCAGCAAGCTCTGCCTTTAGTTATAAACACAGACGCTACACGGTTACGCCAAATCCTCATTAACATCATCAACAACGCAATCAAGTTTACCAACCAAGGCGAGATCACAGTGCGAGCTTGGACTGCTTGGGTTAATGAACGAGAAATGCTGTTTTTTAGTATTAAAGACACAGGCCTTGGTATTCCAGCTGAAAAACAAGCACTGATTTTTAAACCATTTGAACAAATTGCCGATGTAGAATCACGAGATGTCGGTGGAGCAGGATTGGGCCTTGCTATTTGTTCAGAGTTACTTAGTCGTATGCAAGGCTCTATTGAACTTGAATCAACGCAAGGGGTGGGCTCTGAATTTACCCTTTCGATTTACCCTGGCAATGTTCGAGATATTGAACGCCAAGTGCTGCGCTTTGATTCAAACCCCGATTGCCAGCAAAAACTAGCAACGTTAAAAACCACTGGGCGAGTGTTGGTGGTCGACGATCTAAAAGATTTACGTAATCTCGTTGGTCATATGATCACCAGTACTGGCGCAGAAGTGGATTATGCCGAGCACGGTAAACAAGCAATTGAAAAAGTAGCTAATGCAGAGCAAGCGGGTAAGCCTTTTGATATTGTATTTATTGATTTGCATATGCCGGTTATGGGCGGCAAAGAAGCCACTATTGAGCTTCGTAAAATGGGTTATCAAGGGCCGATTATTGCACTTACCGCCGCCACCATGAAAGGGGTGAAAACTGAGTTAAGCGCGCTTGGTTTTAACGATATGATTGCAAAACCGGTTGATTCTGGGCTGCTTTACCAAGTGCTCAATCATTACATTTGCGAAGGCAATACTGCACCTGTGGTTGAGCAAGACGACAGTCCTGAAGTGACATTACAAAGCACACGCTATTTATTGGTTGAGGACGACAGTGATGCGGCGCAAATCACTCAGTTATTGCTTGAAAGCTTAGGTGTTGAAACTGTTATAGCGCCAAGTTGTGCTGCATGTCTTGCAACCCTGAGTGACGATCAAAACTTTGCTAAAGTGTTACTCGATATGCATTTGCCGGATGGTGAAGGGCTTGATTTAGCCCATGAGATAAAACAGCGCCACCCTGACTTAAATCTAGTCATTGTTAGTGGCGCAGAGCCAGAGCCAGAAAAAATTGAACAACTTGAGATTGAACAAGTGTTATTAAAGCCGATTAACCTTGGCTTGTTATCTGAGCTGATTGGCGGCTAATTGAATGTCTAACTATCAGCTCTGGTTCAAATAGCGTTTGTAGTGGTGGGGTTTGTTTTTGATAAACATGATTTAACACCCAATCTGCTGCCATGCGACCCATCTCATCTATTGGGTAATTAACGGTGCTCAATTGTGGGTAAACGTGACGGGTGAAAAATACGTTATCGTAACCCATAATCGACAATTGCTTAGGTAAAGTTAACCCTAAATCCCGCGCGCTAGCCATGGCGCCTACAGCCATTTCATCATTGGCACAGATGAGCGCTGTGAATGGATGCGTTTGTTGATGAAGTGCTTTTAAACCTTCGTAACCACTCGCTTCCATGAAGTCACCTTGGAATAATAGGTTTTCATCAAACTCAAGATCAAACTCAGCAAGGGCCTGTTTATGTCCTTCTAGACGGTCTTTGGCATCTTGTTTCCAAAGCGGCCCGCTGATGTAGGCAATATTTTTATGACCTTGCTCTAACACATGCTTCGCCGCTAAATAGCCACCTTTAATGTTGTTAAGCAAAATACAGCGGTCACTGAGTTCGCTGATATAGCGGTTGATCAAAACAAACGGCGTCCGACCTTTACTGAGTTTTATAAGGTAGTCGTCGCTGACCGCTTCAACATGCAAAATAAGGCCATCACAGTTACGGCTAATTAAAAATTCAATCCCTTGTTTTTCGCGTTCTTCATCACTGTGACCCGCAGCAATAATCAGATGTTTGCCTTGGTTACGAAAGGTATTTTCAATGCCGCTCATCATAGGCCCGTAAAACGGACCCTGTAATTCAGAGACCAGTAGGCCAACACTGTTCGAGCAATTTGATGCCAATGACTGAGCAATTGAGTTAGGTCGATAGCCAAGTTCATCCATTGCGGCAGTGACTTTTTTACGTGTTGCATCACTGACATTTGCATTGTTGTTCATTACTCGTGAAACGGTTGCAAGAGAAACACCTGCAAGTTTCGACACCTCGTAAATGGTGGCCATGTTATTCCTTTTTAAACAAAATTATGGATGCTGCTTTGACGATAAATCGGCACTGATCTGCTCAACCGTTTGGTTATCCAGAATATACCTTTTCATTATGAAAGCGACAAGCATACTACCTATTGCTGGGTAAAGGGTAAACGAAATTAAGATACCTGAAAGCGTGTGTTCACTGAGTTCGGTATTAGCTTCATAGCCATAAAATGCCAGTAACCAACCTGCAATGGCACCGCCAAGGGCAAGACCAAGCTTAATAAAAAAGACCACGCTTGCGTAGACTAGGCCTGTTAGCCTTTCACCGGTTTTCCATTGCCCGTAATCTATGGTGTCGGCCATTTTTGCCCACAGTAGCGGGGTTGCCATTTGCGTGAAGAAACACCATAAAAAATACACCGCAAAGGCAAGTATCAGCTGTTCGCCCGGCAACCAAAATGCCACGCAACTAATAGCTGCAGAGATATATTGTAAACGAATATAGGCGGTTTTCTTATCAACACGTTTGCTGAGTGGGTTTGCACAGGCACAGCCCAAAATATTACCTATCATGCCGATGGTAACAAAGTAGGTGACTAGCTCTGCTTCACCAAGTACATATTTTACATAGTAAATGGCAAGGGTAGTGCGTAGTACCATACTGGTTAACAACATAAATGCTGCAAAGCACAACACTTTAAATGGACTATTTTGCCATAGTGTGTTCATGCGGGTTTTCCAGCTCAACGATGAGCTGTTATGCGCCGCTACGCGCTCTTTGGTAAAGCGAAAACAAATTAAGAATAAGATCACACCTAAGCCGCTCATCAGGGCCATCGTGAGTTGGTAGCCCGTAGCGTTATCACCTTTGCCAAGCCAGTTTACCAAAGGTAAAGTACAGGCACTGACAATTAAGCCGCCCAGCATACCAAACACAAATCGATAAGATTGAATGGATACTCGCTCTTTCGGGTCGCCACTTAATACCCCACCTAACGCTGAGTAAGGAATATTAATCGCGGTGTAAACTAGCATCAGCAAAGTGTAAGTGACAAAGGCGTAAATGACTTTGCCTGACTCTGGTAGGTCTGGTGTGCTGAAGGTGATCATGCTGATCACCCCAAATGGTATAGCAAGCCAAAGCAAATAGGGGCGATAGCTTCCCCACTTAGTGCGGGTTGAATCAGTTAAAGCTCCCATTAATGGGTCGGTAATTGCGTCAACGATTCTCACCACCAAAAACAAGGTGCCAACAATCGCGGGTGAAATACCAAAAATATCAGTATAGAAAAAAGTTAAAAATAACATCACCGTTTGAAAGATGATATTACTTGCTGTATCGCCTAATCCGTAGGCTATTTTTTCTCTTTTTGTCAGCATGTGTGTTCTCGATTGTTGTTATTTTTATCGCTGTTTGAGCAGCGCGCGATATTGTTTTGCGCTTTCTTTTAAAATGCGTTGTTGGCTTTGATAGTCAATATAAACTAACCCAAAGCGCTTTTCGTAGCCATACGCCCATTCAAAGTTGTCCATTAAGCTCCACGCAAAGTAGCCTTGAATATCGACGCCTTGGCGAATTGCATCACATACCGCATTTAAGTGAGTGTGATAATAATCTACTCGTTCTATATCGTTCACTTCACCATTTTCTAACGTATCGGCCATGGCTGCGCCATTTTCGGTAATATACATTTTTGGTAAATCATATTGCTGATGAAGTGATACCAAAAGCTCAGTTAAACCTTGTGGGTAAACTTCCCAGCCCATATCGGTGACGCGAACATCCGTAAGGTTTGCTTCTTCAAACCAGCCATCAGCGGTATTTTTGTAGTGTATGCGGGTATAATAGTTAACGCCAATAAAGTCGACAGCTTGACTAATAATCGCCATATCGCCAGCAATTATAATTGGTTTAACTTCATCTGCTAAATCATCCAGTAACGATGGGTAAGCACCTTCTAAAACCGCTTTGATATACCATTGATTATGGTATTGATCAGCAAGCTCAGCGGCTTTTTTATCATCGGCGGTTAAAGGATAAGTTGGACTGAAGTTTAATACGATACCCGCTTCTGTGTCAGGGCAGTTTTTACGTAATACTTGCATAGCAAGGCCGTGGGCAAGTAATAAGTGGTGCGCTGCTTGTCGGCCAGCTTGTTGTGATTTTATGCCAGGTGCATGTACACCCACCTCATAACCTAAATAAGCACTACAAAATGGTTCGTTCAAGGTGGCGAATGAATCAACCAAATGGCCTAAATGTTGAGTAACAAGCTCGGTATATTCTTTGAATTTATAGGCCGTATCGCGGTTTAACCAACCGCCATTATCTTCAAGGTATTGAGGTAAATCCCAGTGATATAAGGTGACGTAGGTCTTAATATTACGTGCTTTTAACGCCGATAATAGCTGAGCGTAAAATGCCATACCTTGCTCGTTAACCGAGCCATCTTGCTGCATGACTCTCGGCCACGAAATAGATAAGCGGTAAGCATCGACAGCCAAATCTGCAATCATCTCGATATCTTGTTGCCAGCGTGCAACATGATCACAAGCTACATCGCCATGGCTGTTATCTGCAATGGTGCCAGGCTTTTCGCAAAATGTATCCCAGATGCAATCGAGGCGCTTATCGCGTGCCCCTTCAATCTGGAATGAGGCTGTTGCCACACCGAACGTGAACTCGGGCTTGAGTAAAGATGAATCTGGTAACAGTGAAATTGATTTATACACAGTTGATACTCGTCCTTCGGGTTAAGTGTAAGGCTTGGCTAATTAGAGCTTAGGCTCAACTGTAAGCGCTTACAATTTTTCTGCAAATAAATTGCTAAATATGATTTATATGTTATAAATG
>NZ_JAKEVM010000039.1 GCF_022398475.1 Pseudoalteromonas shioyasakiensis | reverse complement strand
AAACTATATTTTGTCAACGGCCTTTACAGCTTAAAAAACAGTCATGGCATCCTTATCTGCATCAGGTTAAGATGGGTAAAATAACAACAAAATCAGCGGGTGTTTAATGAATAAAATCAATGCGCTTATCTACTTTTTAGCCTTTAGTAGCGGCTTTTGCATTATGGGAATTGAGCTTTTAGGCGGGCGAATTTTAGCGCCGTACTTTGGTAGCAGTGTGCATATATGGGGCAGTATTATCACTGTATTTATGTTGAGCTTATCTTTCGGCTATTTACTTGGCGGTAAGCTCTCAACCCGCAATCCTTCGTTAACTAAATATGGTCTCATTTTCTTTGTAGCAAGCATTATGGTAGTGCCAATAGTAGTGTTTGCTGAGCCAATTATGACCTTTATTTTCACCCATATTGAAGACAGTCGTTACGGCTCGTTGCTGGCATCAACGGCGTTGTTTTTTATCCCTACAACAATACTCGGCATGATCTCACCTTACTCAGTGCGATTATTGGTTACCGATCATGAAAAAAGTGGTCAGGTTGCCGGTGGTTTGTATTTTGTGAGCACCCTAGGTAGTGCGCTTGGTACGATTATTACCTCTTTTTATATGGTGTTAGCGTTTGATGTCAACGACATCATTAAAACCTTTGCAGCGGTATTAGGCGCGCTTGGTTTGCTTGCAATTGCGGTTAGTCAAATAAAAACGAAGGAGCGTACCGTATGTTTAGAGTCTTAACGCTTTGTTTGGTCATGACATTGCCTTTTAGCAGCTTGGCAGAAGTAATACATAAAGAGCGCTCGCTTTATCGCAATATTTTAGTTGAGAAGTCTGGCGATTTACTGTGCTTAAAATTTAACGAAAAAACCCGTAAAAGTACGCAAAGTTGTATGTATAAGAGTGAGCCTAAAAAGCTGGTGTTTAATTACACCAAAATGACGTTTGCAAGCTTACTATTTATTGATAACCCTCAAAATGTACTGATCATAGGTTTAGGGGGAGGTTCACTCTCTAATACCATTCATGAGCTTTACCCTAGCGCTCATATCGAAAATGTCGAAATTGATCCCGCGGTAATAAAAGTTGCCCGTGATTATTTTAGCTTTGTAGAAACTGATAACGTAACGTCTAAGGTGCAAGATGGCCGTATTTTTATTAAACGTGCCGCACTTAAAAAACAAAAGTACGATTGGATTATTCTTGATGCCTTTAACGGCGATTATATCCCTGAGCACCTTCTCACTAAGGAATTTTTTGCGGAAGTAAAAAGTGTTTTAGCTGATGGCGGAATTGTCGCTGCAAATACTTTTTCATCGAGTAAACTGTACCAGCATGAGTCGGCAACTTACTTCGATGTGTTTGGTGACTTTGTTAATGTTGTGACCGATGAAAACTCTAATCGCATTATTTTAGCTGGCTTCGAGACTATGCCTAGCCAGCAACAGTTAGCCGAACGCGTCAACAAACTCGCAAATAAGTTAACCCCTTACGATGTTGATTTGCAGTTACTCAGCGAGCATTTGTTTTATACTAAGGGTAATCAAGATTGGCCAGCGGATACCAAGGTGCTCACTGACCAATATTCACCAGCGAATTTATTAAATTACCAATGATCAAATACGCCTTAATTGCATTTCTTTTAATTACGAGCTCTGCTGCTATGGCAGAGCACCCTTCCCCCCCACCTTTAGCTGCAAGTCAGCAGCAGTTGTCTAAACTATTGAATCAATACAAAGGGCAAGTCGTGTTACTCGATTTCTGGGCGTCTTGGTGCAGCCCGTGTCGACGCTCGTTTCCTTGGTTTATAGCCATGCAGAGTAAGTATCAACAGCAAGGGCTTAAAGTAATTGCTGTAAACATTGATGTTGAGCGCAGTGATGCCGATGCTTTTTTAACTGAGTTTGCAGTGAACTTTAATATTATTTACGACCCAGACGCTGTTATTGGCAAGCAATATCAACTCAAAGGGATGCCGAGCAGCTTTTTAATCGATAAAGAAGGCGTAGTAAGGTTCCAACACACAGGCTTTGTAGCTGATAAATTAGACCTCTATGAAAGCCATATCAAAGAGTTAATTGCTAAATAATGTGATTAGGAAGATAACTTTTGCAGTTGTTCGCTTTTATCGAACACAGCTATCTATTTTATTAATTGCACTAATATTTACTTAGCATGCTAACTACATTAAAATAGTTAGCATGCTAAGTAAATGGAGCGCATCATGTCTTCCACTCCCCCTTTTCACGAAACTCTTGATTTAACATTATGCGGCAGTATGGGCCGTGTGCATCGTTTATGTCGCGATGCTGTCACTTTGGCGGTTGAGCCTTTGGGTCTTACCCAATCTCGCTGGACCGCGATGATGCACCTGTTTCATCTAAACCAAGGTTGTACGCAACAAGAGTTAGCAAATAGCTTAGGCATTGAAATGCCTTCACTAACTCGCACTATTAAACATCTTGAGCAGCAAGAGATTATTGCTCGTAAAGCTGATGCTGAAGATAAACGCAGTAAACGTCTGTACTTCACTGAGCAAGGTCTACAATTGTTAGACACATTGCAGGTGATTATTGCCGATGTGAAACAGCATCTTTATGCTGATTTAACCACTGAGCAACTCGATACCATGGCGCATGGTTTAATTCAGATGGAGCAAAACGCCCGTCAGTGTATCCGTCATTATTCAGGAGATAAGTAACGTTATGACACCAGATCAAAAGTTTGCCCGTTACGTAAAAATCTCTTTAGCGGGTTTTATTGTTTTATTTTTATATTTTGTGATTGCCGATTTGTATATGCCTGTTACACCGCAGGCCCGTGTGTATCACCCTGTCGTGCAAGTGACCCCGCAGGTAAGTGGTCGCGTAACCGACGTATTAGTGACCAATAATCAAGCTGTCGAAAAACAGCAAGCCTTGTTTAAGATTAATGATGAGCCTTTTGAGCTTGCCGTGCAACAAGCTGAACTTGCATATGATGATGCAAAACTACAAAACCAACGTTTAGATAGTAGTGTGAAAGCAATAGAAGCACAGCTAGCGGCTGCTCAAGCTAAGCTACATGAGCAAACGTTGCTGTTTGAACGCGGTGAGTCGCTATTGAAAAAGCGTTCTATTTCAGATCAAGAGTACGAAACAATCAATGCGAACTATCAATCAAGCAAAGCCAATGTGGCTGCAATTGAAGCCCAGCTTAGCGAGGCTAAATTAGCGCGCGGTAAAATTGGGGATGACAATTTAGCGCTTCGTCATGCTCAAAACCAGCTTGAACAAGCCAAATTAAACCTGTCGTACACCACAGTGACAGCCGATACCGACGGTAAAACAGCAAACTTACAGGTAACACCGGGTACCTATGCTAATAAGGGCCAGCCGTTAATGGCGATAGTTGCTAATAAAGCTGATTTAGTGGCTGATTTTCGTGAAAAGTCTTTAGTTCACGTACAAGTTGGTAGCACTGCAAAAGTCAGCTTTGATGCGCTTCCGGGCAAAGTGTTTACTGGCAAAATTATTAGTTTTGAAGCGGGTGTGAGTGATGGCCAGCTTAATGCTAACGGTTTACTCAGTGCTACTGAAAGCAGCAACCGTTGGGTACGAGATGCACAGCGTCAACGTATCCATATTCAGCTAGATGAACACCAGATGCTGGCAAAATTTCCAAGTGGTGCGCGTGCAACTGTGCAACTACTGCCTGACTCTAGCATCGGTAGCTGGTTTGCGAGCATGCAAATCCGTTTAATCAGTGTTCTGCACTTCATATATTAAGACAGGGTGAGTTATGTCAGTATTGCAACTCGATGGTAATGGCTTACGTCAAGCGCTGCGCATTGCTACGGGCTCAGCATTAGGGTTTTCACTGGCAAAATTGATGAACTGGCCGAATGGCATCTTTTTCACTGTTTACCCTATGCTACTGCTCGGTTTAGTGCCTGTGCTTAACATGCATATTATTCGTCAGTTTTACGCAGGCGCTGTGTTCAGTGCGCTATTCGTATTGGTTGTACAAGGATTGTTTGCACACTTGCCTGTTGTAATGACAATGATGAGCTTTATAGCCTTTGCCTTTTTATTCTATCAAATGAGCCGTGGTGCTAACTTTTTATTTGGTGCCACAACAGTGGTGAGCTTGTCGATTCAATTGCATTTTTCGACCTACACCGGCGGTGGTGTCAGTATTTATCCTCTGATCATTAGTAACGCTGTTGCAGTTGTCGTAACTGTGCTGTTTTCGATGCTAATGCATGGTTTATTCCCTGATGTTGCACCACGCCAAGGTCGGGTAATGCCAGAGAAAGCAAAAGAAAGTGTGCGCCATGAAGTCTTACTTTGTTCAACCGTAGCGACTTTATCATTTGTTGTATTTCAGGTATTTGATTTACAAGATTCTATCTCTGCTCAAGCGGCCTCGGTACTGATATTGTTTTCATTGTGCTGGAAAGCGGCAGGTATGGCTGCATGGCAGCGCGCGATAGGCACCCTAATTGGTTGTAACTTAGCGTTAGTGGCACAGTTATTTTTGTATAACCATACAGATATTTTGATATTTCCTGCGTTAATTCTGTGGATTTTGACCTTTATCTTTAGTCGTTATCACATAATTGGTGGCGGTATTCCGGGTGTTGGCTTTGGTATTGTTACGACATTTGGTATTTTGTTTGGCCAGTCATTAGGACCGGGGCAAGATCTGGTTTACAGCGCGCTCTATCGTTTTTCGTCGGTGTCTGTTGCCATACTATTGAGCTTATGTGCGGTGTACATAATGCATCACATCTTAAATCGCTTTGAAATGACAAGGCATCACACGTTTGATTAAAGATTAAAAAGGGAGTTAATCAGAACTCCCTTTTTTATTGTTATTTGGTTCGAAAATTGTAGGTAGAGACTTAAGTAAATCGTCTTGTTTTTTTACGACACTCTGTACACAGGTTTTTGAGGCGACATCTGCAACCCAAGCGCCCCATTGTGAACTGCCAGGCTCTTCTCCTGGGGTTGCCCACCATCTGGCTTTATAAAGAATTTCGTTATAACAGGTTTCACTACCTTGCGGATACGCGCTTCCGGCTTGCCATGAATCTACAGCAAAACTCGACATAGGCAAAGCTGACAGCGTTATCATTGCAGCGGCAACAATGCGTGATTTCTGGCCCATACCCGGCTCCTTAATTAGCAGTGAAATTGTATGACTATTATAGACGCGGCAGGATTAACCATCAATTAACTTTGTTAACAAGTTACACTTCTTTACAGTTCTGCTTATTTTTGACACGTTTTTCTGATGTGAAAGTTAGAATTTTACATTTTTTCTTAATGCTTTTGTTTGTCCTCTTTTTGTTTTAGAGTCCACCCGCTTTCTCTGAGAACTTTTACTTGGTTTTGTTGCTCTTCGTTTCTTTTGTATTTGTGTTGCATTAATGATTAATTCTTTCAAACGATTAAGCGCATCTTCTTTGTTCATTTCTTGCGTGCGATGACTTTGCGACTTTATGACAATAACGCCCTCTTTGGTAATTCGAGAATCATTTAAATTAAGTAAACGTTGTTTGTAAAAGTCAGGTAACTTTGAGCGATTAATATCAAAACGAAGATGAATAGCTGTAGCAACTTTATTGACGTTCTGCCCGCCTGCGCCTTGCGAGCGGATCGCACTAAAGTCGAGTTCCCATTCATCAATTGTGACGGTATTAGAAATAATTAACATCAGGTTCAGTTAGCTATGGTAAAAAAGGTATTGTAACATTTGTAATTGGCTAAACATAATAGCTCGACTATTTGCGCCGGTTGCTAACCATTTTGAAAGAAAGGAGATCACGATGAAAGCACTATTTATTTCTATGAGCCTACTTGCGATGAGTTTTTCTAGCTTCGCAGAAGATATTTCTGAAAATCAGCTACAGCGTTACATTAAAGCCCTTCCTGCAGTCGTTAATTGGTCACAAAGCCAATCTGAGTTAGATACTGTAAACCTTGGTGGTATGCTAGGTAGTTCTGATGGTGTTGACAGTTCGTCAGTTATGGATGCGCTGGGTCACATCAAAAAGCATGAGCTTTATACTGAGTTCGAAGCCCTTACCAAACAATATGGTTTCACGCCAGAGCAGTTAGTTACTGTTGGCTCAGAGGTATCAATGGCGTATTTAGAAAACCTTAAAGCGGGTATGTCAGAAGAGAACAAGCAACGTGTAAACCAAGCAATGAGTGGTTTACAAAGCCTTACGGCATCATCATCTGATGCGGGTACTCGCTCAATGGCAGGTGCTTTAGAAGGTGTTAAAGCAAGTACTGCAACAGCAGATGTTAGCGAAAGTAACGTTAACTTAGTTAAGCAGTATATGCCGCAGTTAAAAGAACTGTTCGCAATGTTGCAGTAACAGCACTATCAAATAAAGAAAGCGGCGAGTGAGCCGCTTTTTTTATGCTTACTTAAATACCATAGCGTTTTTTAGATGCTGCTTTTGTTGTGCAGTTGGTAAAAATCCAGTTTGTACAAACTCATTAAGGCTTGGATGACGTTCAAAGTACAAAATATCTAGGGCAAAACGATTCATACCGTACAAGCCCCGATGGATCATATTTGCCGAAAATATGAGTAAGTCACCTTTTTTGAGTGCTACACTTTTACCACGAGTTAGTGAGTCACTATTTCGAGCGCCCTGCTGTTCTAATCTAACTATTAATTCTTCATCTGAATCCCAGTTTTTATGGCTGCTTGGTATTAGCTCTATTCCCGGCTCATCTTCAAAGGCAACGCGGCAATGTAACACTTCAGGGCCGCTAAGAGCGGCCTTTTGCGCATCAAGCTCTAAGTGATACTGCATATCACGATGCCAATAATTTGCCTGTTTAGGGTTGTAAGGGTTAAAGAATAGTTGAGTATTCATAAACTGGGGCTCAGCAACAATGCCCTTAACCTGTTTCAATAGTGTGTTGGCGCTGACAAACTCAAAAAGAGTAAACTTTTCCTCAACACTTAAACATGCAGCACCAGTCAAACCTGAGCTATTAATCCCTCTGGATTGGTAAAAAGATTGGTTTTCTTGCAACCAGTGTTGATGAAATTTATTGAGAATTGGCCTTACCTTGCTAAGCTTACTCTCTGTGTAAAGGCCCTTTACATGGTAGTAGCCGTTTTCAGCAAAAAAGTTATTTTCCATTTTTTACCTTGCTAAAATTGCACGTATTTTATTACTAAGCTCAGGCAATACTTGTTGCTCAAACCACGGATTTTTCTTTAGCCAGATATTATTGCGAGGGCTTGGGTGAGGAAGTGGCAAGTAATTTGGCCAATATTCACGCCACGATTTTACTAACTCAGTTAAGGGTAGCTGCTTAGTGTGGGGTAAATGATATGCCTGCGCGTACTTACCTAAGATAATGGTGAGCTCAATATTATTTAGTTGCGCTAAGAGCTTTTCACGCCATGCAATCGCGCACTCTTTTCTTGGCGGTAAATCACCTGATTTTCCTTTGCCCGGGTAACAAAAGCCCATCGGCAAGATAGCAAAATTGCGCTCATCGTAAAACTCATCGCTTGTTACACCAAGCCAAGAACGAAGCCTTTGCCCGCTTGCATCATTAAAAGGTTTGCCACTTTCATGTACTTTAATTCCCGGTGCTTGACCAGCAATTAAAATGCGAGCCTGTGGATTAAACTGAATAACGGGCCGCGCTCCGAGTGGTAAATGAGGTTCGCAGATCACGCATTTACTAACTTGTTCTAATAATGATTGAGTACTCATAAGTTAGTAAAAAGATGATCTATGCTTGCTTTGACCAAACTGCTAACTCATTACCACTTGGCTCTGTGAAGTGAAAACGACAGCCTCCAGGAAAATCAAACAAGGACTTAATAATTGTGCCGCCGTGTTTTTCTACCTGTGCTTGAGTCTCTTTAATATTATTTGAATAAAGCACCAGTAGCGCGCCGCCATTATTGGTTAAGCTAGTTAATGGGGCTTGATAAAAACCGCCATCAAGGCCCGCTGATTCAGCGCTAAAGGCCGTGTATTCAGGGCCATAGTCGGTAAATTGCCACTTAAAAACCTGATGAAAAAATGCCTTTGTTGCGGCTAAATCTTTAGCAGCAAATTCAACATAATTTAAGCTATGGTGGTTCGACATGGTGTGCTCCTAATTTAAACTATTCTCAAGCGCCATAGCGCAATGAAGTGTTGTACTATCAAGTAATGGAACAGATGTATCTGATTGTTGAACTAACAGCGCTATTTCGGTGCAACCAAGAATAATGGCTTCAGCACCTTGCTGAGTTAGATCATCAATAATGGTTAAATACTCAGCTTTAGATTCTGGGCTGATGATGCCTTTACATAGTTCATCATAAATCACACGATGCACTGTTTCACGCCCCTGTGTATCAGGAATTAACACATCTATGGCGAATTTATCAGCTAGGCGTTGCTTGTAAAAGTCTTGTTCCATAGTGAACTGGGTGCCCAACAAAGCCACTTTTTTAAAGTTATGTTGGATCAGGTTTTCACCAACTGCATCTGCAATGTGTAACAAAGGAATTGTAACAGTTGCTTGTACTTGCTCAGCGAGTTTATGCATTGTGTTGGTACAAATTAATAAATAATCAGCGCCAGCGGCTTCAACTTGCTTAGCGGCTTTAATCAGTATCTCGGCCATCTGTGGCCAATCTTGTTGCTGTTGAAGCACAGCTATTTCGGCAAAATCGAGGCTAACGAGTACTATCTTGGCACTATGCAGCCCCCCAAGTTTGTTTTTAACACCTTGATTTAAAAGCTGGTAGTAACTTTGTGTAGACTCCCAACTCATGCCACCGATTAAGCCTATTGTTTTCATTGCAGCTCCCTTTTTATTTACTTAACACCATATGATATTGCACAGAACAAAGCTAGCAGATCATTATTTTACTAACAGATCGATTTAGTTGGTTATGTTTCATTATTTAATACGTGCATGCAAATGATAACTACTATCTTTTCTGTTTGTCGACGATATAATACGGGGTTTTCTTCTCGTGTTATTTTTTAAGGGATTATCATGCATTCTCAATCATTAGATGCAGTGACTACCAATCGCCCTAAAAATACAGCTAAAAAGCGCTCTGTAAGCCTATCTTATCGTGTTGCTGTGTTTTTGCGTTTCGTTGCAGCCATCATTGGTGGTTACGCCTTTACCAGTGTGCTTATTTCATTACTAGCTGTGTTATTACCACTTAATAAACTCGACAGCGTGCTGTTAACCACGACTCTATCGGTATTTTTTTACTGTTGTGTATTTATTTGGGTGTTTGCAGTTAAGTCTTTAAAGACTGTTTGGATCACTATTTTACTAACAACTGGTGGGCAATTGCTGGCCCTTTCATTGATTAAGGATTGGTTATGAAAGAGAGCTTTTTCCGCTCAATGACTTGGCTTCATACCTGGGTTGGCTTGCTGGTATGCTGGTTACTGTTCTTAATCTTTTTTGCTGGCACCATCAGCTTTTTTAAAGATGAAATCACTATTTGGGCCAAGCCTGAAACGCACTATGTGCAGCATCAAGCACAACGGGTTCAGTCTCAAGCCGAGCAAATTAATTATGTGTTTGCGCAATTACAGCAACAGGCACCTAATTCATTATCTTGGCGGATAAACTTACCTGAGCCACGTAACCCTGTTTTAAGCTATGGGTATGCTGAGCCTAAACAGCCAGGCCAGCTCCGAGCACCTTTCAACTATACACATCTAGACCCTAATACCTTAGAGCAATTACCCGAACCTCGGGAAACTAAGGGGGGTAACTTTTTCTATCGCTTACACTTTGATTTACATTACATAGATGTATTTACTGCACGGATAATTGTTTGTTTAGCCTCATTATTTATGTTGGTAGCGCTTATAACAGGCATCGTGATCCACAAACGTATTTTTAAAGATATGTTTAGCTTTAGAGCAAACAAAGGCAGCCGAAGCTGGCTCGATGCACACAATGTTTCGTCAGTGCTGGCACTGCCATTTCATATCATGATCACCTACACGGGGATTATCACGCTGATATTTATGCTGTTCCCCTACCCTGCCGAGACTGTATATGAAAATGGCTTAAGGCAAATGTTTGAAGAGGCATTGCCGATTAACAAACGTGCCAAGCCCAGTGAAGAGCAGCGCCCTATGGTGGCAATCAAAGATGTATTAGATCAGATTTATACTAAGTCACCGAATGCCGACATTAGCTACGTGTTTGTTAGAAATGCCAATACAGCGACCTCACAAATATTGGTTTATTTGGCAACCGGCAAAGAGGTTGTAGATAACGGACCACGCTACTTATTCGATGGCGTAACAGGTGAGCTTGAAGCGAGTTCAGGCGAAGATTGGAGCGCTTCGGCTCAGTTTTATGACTCAATGACAGCATTACATAGTGGTCGTTTAGCCGAGCCATTGCTGCGTTGGTTGTATTTTTTCTGTGGCGTAGCTGGCTGTGCCATGATAGCTACAGGCTGCATCATGTGGGCAAAACGCGTGCGCGAAAGGCTCAAAGCCGACCAAAAACCAAGCTTTGGGCTTAAGCTCGTTGAGACACTAAATTTAGCCACCCTAATGGGCTTACCAATTGCAACCGCAGCGTTCTTTATTGCTAATCGACTGTTACCTATAGAGTTAGCTGGGCGTGCCGATAAAGAAATACTCGTGTTTTTCTTAGCTTGGCTGGCGATGTTAGTTGTTGCTGTGTTCGGCCGAGAAAAACATCATTGGCGCTATTGTGCATGGCTTAACGCTGCTGCTTGTTTATTAGTACCTGTGGTAAATGCGCTGACAACAGATGGCAATTGGATCACATATTTACTAACTCAGCAGTGGGACTTATTCGGTATTGATAGTGCGTTTATTTGTGCTGGGCTGCTGTTTTTACTACAAAGCAAAAAAATACCTAGGCATAAAACCGCTACAAATAAGACTAAATTAAATAAAAACAAGCTGTTATAGGAGCAATAAGGATGATGGAGTTACTGCAATTTAGTCTCTGCTTTTTTGGGTTTAATTGTTTTGCTCTTGCAAAATTCAATCACTTTCGTGATGTATTTAAAAAGAAATTAACCGAAAAACAGCGAAGTAGCTTTTTATTCAGCGGCTGGATCAGTATTTTACTAAGTTTGGTGCTTTGCGTGCTGTCAGATGCTGGGTACGGCGCATTGCTGTTTTGCGGTTATATGGCTTTAAGTGTACTTATGCTTATGATTTTATACAGTTTTACTGTTTCATGGGTAAAGCATGTCAGTGTATTAACTATGTCTGTTTTGCTGTTGAGTGGCTTTTCGGTGATGATTTTGTAGTGTAGTTAGTAAAAAACTGATCTGATACCAATTTGCAATAATGCTTAATTGAGCAAATAGTAAAAAAATGGGTAGGCAATGCCTACCCAAGCAGGGGATTAAATTGGGGGATCACATGTTGTTTCAAATTAACGACGCTAAGTTTGCCTAGCATCCATTACAGTTGTGTTGCACATTCGTGATAGTTTAAAGACAGTTGTAAAGCCCCTTTACAAGCTCTCATGGTCAACATAAATAAGTTCGTCTGTTTTAAAACCATATTCTTTTGCTGTGTTTATAAAGTCCTGCATTTGCTGTTCAGTAACGTTAGGAGTGCGCGACAAAAACCATAAATACTCTTTGTTATAGCCAGTAATATAAGCGTATTGATAGTCTTGCTTATCTAATTCAAACACTACATATGAGCTATAGAATGGCCCAAAGAATGATACCTCTAAGTGACCAATGTCTTGTTGCTCTGCAAACTTCGCTTTACCTTCAGCTTGCTGCCATTCTTTATCTTCAGCGCTGTAACCTTTATTGATAACTTTTACACTGCCATCAGGATTAATTGAGTATTCGGCGGTAATGCCCTCAAGGCCGCGTTCAAATGAATGATCTAAACGTGCAATTTCGTACCAGGTCCCTGTGTATTTGTTTAACTCAAAATTATCGACGGGTTTGATGTTGTCTGGCACGCCTGTACACGCAGATAAAATGGCTGTGATACATAAAACCCCGATTAACTTTAATGATGTTTGCACGTTTTTACTCCCTTTAAAAATTAAACAAATTAATACGTTAATAGCACTAATTTAGTTCAATTACGGTAAACTATTAATGTCTAAAATTAAAGATTGAGAACAGCATGAAGATTTGGGTTGATGCAGACGCCTGCCCCGTCGTTATTAAAGAAATATTGTTTCGTGCCGCAGAGCGCACGCAGACCTTTACCACATTAGTGGCGAACCATGCGATGCGAGTACCCCCTTCAAAGTATATTAGCCGTTTACAGGTATCTTCTGGTTTTGATATTGCCGACAACGAAATCGTTAAACGTATTGAGCCGAATGATTTGGTGATCACCGGTGATATTCCTTTGGCTGCAGAAGTTATCGAAAAAGGCGCACAAGCGCTTAATCCGCGCGGTGAGTTATATACGACCGAAAATATTCGCTCACGTTTAAACGTTCGTGATTTTATGGAAACAATGCGCTCAAGTGGCGTTGAAATGGCCGGTGGCCCTCCGCCGTTAAGCCAAGCTGACCGCCAAAACTTTGCAAATAACTTAGACAGAATCCTAGCTAAAAAGTCATGAGTATCGATAATAGTGGGCCACTGCAAGGTTTTGGTGATGAGGCGTTTAAAGTCGCTGTTTATTTAGAAAAGCGCCCGCCGATGCCTGCTTGGCAACAACTTGACCATTTACATGCAATGCAGCCCGGCCAAATAAACGAAATAAACCAAGCATGTGGCAATGGTTGGCGCAAAGTTTTTAATGTGTATGGCAAAGTACTTTTTGCACTACCAAGTGAATATTATGATTTTGCTAAAAGAGCACCTGATTGGCAGAGCTTTCGCGATGGACAACTACTGCAAGTACATAGCCAAACTGCATTACTGTTTAGCCCACCGATATTAGGCAAACCAGAGCAATTACATATAATTGCAGGGCGAACCCATGCTAAGCAGCTTATAAATGACGGGTTTTTGGATTGCCAATTAATATGGCTTGATGATGAATTTGCTATTAGTAAATCAGATAAAGTGATTGTTTGCCCATATTTTGATTACCGCCAGTTGAGCAACATTAAAATTGCACGACTTAGCCAGCTAGTTGCAGATATTTTTTCTTAGTTTCTGGTTTATTGCGTTATTGAGTTAGCAAACTAAGCTTTAAATACTGTAAAACTTAATAGTAATCTAGATGAAAATACTGGTCGTTGACGATATGACACTTATGCGCCATGTGTTGATAAACATGTTGCGTAGGCTTGAATATAAGGATATAACGGAGGCGACTGATGGTGCTCAAGCGTTTGATTTACTCGAAAAACACAGCTTTGATCTGGTGATTACTGATTTGCATATGCCGAAAATGGATGGCAAATGTTTGCTTAATCATATTCGCGAAAACCCAGTCCTAAGTGATTTACCTGTATTGATGGTAACCTGCGAAGACAGTAAACAAACAGTAAGCGAGATGATTACAGCAAAAGTGAACGGTTTTATCATTAAGCCTTTTTGTTTAAATACACTGCAAAAGCAGTTAAGTCGAATTGTTAAACCAGAATAACCTGCAACAACTGGAGTTAAGAGCGATGTTTAAGCATTTAACAATAGTGAGTTTATTCACTGCCAGCACTGCCATGGCGAGTGCTGAACAATTGACTTTATACACCGAAGTATTCCCTCCCTATAACTTTCTGCAGCACAATCAACTCACCGGTATTAACACCAAAATCATGGAATCTTTGTGTGAAAGAGCCAAGTTGAGCTGTACGTTTAGTGTATTGCCTTGGAAGCGCGCAATGTCACTAACACTCGCCCAACCCAATGCTGGAATTTATTCTACTTCACGCACCGCAAAGCGAGAAACTCAATTTTACTGGGTTGGTCCTTTGGTATCTGGGCATTCATGTTTATACCGTTTAAATAACCGTAACGACATTAAAGTGACAAGTACACAGTCGTTGCAAAACTACACCATTGGCGTATCTCGTGGTGATGTTTATCAAACAGTTCTTGCTGATTTTAACCTTGCTGAAGGCCAGCAATTTTTAACTTACTCAAAAAAGTTTGAAGAGCTAAAAATGTTTAAGCAAGGCAAGCATGACTTGCTGATTGGCTCCTCTCTCACTCTTTCATCACAGTTGATGAATGTAGGTATGAGCCCAGACCAAGTCACGCCGGTATTTGAGTTAAAGCATCCTGCCTTAGTGGGTAATTACTTAGCACTTAACAAAAACACATCGCCAGAGGTGGTAACTAAGCTGCAACACGCCCTCGATACCATGAAGGAAGAAAACCTGATTGACTCTCTTGTTGATCAGTTTGTAGCAGAGGATATGCACTCTCACGGCGAAACATTGACAGTTGCACAGCAGTGCTTAAATGGTTCTGCTATTTACTAAATTGGAGTGGTTTTAGGTAAGTTAGCCGCTGTTTTTCTTATATTTGAAGTCAATCGTGATTTTTCGCGCTAGAACGCAAAGCCATTGCCTCATCTTTAATTGCTTTTTATAGTGATAAAAATAACAAAAAGGGCAAAAAATTATGAAACCAACTCCACTATTTAAAAGCTTAGTGCTAGCAGTATGCTTAGGCGCAACAGGCGCCTCTCAAGCTTACGATCGAATCACAGGCCATAACTTTGCTAGTCGTTCTGAAGTCATCGCACAATCAGGTATGGTTGCAACATCACAGCCGTTGGCTACGCAAGTGGGCTTACAAGTATTAAAAGACGGTGGTAATGCCATTGATGCAGCTATTGCGGCAAATGCAGTGCTTGGTCTGGTTGAACCGACTGGGTGTGGAATTGGTGGCGATTTATTTGCCATTGTTTGGGATAACAAAAGCAAGCAACTTTACGGTTTAAATGCCTCTGGTCGTTCACCACAAAGCTTGTCTTTTGATACTTTAAAAGCACAAGGTGACTACATTCCTGCTTATGGGCCATTGCCTGTGTCGGTACCAGGTGCAGTAGATGGTTGGTTTGAGTTACATAAAAAGTTTGGCAAAACACCAATGAAAGCCTTACTCCAACCTGCTATCGACTACGCTGAAAATGGCTTCCCTGTGTCTGAACTGATTGCTTATTACATGCAAAAAAGTGTGGCTGCACGAGGTAAATACCCAGGCTTTAAAGATGTTTATATGCCTGATGGGGCAATGCCAGAAAAAGGGGAAATCTTTAAGAACCCTGCCCTTGCAAACACCTATCGTAAAATTGCCAAAGGCGGCCGCGATGCCTTTTACAAAGGCGATATTGCTAAAGAAATTGGTCGCTATATGAAAGAAAACGGCGGCTACTTATCGTATGAAGATTTAGCTGCCCACCATAGTGAATGGGTTAAGCCTGTGAGCGCCGATTATAGAGGATATACGCTTTGGGAATTGCCACCAAATGGCCAAGGTATTGCTGCACAGCAAATTCTGAATATTCTTGAAGGTTACGATATCAAAGCAATGGGTTTTGATAGCCCTGAATACGTACACACCTTTGTTGAAGCGAAAAAACTCGCGTTTGCAGATCGTGCAAAGTATTACGCCGATCCAGCATTTAACACCATTCCCGTACAAACACTTATTTCGCAGCAATATGCTGACCAAAGACGCAAACTGATAGACCCTAACAAAGCTGCAAAACGTGACCACGCAGGCCCAGTAGAAGGCGATACCATTTATATGACGACCGCCGACAAAGACGGCAACATGGTTTCGCTTATTCAAAGTAATTACCGTGGCATGGGCTCAGGTATGACACCTGCAAAATTAGGTTTTGTATTGCAAAACCGTGGCGAAATGTTCGCCCTTAAAAAAGGCCACATGAACCAATATGAGCCAGGCAAACGACCATTCCATACAATCATTCCTGCGTTTGTTACCAAAGATGGTAAGCCATATATGAGTTATGGCGTAATGGGCGGCGCAACACAGCCACAAATGCACGCTCAAATACTTATCAACATGATTGATTTTGGCATGAACCTACAAGAAGCCGGTGATGCACCACGTATTCTGCACACAGGTTCATCGCAGCCGACAGGTGAGATCATGGAAGACGGTGGTTTTGTTAGCTTAGAATCAGGTTTTTCAATGGAAACCCGCCGTGAGTTAATGAAAAAAGGCCACACCTTACAAGACGCCGTTGGCCCATACGGTGGTTATCAAGCTATATTGAAAGACCCAAAAACCGGCGTTTATTACGGCGCATCTGAAACTCGTAAAGACGGCCAGGCTGCGGGGTATTAGGTTCTCGGAAGTTAGCGAGTTAAAAGAGCTGTCAGCTATCAGCCGTCAGCTCTCAGACTCAAAACCATCAGCTAGCGAGTTTCAAGAGTAAAGAGTAAAGTTACATCGCGTAGGCGTGAAATTTATTTCGCGCGATGGTTTATGGCCCGTATGTTGGGTAGAGCGGAGCGAAACCCAACAAACTTAGGTAAAGTTAGCGAGTTACAAGGGGAAAGAGTAAAGGCGCTTTAAGCTGTAAGTCATAAGCTTTAAGTCGTTGATGCCTACTCGCTGCTGACATGGATTAGTTACCGTAGGCGTGAAATTTATTTCACGCGATGGTTAATAGCTCATAGGTTGGATAGAGCGAAGCGAAACCCAACAAGCTAGCGAGTTTCAAGAGTAAAGTTAGCGAGTTAAAAGAGCTGTCAGCTATCAGCCGTCAGCTTTCAGACTCAAAACCATCAGTTAGCGAGTTTTGAGGTAGCAGCGATTTTACATCGCGTAGGCGTGAAATTTATTTCGCGCGATGCTTCATAGCTCGCTAACTTCCAACCACATACCCTGCAAATATGATAAAAATCAGCGCTGAGCCATTTTTCTTTCTGAACATCTTTAGTATCAATAAAAATTTACAGTTAGCAATGCATTCCGTTATTTGTTAATAATAGGTTTATTAAGTATATGAGCGTGATATCAGCTGAAATACGCGCGAAGCGCACAATAAAATTGTTAGGTGGCTAAGAGTGTCATATGAACAACCTAGACTATTGGATTCCAAACTGTTCTCCTTACATATCGAGAATGCTCTATGACATCGATAACCGAACTTTTACGATTGAATTTGTAAATAACGTGAATGACTTCAAGCCATTGTTGAAATTTGTCTGTAAATCCGTTCTTTCATATTCTGAAAATACAGTGGATGAAGACTACGATGACGACCTAATAAATGGTGTTATAGACATTGCTTGGAATGAAGTTGATAAAACTCTAGTAGTGTTAACTGATAAAAAGGAAATGATACTCAAGCTTGGACAAGCACCCATTTGTGAAAACGTCACGTAACAAACTTATAAACACTCGTTGCCTCTTATGCGGGGATATAAGTTTCTAGAGTAGGAGTGAATTAAGTGCCTGAAGAAGCAATTATGCTTGCGGAAAAATTACTGAAAAGCGATGAAAATTACTTAGATAACGTAATTGCACTTTGGCGCATTGGAAATCAAAAATATGGTCAGTGCTGGGACTCTGAATTTCACATCTTTGGTGAAATTGAATCTGAAACAGACCATTTACCTATAAATCATGTTAGATCGAAGTGTTCAGATGAGTTTTTGGCCAAAGCTGACAAAGAATTAGAAGAAACTATCGAATATTATCGGGCTAATGTTGTTAAAGCTTGCAACATCATTATCGGTAGTAAAAACCTATAACAAGCGCATGAAAGGATGTCTTAAGCTTGGCTTGAGCTCCTTCGTCGCAAATTTTAGACAAGGGTTTTGTGATGCTTAACACGGCGTTATGTCATGAAGAATAGTATCCCAATTTTACTTTTGCTGTTGAGTGTAAGCTGGGCTTGCAATGCGACAATTGATATAGAATATCGAATAACAGAAGTAGCAAATAGCAAGTCAAGCTACGGTCTTAGCGTAAGAGCTACGGCTAGTGATCCTAAACAATTAGTTCTATATTGGCATCGGAAAGCTAAAGAGATATGTGGCTCAAAAAATTATAAAAATTCGCAGTTATTAAAAAAGGAAACTCAATGTGGAGATGCACTTAGAGTTGATAGAAACGGACAAAAATGCGAAGTTATTCCAGCCTCAGTATTTGGCACACTCCGATGTGAAAGCATATAACTAACTGTTTAATAATGAACAAAATTCAGTTGGCTGATTTGGCTCCGCTCCAGTTCACAACCAAAAAATTTGCATATTAACAGGAGTTAGGTGCGCATGGCTAAACGTTTGAGTTTTTTATTATTTTTGTTTCTTCCTCGATTGGTTTGCGCTTGTATGTTACCGAATCAAGGTGAAGAGTATGATTCGTTAATTAAACTTGAAAAGTTAGAGAGTGAAAACAGTTATCGTATCTCGATTCCTCGAGTTATTGAAAACTCTAGTGGTTGGCCAACTGTAACGTTGATCTATACTTCTCATGATTTAGACAAAGATTGTAAAGAAAAAATTCTTAGTGATGGAACTCAACTGTTATGTCTTCCTCAAGAAGAAAATCGTGAAGAATTAACTCTAAATAGCACTTGGAAAAAGGCAATTGACTGGCTATCAAATAATAATTTGTACGAAGGAGAGATTCAAATCATGGAGCAAGAAAACTATTCCGTCGAAATTTCTGTAATGTGGGAAACCGAATTGTGTTTAACATTTGGGCGCAAAGCAATTGCCGAATAGTAAGCATGCCTAATAAACGCATTAATTAATGAACGTCTTAAGCTTGGTTGGCGCTCATTCTTAACTAATTATAGCCAAGCTTAATATGGCCCATATTGCGACGTTATATTTCTTGGAGGTAGGGTATGAAAGTTATCTCTGCAAAATTAAATATTGAACCTTTTCACTCTCTTAATAAAAAAGATATAAAACGTATTTTTGCTTTGGTTCCTGAAGAGTGGAAAATGGCTATCGATCAGGTTGTTTTGAGCTCCGAGTTGTTCGAAAACTCTCGCTTTGATCGACCAGTAATTCATAGTTCAATAAGTCGCAGGTTAAACGTACTTTCTCGTGGTCTAACCAAACGACGCATGGTAAAAGAAGTATTACGTGAGCTGGCATTAAATGGAGGTGTAGCACAATCAGGCTTCGCAAACCATGTATGTAAAGCTGAATTAGCCAAACTGGATGAAACAGTTGAGCCATTTGTTTTAGCTTTTTTTGAAGACGAAATATAACAAACAAATGTTGCCGTTCACTGTGTTCCCAAGAACATAAACACCCGGGCTCAGTCTTTTAGCTCCGTATTTTAGCCAGGCTTTAAAGTGGCCCCTCTTGAGGCTTTGGTAGCGAATTACTAGAGTAAAGTTAGCAATGTATTACGTTATTTGTTTATAGTAGATTTACTAAATACATTAGCGTGACGTCGCTAGAAATATGCGAGATGCATACATTGTAAAATTTTTATCTGCTATGAGGAAATCACTATCAGTTACTCCGAAAAAGCACTTATTGAATGTTGCAATTTGATTGCGGAAGACTTAGGTGTTCCAAAACCAAAACCAAACGACGTAGTAGATAAATTAACGGAAATTCTGATTAACCGGGAAAGCTATATTTGCATGGAAAAAGGCATTATAACTCAAGACGAATTAGCTATTCTTGTGTTTCAACACTTCTATAGCTTGGTAAATAGGGAGTTAGCTTCTGCCTATTCAATAACCGGCTCAAAAGGTGTTGAAATACATGCCAAAATTAAACGAGCACTTTTACAAAATGCCATATAACAAACGTATGAATTCGTTACCTTCGGCCATACGGACAAAAACACGGCGCTGCTTCATCGCTAATTTAGGCCAACAATTTTAGCCCTTTATGGGGGCGTGTATATCGAGAGTTGATGTTTAATTTACTAAAAGAGAAGCTAAAATTTGCTATTTTACTTGCGCCAGATGCTTTTGCTTATTCTCTAGTTTGTATCGTTTGGGAGCCTCTTTATAGACTATGTATTTTAGCCAGTCTTGCAGAAACAGGCTTGGAGTGGCTTCCATTTAAATTTGGTTTAATAGTATTTGCTCTGCTTTTCAGTTATCGATATATAGTCTATTTAATAAAGACAAAGAGTAAGTAGCCATAATAACAAGCCGTTTAAGCGGGGGGGCTAAAGCTTGGTTTACGTTCGTTCCTCGATAATTTTAGCCAAGCGTTTGTGTGGTTTGGCACGGCGTTGCTCCATTGAAATTCTTATGCGAAATTCACCTTATACAGACGACCTAAAACTTTTTTGCCCCAAGATTAGTTAACGTGGCTGCTCAAAAAATAAGCTTTGAGAGAAGCTGGTATTCAAAGTGTAAATGTATAAATAATTATTTCTCGTAATGTAATTCTATCCATTATCGAGTAAGTAAATTTACGGGTATAGAGTAGCCTAAACAATTGTAATTCCTTTTGGCTATGTGTAAGTTATTAAAAATTAGATTATTAATAACCGTATATTGATAATTCTGGAAATTGACACATTGAGTGTTAACGGGAATTCTCGGTAATACGCTGTTAAGTTGCAAGGAGGCACTATGAAGGATAAAGAAAAAATTGCAGTATTCATTGATGCTGATAATGCGCCTGCCCAGAAAATAGAAAAGGTACTTTCCGAGTTGGCTCGTTATGGTGTAGTCAATATTCGAAAGGCGTATGGAAACTGGAAAAATCAGAATCTGAAACCGTGGGAGGATGTACTCCACGAGTTCGCAATCCAACCCATTCAACAGTTTGACCTTACTAAGGGCAAGAATGCTACTGATATGGCATTAGTCATTGACGTCATGGATGTTTTATACACAAAAGATATTGATATTATTTGTCTAGTATCATCTGATTGTGACTTTACTCCGCTGGTAACTCGTTCATTAGCAGATGGCAAGTTCGTGATTGGTTTTGGTGAACGTAAAGCACCATTAGCTTTCGTTAATAGTTGCTCTCGCTTCTTATACTTAGACGAAGACACTGGCAAAGAGTTGCCTATCCAAAAGCAAGGAAAGAATATAAAAAGTGACACCAAGCTAATCAATTTGCTGAGACAGGCAATTGAGGCAGTAGAAGAAGACGACGGTTGGGCTATGCTGGGGCCTATTGGCACTCACATTTCTAATCATGCTTCTTTTGATCAACGAAATTATGGATATAAGAAGTTAAGCGATTTGTTTCAAGCTATAGACCTCTTTGAAATGAAGAAAACTAATGGCTCTGTTTTATGGATTCGAGATAAAAAGAAAGCAAAGCAACTTAACAAGTCAAGGCAAGGGGCGCAGCAAAGTTGCGCCTAGGCTTGAGGTTTTAGCTAATAGGAATTTATTGAAATTCAACTATTACAGCCGACGACCTAAAGTTCAGATATGTTGTTGACTCAAGGCACAAAGCTGATATTCAAGGCAAGATTAAGCTCAACTATTAAGTTAAGTTAGCGAGTCCAAAGTGTAGAGTAAGAACCATCGCTCGAAATAAATTTCACTCCTACGTGTTGTAGCTTTACTCTTTCCCCTTGAAACTCGCTAACTTGTTGGTTTCAATCTGAGAGCTGACGGCTGATAGCTGACAGCTCTAGAACGTAGCTAACTCCCAACCACATACCCTGCAAAACCAAGCACTTTAAAATACTGTTTTGGGGTGCTGAAGCGGGTTTCATTCATTAACTCTGCAAAACGAATTCGGTCTAATGGGTAAAACTCGTGCTCTAGGTTGTGGCGCATGCGTTCTACGCCGACTTCGGTTAAACCTAACTGCGTACAAAGCTGTAGTTGAGATTCGCGCTCAAAAGCGGTTTCAGGGCGCATTAAATCGGCAATATATAAGTTGCTCGATTTCTTAAGCTTGCTGTGAATCGCTTTTAACAGCGTTTTTTTATCGCCGTTATCTTCAACAAAGTGCATTACTAGTAAACACAGTGCGGCGTCACATTGAGTGTCGATGTCGTTGATATCACCGCAGTGAACTGTCACGCGATCGCTGATGTTATGCTGGCCAAACTGTTGCTCGGCAATATCGAGCATGTCTTGTGAAATATCTTGAGCAATAAATTGCCAGTCTGGTTTTAGCGCCGCTAATTCGATGATTTCTTTACCAGTTCCGGCACCAACCACTAAAATGCACGCATCATCGCTCAGCGTGGTTGCTAATTGGGCTGCGGTTGCTTGATGTAATAGCTCATAACCTGGAACTAGGCGCAAAATGCGTTCGTCGTAGTGATTTGCTTCTTCGTGATTAAAAGTTGGCATGCTAATCCTTTAAATAACTGAGATGGTCGAATAACCACCTGGTTTTTTCGCTACATGCACTTGCGTGGCAACGCGTTCGGTCATTTCTGATACGTGAGAAATAACCCCTACTTTGCGGCCTTGTGCTTGTAGAGAATCAAGAGCATCCATCGCGATGCTTAACGTTTCACTGTCCAACGTACCAAACCCTTCGTCGATAAACAAAGAGTTTATCTGTACTTTATTCGACGACAACGATGCAAGCCCTAATGCCAGTGCTAACGACACTAAAAATGACTCGCCGCCCGATAACGTATTAACAGAGCGCTGCTCATCGGCCATGTCTTTATCGATAATTGCGATATCGAGCGTTTGTCCTATGGCTGTTAATTTGTAGCGTTTATTTAGTGTCTGTAAGTGACTATTCGCGTAGTGCAGCAGTATTTTTAAAGTTTGTGTTTGCGCTAAATTACGCATGGTTTTGCCGCTGGCATCCCCGAGCACCTTATTGAGTAAATGCCAGTGCTCATAGCTTTTTTGCTGTTCAACCAATTGCTTTTGCTTATCAGCCAGCGCTTCGCTATTTTGTTGATGGGTTTTAAGCTCAGTCGCAACTTGCAATAGTGCATTATTCGCTTGTACTTGTTGCTCTGTGGCTTGATTAAGCTGTAGTTGCAGCTCATCTTCACCGAGAGCTGGCTTTTCTTTTTGGTGCTGAGCCAGCGCCTGCTGTCGCTGTTTTAAAAGAGCCTCAGCGTCTTTTAAGCTGCTCTCGGCGGTGTGGTAATCTGCCAGAGTTTGTTTAATTTCAGCGGGACTTATCGTTAATAGCTGACTAACTGCTTGCTCATCCAAACTTGGGTGCTGCGCTTTAAAATCGTTAAACCAAAGGCTAAATCGCTCATTAAGCGCCGCTTGCTCAGCGGTGAGCTCTTTTTCACGCTCGTCAATATTGGCGATTTGAATGGCTTGTTCGTCACGCGCCTTCACCGCATTACTATGGTTTGTCTGGGCAAGTTGCAGTGCCTGCTGCGCTGAATCTATCGCCTTTTCAAGCTCTGCTATAAACTCATCTACCGATATCGCCGCGTTACTAAATAAGCCCTCGCGCTTTGATTGTATCTGCGTTAATTCGTTTTGAGTTTGGCTTAGTTGCTCGTTGCACTGAGTTAAAGAGGTATGTGCTTCGTTAAGCTGCGGCGTTACATGTGCAAGGTGCTGCTCAATGGCTTTTAAGCTAGTTTTAAGCTCATCTGCCGTTTGCAGCGAAGCTTGATAAACCTCAACGTGCTCTGCAATGTTCTCTAAAGAAATGCTTTGTGTATTGAGTGCCTGCCACCAAGGTGCACTAGTGAACTGTTGATTCAGTGTCGTATAAAGCTGCTGATGCTCATCATTGAGCTCGTTTAAACGTGCTTGCTGATTATTCAGCTGTTGCTGTAATTCGTTTAACTGCTGCTCTTTGCTATGTAGCGCTTGCCCTTGCTGATTATACTCAGCTTGCTTAGCCGCAAGCGTGTTTTGCAGCTGTTGTTGCCGTTCAAGAGTTTTGTAGTATTGCTGTTTTTGCAGGCTGAGCTGTTGCTGACGCTCGTTTAACTGATCTTCGGTTAAATCATTTAGCTCCGTACGATTAGCTGCCATGGTTTCTTTGAGGCTCTGTTGTTGAGCGCTCAGTTCTGAGATTTGCCCAGTTAACGAGCTTATCTGTTGGCTGCATGCCGCCAGCTCATTACTTTTAGCTTGCTGTAATGCTTGCTGAACTTTTAAGTGCTGTTTGGCGTTAGTTAGTTGGTTGGTAAAGTCGTTAATAAGTTGACTAAATTGCTCGTTTACCATTTCTTCATGCATAAAGGGGTGCTCTTTTGAGCCGCATACCGCGCATGGCTCCCCTGTTTTTAAAGTGGCACGTAACTGGCTGACCCCTTCACTAGCTCTTAATTGCACTTGTTGTAAGCTTTGCTCACAAAGCGAAACCTGCTGCTGCGCTTGCTCTGCCCCTTGCTGCGCATCTTTTAATCCTGTTTGTAGTTGCTGCTCAGTTTGGCTTAATGTGTTTAGCTGGGTTTGCCAATTTTTTAACTGCTGATGATTAGTTTGCCATACTTGGCGCTTTTCAATCAGGTGTTTAATCGCCTCAAGCCCCGCATCAATATCCGCCATTGATTGGGTGTTTAAACTCGATTTAAAGGCAGTATCTTGCTCATTTAGGCGCTTAATTTCTTGCTCAAGGGCTTGGTATTGAGTTTTACACTGCTGCGCGGCTGTTTGCTGCTCATCAATCTTAGGTTGAAGAGCTTTTATGTTTTGCTGTGATTGGCTAATTGTGTGCTGTTGCTGGCTAAAGCGGGTTAACTCACTTTTAAAGAATGACCAGTCTTTTGCTAATGGTTGCCATTGTGCATGTGTTTCTAAATAGCTATTTATTTGTGCTTGTTGATCGAGCTGTTTTTGCTGCTCTGCTTTATGGCTATTTAGTGTATTAGTCAGCTCTTGATGATGGTGCTTAGCTTTCTCTGCTTGTACTTTTTGCGCCGCTGTTTGCTGGTTTAATACAGCAAGTTGCTTATCTAACTCTCGGGCCTGGCTAATAATAGGCTGTGCGTCTTTTTGTGCTTGCTTTGCTTGGTTTAGTTGTGCGGTTTGCTTCTCAAGTGTTTGCTCAGCGTCTTTGATCAGTGTTTCATGGTCAACATTTAAAAGCTGCTCACGGTTTTTAATAAGTTGCCCATGTTGAGCAGCAATCGAAGTGACGCGTTCGCGGTTATCTTTTATTTCTAGGCATTGCTGGGCTTGTTTCGCTTCGGTGGCTTTTTCAGCAAGCGCGTGCATTTGTTGCTGTAACTCTTGCTTTGCTTGCTCTGCCTGGTTTAGCAGTTGTTGCTGCTGAGATGCTTGCTTGTACCACCCTTGGTACTGTTCAAATTGTTTTATTTGCTTTTGCAACTCAGCAAGTTTTGCCTCAAGCGCTTTTTGTTCTGCTTGTTTCGTTTCGACCTGTTCAGGGCTTAAAACCTGATAATTACTTAAACTTAACTTTAACTGCTCTAATGTTTGCAGCTGATCACGATGGCGTTCAAAAATTCGCTGACCAATACGGCTGAATTTATCGGTGCCTGTTAAGCATTCAAGTAGTTGCGCACGCTCATCCCCTGTTGCTTTTAAAAATGCCGCGAATTCATGTTGCGCAAGAAGTACTGCTCTTGAGAATTGCTCAAAGCTCAAACCAATAATACGCTCGATTTCTTTACCTGCAGCACTCCTATCAGCGATTAGGGTTTCATCAGGTAAAGAGTGCAGGCTATGTTGTGCAGGTTGTAACTTGCCATCGGCTTTATTACGCGCTCGGCTAAAGCTTAACCTTGCTCGGTACTGTTGTTTATCTTGGCCAATAAAGTCGACTTCGGCATAGCCCTGCCCTGCCCCGCGGCGTAATAAGTTTCGCGAGTCATTGAGTTTTATATTGTCGCCGTTTAAGTCAATTTTATTGCCTGTATCGCCGCGTAACCTTGCGGTTTTATTATAAAGCGCTAAGCAAATGGCATCGAGTAATGTGCTTTTACCGGCGCCAGTATCACCGGTGATGGCAAACAACCCTGCTTCTTTTAACGGTGAAGCGCTAAAGTCGACTTCGGCGTCTAAGATAGAGGCTAGTTGATGAACACGAATCGCTAAAATTTTCATAGTAGGTCCTCTGCATTCAACTCATCGATCACTTGGCTTAGTAAGCTTTCTAATTCTTTTGGCACCGCCTGCCCTGCCATATCTTTATTGTTTGCAAATGCTTGCTCTAAAAGTGAATGTGGGTTTAGCGCTTCAATCTGCGATACATCTTCAAATAGGGTTTGTTCATCGTCTTGCTGGTTGCTTTGCTGACGTACTCTTTCAATGCCACAAAACTTAACCTGCTTACCTTCAAGGGCTTGTTCTATTTGTTCTCTGAAAGTGGTGTCAGTGTCGTGGGCGCTCAATTTAACCCGCAGATAGGGCGCTAAATCTTCATCCGTTAAATCGAGTTGCTTTATAAGCTCACAGAGTTCGTTCAGAGGCACACAGTCTTTTTCTGGTAGCAACATGACTTTACAAAAGCTAGGAATGTAAAGGGGGTTTACAGATGTACCTGAGTCACTAATCTCTACTATCACAACTTGATGCTGATAGCGTCTTTCAGAAAATGACATCGGCATTGGCGTGCCACTGTAGCGAATGGTCTCTTTCTTCGCGACAGTCTGAGCTTTATGAAGATGCCCTAGCGCGACATAATCAGGCTGATCAGTAAATATGCTTGCCGATATCGCATCTTCACCGCCAATGACTAAATTGCGTTCAGAATCAGATGAGATGTCTCCACCTTTTGCATGCAGGTGGCCCATGGCAATTAATGGCGCGCTTGGTAATTCGCTTGCTGCTTGCAATGCATCTTTGTAGGCAAGGGCAACTGCTTGGTTGTAACTTAACGGTTGCTCTTGTTGGCGGTTATAACTGCTTAAATCACTGCTACGTAAAAATGGCATAGCAACAACATTCGCATCGCCATTTTTTGTGCTGATTGGCAGGACCACTTCATGAGGAGCGTTGCTATCAAAGCGGCCAACAACATGGGTATCAAACTGAGCCAATAAAGGTTTTGCTGCCATAATACGATTTGCTGAATCGTGGTTGCCAGCAATAATCACTATGTGTAAGTCGGGGCAATGTTGCTTAGTGGTTTTAATAAATCGGTAGAGTTGGTTTTCTGCGCTGGCAGGTGGCGTTGCCGTATGATAAATGTCACCCGCAACCAGTAGTAAGTCGATCTGTTCTGACACAAGCGTATCGGTTAACCAAGCTAGAAATGCTTGATGCTCATCGAATCGGGAATGCTCATAGAATTGTTGGCCTAAATGCCAATCAGATGTATGAAGGACTTTCATTAAACGCTCTTATTATTTATTAAGAGCGTCAATATACCTAAGCTGAGCCAAGATGCCCAGCCTGGTTTGTTAACTTAAGCTATACCAAGCAAAAACCACCATAGGCAATGCTAACAATGCCATTATCATAGGAACTTTAAGCGCTTTGGTTTGCTTAGCTTGTAAAATCTTAAGGGCATTTGTTTCATTACATGCCGCTACTTTGTCGATATAAAAATACCCTGAATCTAGGTACTGTTTACAATTTTGTTCGTCCGCTGGAATTGCAATTAGTTCTTGTTGTTTTTTTAGGATATAGAAATCCATACGCTCACCGAATTCTATGCTGATTACCAAACATTTTGGGGTTTAAAATGCATGCTTCGCAGACCCCAAAATCAAAAAAGTGGGCGATTTTAAATACAAATGGCAGTAAATTTCAATAGCAAATGTCGCAAAATTTAATTTATTGCAAAAATAATGGCAATTAAGGATAAAATTACCAGTGCAGTCGGGTAAATTAGCCACTTTTTAGACCCATTTACACTAGGGTTCGTGCGAGATAATGCATCTGACTCATCACAAGCTGCAATCACTTCGACAAATTCAAATCCGCGTTCTTTGTACTCGTTTAGAATTGATTCTTGAGCAGGAATGGCTGCTAAACGAGAGTCTTTTTTTACAATATAAAACTTCATCTAATCACCCTTTCATCATTAACTAGAATTTAAGCAGAGTATCTACTTATCAACTGTAATACTTTGGGATGAATTAGTGCTGAACTAAAATTAACCAGTGTTTTGTAAAGGGGGTTTACATGGTGTTAATCAAGGCAATTTTTTTGTGAGAAATAGGTCTTCATTAAAACATCGAATACTACCCGAAAAATCCCGCACTTTATCGTTATTTTATTGCAACTTTGTTAGCAGTTTGCGATGGTACGCTGGCAAATTAATTACAGGATTAACAATGAAAAAAGCAGTTCTCAAATTGAGTGCTTTGGTATTGCCTTTAGCAGTATCTTCAGCTGTGATGGCGTCATCTGTTGAGCAAACTAAAGGCTCATTCGTTGACAAGTTCCGTCAGCTAGATGAAGCACTCCCAACCCCAAATGTTTACCGCAGTGCCGCAGGGGCACCCGCTGAAAATTATTGGCAACAGCAAGTAAACTACGACATCGATGTAAAGCTTGATGAAAAGAAACGCCGCTTAACAGCAAGCCAAACTATCGAATACAAAAATAACTCGCCGCACACCTTAAAATATCTTTGGTTACAACTAGACCAAAATATCTTTAAATCTGACTCAATTGCTGAAATGACATCTACTTTCAATGGTAAAACATTGCAAGGTGACCCTCAGCCAAAATCAACTAAATTGAGTCTAGGTCAGTTACGTCGTCAGCAATTCATGGCCGACAACGAGCTGGGTTATCAAATCGCCAATGTTAAAGACGAAGACGGAAAAGAGCTTAAAGTTACTGTAGTAGATACCTTAATGCGTATCGACTTAAACGAGCCGCTTAAACCGGGTAAAGACGTTGAGTTCAGCATGGACTTCGCCTTTAACATTGTTGAAGAAGACGCCGTTGGTGCACGTTCAGGTTATGAGCACTTTGAAGAAGATGGTAACGATATCTTCTTATTAGCGCAGTGGTTCCCTCGTCTTGCTGCATACACTGACTATGAAGCCTGGACTAACAAAGCTTTCTTAGGCAGCGGTGAGTTTACGCTTGAGTTTGGTGATTATGATGTAGAAATTACAGTACCTGCTGATCACATCGTATCGGCAACAGGTAAGCTTGATAACCCAAGCAGCGTTCTGACTAGCACACAGCGTAAGCGTCTTGAACAAGCTGAAGATGCTAAGCGCCCTGTTTTCATCGTGACTGAAGAAGAAGCGTTAGAAAACGAGAAAGAAGGCACAAACAAAACTAAAACATGGCACTTTAAAGCTGAAAACGTACGTGACTTTGCATGGGCTTCTTCACGTAAGTTTATGTGGGACGCAAAAGGCTATCATCAAGGCGGTAAAGATCAGCCGTTAGTAATGGCGATGTCTTTCTACCCGAAAGAAGGTGGCGACCTGTGGAAAAAGTACTCTACTGAAGCTGTTGTTCATACAATGGAAGTGTATTCGCGCTTCTCGTTTGACTACCCTTACCCTGTGGCTCAGTCTGTAAATGGTCCTGTAGGTGGTATGGAATATCCAATGATCACCTTCAATGGCCCGCGTACTGACCTACAAGACGACGGTACACGTACTTACTCACAAGCAGAAAAGCGTTTCTTAATCGGCGTTGTTATCCACGAAGTAGGTCACATTTACTTCCCTATGGTGGTTAACTCTGATGAACGTCAATGGACGTGGATGGATGAAGGTCTTAACAGCTTCTTAGATGGTGTTGCTGGTCGTGAATGGGACCACACAATTCCTTGGGGTGTTGAGCCTCGCGATGTTGTTGCATACATGAAGTCTGAAAACCAAGTGCCGGTTATGACACAGTCAGACAGCGTATTACGTTTAGGCCCTAATGCTTATACTAAGCCTGCTGCTGCACTTAACATTTTACGTGAAGTGATCCTTGGCCGTGAGTTATTCGACTTTGCATTTAAAGAATATGCACAGCGTTGGAAGTACAAGCGCCCTACTCCTGCTGATTTCTTCCGCACTATGGAAGAAGCATCAGGTGTTGACCTTGATTGGTTCTGGCGTGGTTGGTTCTACACAACAGATCACGTTGATATCTCTCTAGACAAGGTTTACCAACTTCGTTTAGATACCAAAAACCCTGATATCGACTTTAATCGTTTACGTGATATCGAAGCTGACAAGCCAATGCCGTTATTCGTAAAACGGAATAAAGAAGAAGGCAAAAAATTGTGGGTTGAAGAAAACCCCGACGTAACTGACTTCTACGACGAAAACGACCGTTTCACAGTAACTAACAAAGAGCGCAACGCGTATAACAAATTCCTTAAGGGTTTAGAGCCTTGGGAACGTAAAACGTTTGAGCGTGCAATCAAAGAAGATAAAAACTACTACGTTCTTGAGTTCTCAAACTTAGGTGGCTTAGTCATGCCTATCTTACTTGAGCTTACTTATGAAGATGGTACGAAAGAAGAGCAGTACATTCCGGCTGAAATCTGGCGTCGTAACCACAAGCATGTACAAAAGCTAATTGTTACAGAAAAAGGTAAAAACCTAGTGTCTGTTACAGTCGATCCACGCTGGGAAACAGCGGATGTTGATGTAGAAAACAACAACTACCCGCGTCGCATTATTCCATCACGCATTGAAGTGTACAAACGTGAGAAGAGTAAAGCGAAAGTTAGCCGCGATATCATGCAAGATATTAAAACTGAGCTGAAAAAAGACGACGATAAAGATGCCCAGGAGCAACAATAATGCGCTTTGCAGCCATTATTTTTGCTTTATTACTGAGTGCGCCAAGCATGGCGCACCAGTTAAAAGCGTCTGTGACTACCGTGTTATTTAACAAACGCACTAACAACATAGAGCTGATGCATCGTTTTTATTTACATGATACAGAACACGCCGTTGAACATTTGTTTGACGGCAATGCTGATATCTTAAGTAATAAAGAAGATCAAAAGCGTTTTGCTGATTATGTTGAGTCACATATTGCTCTACAAACTTTAGGTGGCAAACCACTTGAACTTAAAGATGTGGGTGCGCAAGTTGATGGTAAATTCTTTTGGGTTTATCAAGAAGTCACGATACCTGAGGGAATTCATGGCATTCGTATGAGCAACGGAGCACTTCGTGATCTATGGCCAGCACAAGTGAATATGGTAAATATTGAAGGCAAAGGAAAGGTAAAAACACTGACCTTTAGCCAAGATGATACCTGGCTTGAGGCAAGGTTTGAGTCGGTCAATCCAGAGTAATTCCAATCCTAAAGGATTAAAAAAGTTCCTTTTTTAATCCTTTGATCCTTTAATTAACCCATTTCGTAAACTATCTTATTAATGGGCTTCAAAATTTTCCCAATTCTCATATACAGGGATTTATATGACTATCCATGACAACAATATCCGTGGTGTAATCTTTGACTTAGATGGTACTTTGGTTTCATCAGAGTTGGATTTTTCGCTTATCAAAGCGCAGGTAGGCTGTCCTGTTGAGAATGACTTACTTGCTTATATTGCATCATTACCTTCGCCTTACATGCGTGAAGAGGCGATGAACATAGTTCATCAGCATGAACTCATAGATGCACAACACGCTCATTTATTGCCAGGTGTTGCTGATGCAATTACTAGGCTTAAAGAAAATAACATCCCGATGGCGATTGTAACTCGTAACTACGACCGTGCAGCTGCTATTAAATTAAAGAATAACCCTTTACCAATAGAAACTGTGCTGACTCGCTCTGATGCGCCAGCTAAGCCTGATCCAAGTGCTTTAAATGCTATTGCGACATTATGGGAACTTGATCAATCAGAGTTACTTTATGTTGGCGATTACTTATTTGATATTCAGGCTGCACATAATGCCAATATGCGTGCTTGCTTGTACGCGCCAGATGAAATTCCTGAGTATGCGAATCAGGCCGATTATGTAATGCATCATTTTTCAGAACTACCTACTTTGGTTGACTCATTCCAAGAAAATAAGGTGTTATGTTAAATAGCCTTGTTTTTAATTTTTCCTGAGTAATTGTTAGTTTTTTATTTTTCAAAATGTCCTAGTACTAGCCCAAGCCGTCATGAGTTGCTAAAATATCGGCAATTATCAAATGTATTCATAGAGGCATAAGATGGGCAGAGCATTTGAAGTCCGCAAAAACGCCATGGCTAAAACAGCCAATGCAAAAACTAAAGTAAATTCTAAGTACGGTAAAGAAATCTACGTTGTTGCTAAAAATGGCGAACCAGATCCAGAAGTTAACCAAGCGCTAAAACGTATTATTGAGCGTGCAAAAAAAGACCAAGTTCCAGCACACGTAATCGATAATGCAATCAAAAAAGCAGCCGGTGGAGCAGGGGAAGACTATTCTCCAGCACGTTACGAAGGCTATGGCCCTGGTAACTGTATGGTAATTGTAGACTGTTTAACTGATAACCCTAACCGTACTATCAAAGATGTACGTTTACCGTTCACTAAAACAGATTCAAAAATTGGCACACCGGGTTGCGTTGCGCATATGTTCGATCACTTAGCTGTTTTAGGCTTTGAAGGTGATGACGACGAAGTTGTACTTGAAGCGCTAATGATGGCTGATGTAGACGTAACGGATGTAGAAGTAGAAGATGGCAAAGTGTCAGTTTTCGCTCCACATACAGAGTACTACAAAGCAAAAACTGCTCTTGAAGAAGCATTTGAAGGTATTAACTTTGAAGTAGACGAAATCACGTTTGTTCCACAAGTTCATACTGACATCACTGATCCAGATGATATCGCAAACTTTGAAAAGTTTATTTCGATGCTTGATGACTGTGATGACGTGCAAAACGTTTATCACAATGCGGTTGTAAAAAACTAATTTTTAAAGAATTAGTACGTAAAAAGGGGCATTTGG